>JADIMB010000096.1 GCA_017694995.1 Candidatus Cryptobacteroides faecavium | reverse complement strand
GTGGAGGTGCCGGCGTAGCGAAGCGGAGCCGCATGCCCCGACGGGGCTGTCACCGTCAGGTGACTGGGGGTGGACAGACGAAGGTCGCAAGACCTTCAGGGCCGCACCGGAGCGTCAGCGAGGTTTCCGGGAGGGAAACCGGAGCAGCGCAGGTGCCGGCGTAGCGAAGCGGAGCCGCATGCCCCGACGGGGCTGTCACCGCAGGTGACTGGGGGTGGACAGACGAAGGTCGCAAGACCTTCAGGGCCGCACCGGAGCGTCAGCGAGGTTCCCTGGAGGGAAAGATAAAGTGTTGATTTATAATATTATTAAACATTAATTCGTCGGACTGACGTTAACTTTAAAAGGAATCTATGAAATTAAGTGTAGGCAAGGTGTTCAGACCCAAATTCTTCAACCTGTTCGCTAAAGGCAGGTACAGTTCCTCCACGTTCGCATCGGACCTGGCTGCGGGGGTGATTGTAGGAATCATAGCGCTGCCGCTCGCCATAGCATTCGGCATAGCCAGCGGGGTCACGCCCCAGCAGGGGCTCATTACGGCGGTCGTGGCAGGTTTCCTCGTCTCGGTCTTCGGAGGGTCGAGGTACCTGATAGGCGGCCCGACCGGTGCCTTTATCGTGATAGTCTCCGGCATTGTGGCCCAGTACGGGATGCAGGGACTGGTGATAGCCACCATCATGGCCGGGGTGATACTGGTGGTGATGGGTCTGTGCCGTATGGGTGCGATCTTCAGGTTCATCCCTTATCCGATAGTGGTCGGGTTCACGAGCGGGATAGCATTGACGATATTCTCCACCCAGGTGAAGGATTTCCTCGGCCTGGATGTGCAGGTGCCGTCCGGTTTCATCCCCGAATGGATATGTTATATAAAGAATATAGGGTCGGCCGACCTGGCGGAGACGGCCATGAGCCTGTGCTGCCTGCTGCTCATAATATTCTGGGGCAGGTTCAACAAGAAGGTGCCCGGCTCTTTGGTCGCGCTGGTGTTCGGCACGGCCGCTTCCCTCCTGCTGAGCAGGTTCGCGGGCGTGGAACTTGCCACCATCGGCTCTAAGTTCCCGGAGCTTGCCGCAGGGCTGCCGATGCCGAAGCCTGTCGCACCGGATTTCGACTATGAGACGGTCAAGGGGCTTGTCTCGCCTGCGTTCACGATCGCTGTCCTGTGTGCGGTCGAGTCCCTTCTCGCTGCGATGGTTGCCGACGGGGTCACGGGGCACCGGCATGACTCAAACACCGAGCTGATAGGGCAGGGCATAGCCAATATCGTGACGCCCATGTTCGGCGGCATCCCTGCTACCGGGGCCCTGGCACGTACCATGGCGAGCATCAACAACGGAGGGAAGTCTCCTGTGACGGGGATAGTCCATGCCGCTGTCCTCCTGCTCATATATCTGTTCCTGATGCCTTATGCGGTATATATCCCGCTGTCATGCCTGGCCGCGATACTTGTCGTGGTGGCCTACAACATGAGCGAGTGGAGGACGTTCCGGTATCTGCTGAAGGCCGACAGGGCCGATGTGGCCGTGCTGCTCATAACGTTTTTCCTGACTGTGCTTGTGGACCTGACCGTAGCTATCGAGGTGGGCGTTCTGCTCGCAGTAGTGCTGTTTGTCAAGCGTGTCATGGAGACATCCTCTATCGAGGTGCTTGACGATGACCACGTGGCCGCCACGGAAAACGATGAGATTGCGCAGCTTGACGATACGGAGCATCTTGACATCCCGGCAGGTGTAGAGGTCTACGAGATCAACGGGCCGTTCTTCTTCGGACTTGCCAGCCGCCTTGAGGAACTGGAGGAAGGCCGCAAGACTGGAGTCCATGTCAGGATAGTCCGGATGAGGAAGGTCTCCTTCATGGATTCCACAGGCATAAGGAACCTGCGCAGCTTCTGCCAGCGTACAGAAAAGAGGGGAATCCGTGTCATCCTCTCAGGAGTGAACCCTCAGGTACGCTCCACACTGCACAAGTTCGGTCTGGACGCGGAAATCGGCGAGGAATATATCTTCCCGCATATCATACCGGCATTGGCCAAGGCCGGCGAATACCTGAAGACAGTTTCCAGGAAAAAGAGTTAAATTTGCCGGACAGACATTTGAAATTGGTTGGAAGGCCCTTCAGGGCCGCACCGGAGCGTCAGCGAGGTTTCCGGGATGGAAACCGAAGCAGCGCAGGTGCCGGCGGAGCGCAGCGGAGCCGCATGCCCCGCCGGGGCTGTCACCGTCAGGAGACTGGGGGTGGACAGACAGGATTTCTGGAAGAAATCCTTAACGTCAGTGCGACGGAATCCGGTCATTGAAGTTAAGGTGTTGAATATTAGTTTAATATAGTTAAAAGTAATTCGTCGAACTGACGTTGATTTATGATACAGAAATTTTTGAAGAAAGAAGGCCGGCCATCCCTGCTGCTCATTTTCGGCGGCTGGGGCACATGGCCAGGGCTCTTCTCCGGATACAGTTATCCTGAGGGGAGCGACGTGCTGCTGTGCTGCGACTACAGGAATCCGGATTTCGATGCGGGCCTGCTCACGGGCTACGGGTCGGTGGACCTTGTGGCCTGGTCCATGGGAGTCTGGACAGCCGCGCACGTCCTTGCCGGGCCAGGCCTTGAGGACTGTCCTTTGAAGAGAAGGATTGCCGTGAACGGTACAATGTATCCTGTGGATGACCTCAGGGGGATTCCGGCAAGAGTATTCGAAGGGACTCTTGAGCGCATGAGCCGCCCGGTCCTGGACAAGTTCGTCAGACGGATGTGCGGGAAGAACCTTGAAGAATACCTTTCGCGCAGGCCTGAACGCTCCCCGGAGGAGCTGAAGGATGAACTTGCCGCCCTTTATACTGCAGTGAAGGAGAGCGGCGTGTGCCCTGATTTCAGATGGGACATTGCCGTGATCGGCCGGGATGACATGATTTTTCCTGCTGAGAACCAGCGCAGGGCCTGGACCGGAGTCCGGACGGCGGAGATGGATGCCCCTCACTACGGGAAAGAGCTGTTTGAATATGCAATCGGAAGGAATGACTGACAAGGAACTGATGAAAGGACGCTTTTCGCGGGCTGCAGGGACATACGGCGACAATGCCGTTGTACAGCGCGGTGCGGCTATACGCCTTGCCTCCTGCCTGTCGTCGCTGCTGCCGGAGATGAGGCGCCCGGGAAGATGCGGCAAGGTGCTGGAAATCGGATGCGGGACGGGGATATTCTCCAGGATGCTGCTCTCCAGCTTTGACCCGGAGGAGTTCATCCTCAACGACATAAATGAAAAATACATCCTGTCACTTGAAGATCTGCTTGTCTCCGGACATGCACGCTTCTTCCCCGGAGATGCCGAGTCGGAGGAATTCCCTGTGCATCCTGACATGATAGTGTCCTGCTCCGTTTTCCAGTGGTTCCATGACCTCCCGGCTTTCTTCAGCAAGTCAAGCAGCCTTTTGAGGAATGGAGGCATATTGGCTTTCAGTACGTTCGGGAAAGGCAACCTTTCCGAGCTCGAAGCCCTCGAGGGGAGGTCTCTGCGGTATTATTCGCTTAAGGAGCTTGAGGAGATGCTTGAGGGGAATTTCGATATCCTTTTTTCTGACGAATATCTCCAGACGCTTCTTTTCGATGATGCGGTATCTGTTCTGCGGCATCTCAAGAGCACGGGAGTGACCGGAATAAGGAAGGAATTCTGGACCAGGGGGCGCCTGGCTGATTTCTCAAGGCGGTATGGGGAAAAGTTCTCCACGGAAGAAGGAAAACTCACCCTGACATATCATCCTGAGATAATGGTATGCCGGAAACGTTCCCATTAAGGAGCGGGCTGTGGCCTGCGACAGGGCCCCCAGCGAGGGGGAAGGGAGGGGGTGGCGCCCCTTAACAAGGGGCTGTCACAAAGTGACTGGGGATTAAAATGGAAAGGCCCTTCAGGGCCGCACCGGAACGTCAGCGAGGTTTCCGGCATGGAAACCGGAGCAGTGGAGGCGCCGCGTGATTATAAACAAAGTTTAAAATATTCTAACAATGGAAAACAACGTATATTTCGTCAGCGGCATCGACACCGATGCCGGCAAAAGCTACGCTACAGGCTATATAGCGAGGGTATGGAACGCTGCAGGGGTAAGGACCGTTACCCAGAAATTTATCCAGACCGGCAACACGGGTATGTCCGAGGACATCCTCCTGCACAGGAAAATCATGGGCTGCGGCATTCTCCCGGAGGATGAGCAGCGGCTCACCATGCCTGAAATCTTCTCATATCCATGCTCCCCGCACCTTGCCTCCGAGATAGACGGCAGGGAGATAGACTTCGCCAGGATAGAGTCTGCCACGGACACCCTGAGCGAACGTTACGACGCTGTCCTGCTGGAAGGTGCCGGCGGGCTGATGGTCCCGCTCACAAGAGACCTGCTCACTATAGATTATATAAAGGAAAAAGGCTATCCGCTTATTTTCGTCACATCAGGCCGGCTCGGAAGCATAAGCCATACGCTTCTGAGCCTTGAAGCGGTGAAAAACAGAGGCATACCACTTAAAATGCTTGTGTTCAATATGTTCCCGCATGAGGAAGACTCCACCATCGCGGATGACACACAGACATTCCTTAAGGACCGGCTGCGGCGCGAATTCCCTGATACGGAATATTTCACCGTCCCGGTGCTGCAATCCAGACCTCTAAGGGGCTGTGGAGAATGACGCCCCGATACCGATGGTGGCATCCCCGACCCTGAACTTGGCTGATGCTCCGATATTCAGGGTCGGGACATTCACCGGGTTGAATGTCGGCGGTCCGAAAGCGCTCACGTTGGTGAAACTGCCCCAGAGCATTATGCTCGTGTCATCTGACGGGCGGAAGACCACGGACATCATTCCTCCGAAGACAGGCAAAGGTTTCCTGTCGTTCAGCATACTCATGCCGAAAATGCCGCCTCCGTTTATCTCCAGCCAGGGAGCAAGCTGCACTCCGGCAGCAAGATATGCGGTCTGTGAACTGAACAGGTTGATCCAGTCCGTGTCCCTGCGGCCCAGGAACGCATGTAGGTTCCCTGTCAGAGGCATGATGCCATAGTGCTCATGCATCATCCCGTTGAAACTGTGAACGACTGTATAGTAGGGCTTAATGTCGAGAGTGCTGTAAAACATCGGCGAGATGGATGCGTTCATCATGGAGGATATTTTCTCCCGGCTGTATGCCGTCATGTCCTCCTCGGGAATCATCAGCTCCGGCAGGACCATACCTCCGGTCAGCTCATTTCTGGCATTATTTATTGTAAGCCTTGATGTGTCAGCACTATATGTGCTGTCCCTCTCCTGCGCCTGCACTGTGGAGAAGCCCATGAAAAGTGCGGCAATGGCCGATATGATCCGAAAACGTCTTGTGTCCAACATCAGTATTGCCATATAACAATGTCATTTTACGACAGTTCGCCTTCACTGTCAAATACAGTGTAAAGCTCGTAAAAATTTCCTTCCTTTCAAAATCGGATTTTCATACACGGCATGCCTGCCATAGATAACATGAAGCCACGGCATAAGCTCCTCGGACTGACGTTGAATAATTCAAAACATATAAAAACAAAACCCCAAAACCCGTTTCCGGTTTTTGAGGTTTTTTACTTCGTGTTTTTGACGTGCCGGACTACCCCTGCTGGAACTTGCGTGAGGAGCGCGACATCTGCTGCAGCTCGATAGTGATCTGCTCAGATTCCTGTATCAGGTTCAGGTACAGGTATGCCACTGTGAGGTTCACATTCTCGTTCTGGATGTCTATCATGAGTGATTTCCTCAGGTCTGAGAACTCTACCTGCATGTCGGAGATTTCCTTGTCGAAGTTCCTCAGGTCGGAATAGTCCCCGGCCTTGCACAGGTCAGCGATACCGCGTATGATCCTGGCTGTCCTGTCACGCTGGACGGTGAATTCCGCGATATATTTCTCCGGCAGCGGCGAGAAATGGTTGTCGACATGCTCGTAAAGAGGCTCGCATATACGTCTGATGGAATAGTAAAGCTGCTCCATGCTGTTGAATACCATATGGAACCAGGCGCTCTTCCTCAGTCCCTCCTCCGGCTCTATATGCCTGAGGCAGAGGGTCTCCTTGCGCCTGAGGTTCTTCAGCTTCATCTTTTCCTGCTTGAGGTCGTTCGAGCTCTTGCGCAGGACCTTTACATTCTCCTCGAACAGCCCGTCCGTTATGTCATTGTATTTGTCGGCCATGTCGTTGAGGAACCTGGACTCGTTGTCTGCCACATAGTCGCTGAACAGCTTCCATGTCTGGTCATAGTTCTGGGATGAAAGTATGGCCCTGAACTGCTTGTCCCCGTTCTCTTCCTCGTTCTTCTGCTTGTAGCGGATGTTGTTGTGGATAAGGGCCGCGAGTCCGGCGATGACGATGATTATTGCCACCACATTGCCTCCGAAATGCATGAGAAGCACGATTATGAATGCGCAGGTGAAGGCCACTCCGGCTGTTATGAACCAGCCGCCTATCACCGACAGCACACCTGTCACCCTGAACACTGCGCTTTCCCTGCTCCATGCCCGGTCTGCGAGGGAGGTACCCATGGCCACCATGAACGTCACGTATGTCGTGGAGAGCGGCAGTTTGAGCGATGTGCCCAGCGCGATGAGCAGCGATGCCACCACCAGGTTGGTCGATGCCCTGACCAGGTCGTAAGCCGCCCCGTCCTCTATTTCTATATTGCTCTTGTCAAACCTCTTGTTGATCCATGCCCTTGCCTTCTCCGGTGTGACGGCCACAAGCCATGTCGCAGTGGCGTTGCTCCAGCGGACTATGCTCCTTGCCACCTTTGAAGAGCCGAACATCTCGTCTCCTTCGTCCTGCTTGGCGAGGCTGATCTCGGTCTTTGTGACATTGTGCGCCTTCTTGGAAGTGGCAAGTGCTATGACCATCACTACTCCGGCCAGGAACAGGAAGATGAAAGGTGTCTTGGCGGGCTCGTTGAGCACACCCATCATATAGGAATCAGGGTCTGAGCTCCCGGAGGCCATGTAGTCGAGGTATGAGTCGTACCCGGCGAGCGGCACTCCGATGAAGTTCACCAGGTCGTTCCCGGCGAACGCGGTAGCGAGCGCGAACGTGCCTATCAGGACAATCACCTTGAACACGTTGACCTTGCACCAGTGCAGGATCTGCATCAGCACGGTGAAGAACACAAGGCAGCATCCGAGGACTTCAAGAGTATGCGTATGCACCCAGTCTTTCAGCTCCGGTGTCATGAAGGAGAGGTCCTTGACTCCTTTTATGAGCATGAAGTATATGATTGCCGTGGCGGCGATACCGCCGAACAGTCCGATCTTCCATTTGAGCTTCCCTGAGTAGCTGAACGTGAAAAGCAGCCTGGAGATATACTGGATCAGCATACCGAATATGAAGGCAAGCGCCACTGACACGAAAATGGCCATTATCACTGAAAGGGCCTTCTCCGTGTTGAGGTAGTCGGAGAACCCTGCACCGTCTCCTGCCCCCGCTATCTTGAACATGGCCATGGCGAACGAGGCGCCAAGGAGCTCGAATACCATTGATACGGTGGTCGATGTCGGCATTCCCAGCGAGTTGAATACGTCAAGGAGAATGATGTCCGTGACCATGACGGCCAGGAAGATGTACATTATTTCCTGGAAGCAGTACTGCTCGGGCCTGAAGATGCCGTGCCTGGCGATGTCCATCATGCCGTTGCTCATGATTGCCCCGCAGAACACGCCGATGGCGGCCACTGTGATGATCGTGCGGAATTTTGCTGCTTTGGAACCGATTGCTGAATTCAGGAAATTGACAGCGTCATTGCTGACTCCTACCCACAGGTCAGAGATAGCTAGAATAAACAGGAATATTACAAATCCCAGAAAAATCCAATCCATAAAAGAATAATTGTAATTCCGCCGCAAAAATAGTCAACAGTATTTAGCGAACCATGAAGTTGTTGTTAAATTTTTGTTACAGGAAATTGTAACAAAATATTTATTGGCCTGCGGGCCTCCGGACGAATTAAAAATCATACCTTTGCGTACATTATTGTATAGAATATGGAAAACCAGGGAAAAATACTTATTGTCGATGACGAGGCTGATATAAGGGAAATTCTGCAGTTCAACCTTGAGAATGCCGGATATGAAGTGGACTGCGCCTCTTCTGCGGAGGAAGCTCTGGAGGTCCTCGGTCCGGAACACAGCCTTATTCTTCTGGATGTGATGATGGACGGGATGTCAGGCTTCAAGATGGCCGAGGTGGTGAGGAAAGAGCGGGACAACCAGATACCTATAATATTCCTCACGGCAAGAAGTGCCGAGAATGACCTGCTTACAGGGTTTTCGGCAGGAGGGGACGACTATATCGGGAAGCCGTTTTCCATCCACGAGGTGCTGGCAAGGGTGAAGGCGGTGATGAAGAGGGCCGCCTCGTACTCCGCCGCTCCGGCCCAGGACCCCGAGCCGGTGAATGCCGGCCACCTCAAGATAGACGTGACCGGGAAGATGGTCTACGCCGACGGTGTGGCTGTAGTCCTTTCAAAGAAGGAATTCGAGATACTGAGCCTGCTCGCCTCCCACCAGGGAAGGGTGTATTCCAGGGAGGAAATCATAGGAGAGCTCTGGAAAGATGCCCCGTATGTGCTTGACAGGACGGTGGATGTGCATATCGCAAGGATAAGGAACAAGCTCGGTGAATACAAAAAATATATAACCAACAGGTCCGGATACGGATACTGCTTCAATGTGACAGACAAGAATGGTGAAGAAAAGGACGACTTATAAGAAACAGCTCCTGACATATTTTGCAGGGGTGTTTATTATATTTGCCGCTCTGCTGGTTATCTTCCAGTTGCGTACGGAGAGAAGATATAAGGCTGAGATCCTTCAGTCCAGGCTTTCCGGCTATGCGGACATCATTGCGCAGACGACAGACTATGCCGGTATTGCAGGTATGCTGCCCCGGGAGTTGAGGGTGTCAGTCATTGACAAGTCGGGCAAGGTGCTTTTCGACTCGGACGCCGACATCGACAGTCTTGACAACCATTACCTGCGTCCGGAGGTACAGCAGTCGATAGAACGCTCGGAGGGCTTCACCATAAGGAAGTCCGATACCACCGGGATGCCGTATTTCTATTTCGCCAAATCATATGGAGGATATATAATAAGGGTGGCCATGCCGTATGAACATGGCGTGAAGCGTTTCTTCCAGCCGGACACACTGTTCCTGATCCTGGTGTTCTCGCTTTTCATCGTCGCCCTGTTCTCGCTTATTTTCCTGGCTGACCATTTCGGGCAGGGGATCTCGAAACTCAGGTATTTTGCCGAGGAGGCCTCAAGAGGCAATGTGGACAATATGGACCTGTCTTTTCCTGACTCCGAGCTGGGGGAGATAGGGGAGAAGATGCTTGACAGCTACAAGATGCTCAAGCGCAGCAACGATATGATCGCCCTTGAGAAAGAGCGCCTCCTGCTGCATATACATTATTATGACGGTGGTATCGCCATTTTCACGCCCGACAGGGAGAAGCAGTATGCCAACCCGCGCTTCATCCAGTATGTGAACACCCTTCTGGACCGCCCGACCCCTGACCTGAATGACATCTGGAAGAGCAGTGTCTTCGCCCCGCTCCTGGAATTCCTGGAAAGGAACACGCCGGTGAAGAACGATTCCGCGCCGGTGTTCAATTTCAAACATTCAAAAGGGGGGCACAACTACGGCATCCAGATGCTCATCTATCCGGACAACGGTTTCGAGATCACTGTCAACGACATATCCGAGGCGGAGAAGAGCAAGGTGATGAAACAGCAGATGACCAACAACATAGCCCACGAACTCCGTACTCCTGTCAGCAGTGTCCGGGGATACCTTGAGACGCTCATAACCTGCCCTGGAATCCCTGAAGACCGGAAGAACATGTTCATAGACAGGGCTTATGTCCAGACGCTGAGGCTTTCTGACCTTATCCGCGACATAGCGCTCATAACCAAGATAGAAGAGGCTCCGGAGCAGCTCCAGAAGGAGCCTGTGGACCTGCACAATGTGGTGGAGGAGATTTTCGAGGAGTTCCGTACTTCGCTTGACGCCAAGCGGATCAATACGGAGAATGCGCTGGAGAAAGGGCTTGTGGTGCAGGGCAATGCCTCCCTGCTCTATGCCATATTCAGGAACCTTGTGGAAAACAGTGTCAAATATGCAGGGGACGGCATCACCATCCATGTCGAATGTTATGCAAAGAGCGAAGGGTTCTGCCATTTCACATATTATGATACAGGTCACGGTGTGAAGGAAGAGCACCTTTCCCGCATCTTTGAGAGGTTCTACCGTGTCTCCGAAGGCCGTACCCGTGATGACGGCGGCTCTGGGCTCGGACTTTCCATCGTCCGCAATGCTGTGGCTTTCCATGGCGGCGAGATCCGCGCCGTGAACCGCAAGGAAGGCGGCCTGGAGTTTATCTTCTCCCTGAGGGAGAGATAGGATGTCCAATGCCGTCCTATTCCGCCGTCAGCGCCGAGAGACTAGATATGTCCTTGATGTCGAAAATCCCGTAGATGTCAAGGACAGCCGTGCTCCTGCTGTCCGATGTTATCATCATGAAGGATGATTTGTCCCCGCATTCTTCCTTGAAGAAGAACGCTGTGGATACTTCCCCGCTCCCGACCTCCGAGACGAGCTCGTAGCAGTCATCCGCAGCTGTTTCCTGCGCCTGCTTCTCCAGTTCGGCGGGGAATTCCTCCGTAGAGATTATCCGGATGACATCGATGTTTTCCAGGAGCCTGCGCAGCTGGGCCGACGCCCCGTCCTGCATCATCTTCAGCATACGGCTCCCGTATGTCACGCTGGTATATCCCTTTTCCCCGGAGTGCGCCGAGAACAGGGAATCTATCCCCCTCTCTCTGGCGGAGACAGAGAGGGCGGAGGCCGCCAGCAGCGCCGCCGTGCATAAAAACTGTATGAGCCTGTGTGTTTTCATTTGTCCGGTCCTTGTGGTGAAACTGTCGCGGTTTTCCATATTGTCATATACCGAACCTTATCCCTACCGAGATGGTATGGGCATCGGCTCCTGTGCCGTCCTTGAACAGCGGGGTGATTCCGTAGTCGCAGTAGATTCCTATATTGGACACTGACAGGCAGCCTCCTGCGGATACTTTCCACGGGGATATTCCCGGCAGGTTGTCCTTGGTTTTCGGCTTCTTGTATTTCGTGTGCGCATTCAGCAGCAGGTCCCAGGAGGCGTAGCCGGTGAGATATACCGTCCTGGCGAGCCTGAACGACAGCTTCACCGGGATTCCTATGTACGCTGCGGTCATCTTCGATTTCTTTATGTACCCTTCCAGCTTTTCCGGCATAAGCTGCCCTGCGCCGTCCGGACGCAGTGTGTACGGCTCCGAGAACATGTAGTTGTCCGCCGACAGCCTTATCCCTGCGATGAGGGATACGCAGCCTCTGCGGTCCAGGGCTATGTCCACCGCCGCCGGCTCCCATGCCAGTCTGATGCTTTTCCCGCCGCGCATGTCGAGGAAGTCCCCGAGGCCGCTCCACGGGCCGTAGTAGGAAACCCCGTTGAGTATATTGAACCCGAAATCAGTGGACGCGATGCCGAGGCTGGTTGACACCCTTGCCTGCCTGTGCTTCCCTGGGCTGTACGGGTCATGGAATCCGGCGTTCTCGTTGTTGCCCAGAGTTATCCCGAACCCCGCCGCCTCGATGCGCAGCTCGCTGCCCTGCGGCTTTATGTTCATAAGTGAGTCATTCTGGCCGAAAGCCTGGAATGGAAGCACTGCGGCGAGTGCAATGCCGATGATAATTCTTTTTTCAGGAAAGTTCATTGTTCTGTGTTTTATTTAGAAGCTGTTTAAATTTTTCTCAAAGATTCTTTTATGGACCTTTCCGGTGTATATTTTCTGATTTTTTTCAGTCAGATAGCTCTGCTATCCTTTTCAAAAGATCAGAAAATCTCCCCTCGGAAATCTC
>JADIMB010000095.1 GCA_017694995.1 Candidatus Cryptobacteroides faecavium | reverse complement strand
AAATATAACATTATTGTTATAGACTATAACAATAATGTTATATTTCCTTTTCTTAATGCTTTACATCGTTATATTCCGTTGAATTTCAGGATTGTACTTCCCGAAGCACTCTGAGAAAATTTCCGCCGGCTACTTTTGCGATCTGGTCTTCGTCATACCCTCTGAGCCTCATCTCTTCGAAGATTTTACCTATGCACGAAACATTCTCCATACCTTCCGGAGTGACCTCTATTCCGTCAAAGTCAGAGCCTATCCCTACATGGTCTATTCCTGCCACCTTTACAGCATGGTCGATGTGGTCTACAATCCTCCTGTATCCGGGACGCGGAAGAGCCTGCAGTTCATCCTGGATACGGTACCAGGCAGCACGTTTTCCCGGATCCGCCGGGTCTTTTATGAACGCCTCTTCAACAGGCTCGCCTTTCTCCATAAGTCCTGACTGTTCCAGGATTGCGGCGAACCCGCTGTCCAGAAATACCGGAAAGAAATTTATCTGGATCACTCCCCCGTTCCTTGCCAGAGCCCTGAGCATGTCGTCCGTCATGTTCCTCGGATGGTCAGCAAGTGCCCTGCAGCATGAGTGTGTGGCGACAACCGGCCTGGTGCTGCAGGATATGACATCATAAAATGATTCATCCGAAGCATGGGAGACATCCACAAGCATCCCGATCCTGTTCATTTCAGCGACAGCATCCCTGCCGAACGGACTGAGTCCGTGCCACCTCTTGTGTACTGAAGCGCAGGAGTCGCATATCTCGTTGTCCCTGGAATGTGTAAGCGTCACATATCTCACCCCCATGCGGTGAAAAAGCCTGAGAAGCGACAGGGACTTCCCTACCGGAGCCCCGTTCTCCATACCGATGAAGATGGATACAAGCCCGTTCCTCTTATTTTCAAGGGCCTGGTCCGGGGTAAAGGCAAGTGCGACCTTGCCTCGGTTGGAATCCACAGTGTCATATACGGCACCGATCTGCTCAAGGGCTTTTCTGCAGGCTTCTTCCTGACTGAGTGAAGCCGGAGTGTAGACAGCGAAAAATGAAGCGTCGACGCCGCCTTTGACAAGTTTAGGAATATCCACATGCCCACGGGCATTATCTATGGACAGATCTCTCAGACGCATCATCTGGGAGGGAGTGTCGCAGTGTGAGTCCAGTATAAACATCGTTATTTCCTCAGACGCTGCCTTACACATTCGTAAATCATCACAGACGCCGCTACAGATACATTCAGGGATGATATCTGCCCGGCCATCGGGATAGCCGCACGGTCATCGGCGAGCTCAAGCATGGATGAGGATATCCCCTTGTCCTCCGAGCCCATAATTATGGCACACGGCCCTGTCATGTCAGTCTCATACATGAGCCTGTCAACCTTCTCGGTAGCCGCAATAAGCTTGAATCCGCTCTGCTTCAGATAGTATGCGGCAACCCTGAGATTGGGCACCTTGCATGTGTCAAGCCTCATCAGTGCCCCTGCCGATGCCTTGATGGCATCCGCATTGATGGCGGCGCCGCCCTTTGCAGGGACTATGATGCCGTTGCCCCCGGCACATTCAAGCGAACGTGCGATGGCTCCCAGGTTGCGGACATCGCTCACACCGTCAAGTATGACAAACACAGGTGTGCCGGTTACCGCCAGGGCGTTATTGACCAAGTCCTCGATGGACACGTAATCTATCTGGGATATATATGCTATCACACCCTGATGAGCCCCGCGGACTGCTCTGTTGAGCCTTTCGGCAGGGACAAACTGGAAACTTATTCCATTCTGCTGCAGCAGGCTCAGAAGCTCCCTGAACTGCTCTCCTTCAAGTCCCTGTTTCAACAGGACCTTGTCAAACTTCTTTCCCGACCTTACAGCCTCCAGGACCGGATGCATTCCGAAAAGGTACTGGTCTTTCTTTTCTTCCATGGTATGGTTTGTTATTTTTTCTTTCATTGACATGCAGAGGTTTCATCCTCGCTTCCCAGCGCAACCCATTCGTCTGTCTTGGCGTCAAGGTCCCTCTTCAGTTCAAGATATTCACGGGTCAGGTCCATTATGTCATCATCAGGGGTCGGAGACTGGAGCCTGGCCTCTATCCCTTTCATCTTTGTCTCTATGTCTGAAATGGATTTCTCCAGGAACTGTATCCTGTTCTTGCGTTTTCTCTCTTCTTTTGAGATGAATTTCCTGGCCTGGTATTCCTGCTGAGACACTGTTTTCTTCTCCTGGACCTCCGCAGGCTTCTGCACGGACTGAGGCTTGAGATGCCGCTCGAGTTCATTGAGATTCTCGATTTTGCGCCTTTCAAGGAATTCGGCCACAGTACCGAGGTGCTCCTTCACCATGCCGTCCCTGAACTCGTACAGCTTGTCCACAAGACCGTCCAGGAAGTCCCTGTCATGCGATACGACAATCAGAGTGCCGTCATATTTTTTCAAGGCCTGCTTGAGGATATCCTTTGACTTGATGTCCATGTGGTTGGTCGGCTCGTCCAGGGCCAGGAGGTTATAAGGCTTGAGCATGAGCTTTGCCATGGCCAGCCTTGCCCTTTCCCCTCCGCTGAGCACGGCCACTTTCTTGTCTATATCCTCCCCTTTAAAGAGAAAAGCGGCAAGGATATCACGCAGTTTGGTGCGGATATCCCCTGTTGCGATTCTGTCGAGGGTCCCGAACACCGTGTCGTTCTTGTCCAGGATATCCTCCTGGTTCTGGGCATAGTAGCCGATGCTGACGTTGTGTCCTGTCTTCGCTTCTCCGGACATAGGCTCGAGCTCGCCCATGATGACTCTCATCAACGTGGTCTTACCTTCACCGTTGCGGCCTACCAGGGCTACCTTCTCACCCCTGCGCACCTCAATGTCAGCTCCGGAGAACACCACCTTGCTCCCGTACCCGACTTTGAGGTCCGTAGCCTTGAAGGCGATGTCACCCGAGCGCGGCGCAGGCGGGAATTTCACCGCAAGCGCTGAATTGTCCTCTTCATCCACCTCTATCCGCTCGAGTTTCTCGAGCTGCTTGATCCTGGACTGCACCTGGTTCGACTTGGTCGGCTTGTATCTGAATCGTTCGATGAACTCTTCGCTTTTCTCGATCATCCTCTGCTGGTTCTCGTACGCTGCTTTCTGCTGGGAAATGCGTTCCTTGCGCAGCTCCAGATACTTGCTGTACGGCACCTTATAGTCGTGGATCCTGCCCAGCATGATCTCCACGGTCCTGTTGGTGATACTGTCCAGGAATTTCCTGTCATGCGAAATCAGCACAAGCGACCCCCTGTAATCCTTGAGGTAGCCCTCGAGCCATTCGATCGACTCGATATCCAGATGGTTTGTAGGTTCGTCAAGAAGCAGTACGTCCGGCTTGGAAAGCAGTATCTTGGCAAGCTCGATGCGCATGTTCCAGCCCTGGCTGAATGTCTCGGTGGCCCTGTCCAGCTCTTCAAACTTGAACCCCAGGCCAAGCAGAGTCTTTTCCGCCTGCACTCTAGGGGATTCGCTCCGGGTGAAAGAAAGCGAATCGTTGATCTCGTTCATCCTTTCAATGAGCCTCCGGTACTCCTGTGACTCATAATCCTCCCTTTCGGACAGTTCCTTCGTGATATTGTCAAGCTCTTCCTCCTGTGCATACATGTCGGCAAAAGCAGTCATTGTCTCGTCTATGACGCTTCTGCCCTTATGATGCTCCATGATCTGCGGCAGATAACCGATCTTCAGCCCTGAAGGCACAGCGATTTTTCCGGATGTCGGAGTCTGGAGTCCGCAGATAAGCTTTAAAATGGTGGACTTGCCGGCACCGTTCTTCCCTACCAGTCCGATCTTGTCATTCTCGCTGATATGGAAATTGATGTCGTTGAGCAGGGTAAAGCCTCCGTAAGATACTGTAAGGTTATTGATGGAAATCATTTTTCAATAGCCTTAGGTCCGTCGTCATCCTTTGAGGCCCCGTCCTTGTCATCACCTTTTATCCCTTCCTTGAAACTGCTGACACCTTTACCGAGACCTTTCATCAGATCCGGAATCTTCTTGGCTCCGAACAGCAGAAGAATGACAAAGACTATCAGTGCTATTTCCCAGAATCCAAGTCCAAAAATCAATGGTATAAACATATCCTGAACTATATTATGTTATGATTATCTGTAATTGTTGCTTTTACTTTTCCGCATGCCCGCCTAAAGGGTGTCCCCGATCAGCCGTGCGAGCTTTTCCGGACAGCGTACCGGATGCCGTGTCCGGGCATCAATAAAGCCGAGCACCACTTCCCCGGTGACAAGGAGCTCCCCGTGCTGGTTATATATCTCGCTGCTGACCACAAGCTTGGCCATCGGGACTTTGTCTATCTTCGAGACTATCCTTATCCTGTCCCCCATGTATGCCGGATGCCTGTAATGGCATTCCACCGAGACTACCGGAAGCATGACACCGGCCTTCTCTATCTCCTCGATAGGAAGCCCGGCCTTCTGCATCATGTCCGACCTGCCGCATTCAAAGAAACGGATATAGTTGGAATGATGGACTATGCCCATCTGGTCAGTCTCATAATATCTTATGTCAAGTTCAAGCTCCGATGTCATGATACAACATATTTTTTTTCGGTATATCCACCGGCCGGGGGCTGTGCCCTCAGCGCATGATGGTACTCCGGCTATTTTTTCAAGGCGGCAATGGCTGACTTAAGGCTCTCTATCTTGGAGAGAGAGTCGGCTTCTTTCTTCCGCTCCACAGCCACCACCTGCTCAGGGGCGTTGGCCACGAATTTCCCGTTGGACAGCTTCTTGCGTACGGATGCAAGGAACTTCTCCTGGTAGTCAAGCGCTGCTTCCAGCTTAGAAAGCTCCTCCGCGGCGTCCACATGGCCCTCAAGCGGCAGGAACATCTCTACAGTCCTGACCATGAATGACACACCTGCCACCCCGTCAAACGACTCCACGGCAGAGACGGATGAAATATTTGCAAGTTTCTGCACTACAGGAAGAGTATCCATAGGGAAAGCTCCCTTGACAAGAAGTGTCAGTGCCTCTTTCGGTGACAGTCCCTTCTGCTGGCGTATGCTGCGTACAGCCACCACTGCCTCGCAGGCCATGTCGAAATCTGTGATGACGGACTGGTCATATTCACCCGCAGCAGGCGTCCTCTGCAGCATGATGGTCTCCCCTTCCTTTCTCGGTGCCATATTCTGCCAGAGTTCTTCGGTGATGAACGGCATGAAAGGATGTATCATCTTCAGAAGTGAATCGAAGAAGCCCTCCGTCGCCTCGAAAGTCGCCTTGTCGATACCAGCTCCGTATGCAGGCTTGACAAGTTCAAGATACCATGCGCAGAAGTCATCCCAGAACAGCTTGTATATGGTCATGATGGCATCCGAGATCCTGAACTTCGAGTAATGGTCCTCCACTGCGGCTATTGTCATATCGAGCTTGCCTGCAAACCATTTCACCGCAGCTGCAGCCGCTTCAGGCTGCACGGCCCCGTCGTCCACGCTCCATCCCTTCATGAGACGGAAAGCATTCCATACCTTGTTGCAGAAATTCCTGCCCTGCTCCACCTGGGATTCGTCGAAAAGGATGTCATTGCCGGCGGATGTACAGAGCATCATGCCCAGACGTACCCCGTCCGCGCCGTATTTCGCTATCAGGTCGAGAGGGTCCGGGGAGTTGCCAAGGGTCTTGGACATCTTCCTTCCCAGCTTGTCCCGGACGATTCCGGTCAGGTACACATTCCTGAACGGCACATCATGCATGAATTCGTCCCCGGCCATGATCATCCTCGCCACCCAGAAGAACAGGATGTCAGGACCTGTGACCAGGTCGTTTGTAGGATAATAATAGGCAAGATCCCTGTTTGGCTGCGCGTCAGGATGTCCCGCCTTATGGGTATCGAACACGGATATCGGCCACAGCCATGAGGAGAACCATGTGTCCAGCACGTCCTCGTCCTGCCTCAGGTCAGCGGCCGTCACTGCCGGGTCAAGCTGCCTGGCCGCCTTGAGCGCATCTTCCGCAGTGGCCTCCACCACGAACCTTCCGTCCGGGAGATAGTAGGCAGGAATACGCTGTCCCCACCAGAGCTGGCGGGAAATGCACCAGTCGCGCACGTTCTCCATCCAGTGACGGTATGTGTTGCGGTATTTGTCCGGGATGAGCTTCACCTTCCCGCTCTCGACAGACTCCAGGGCTTCCTTTGCCAGGTCCTCCATCTTGAGGAACCACTGCATCGACAGCCTCGGCTCTATGACCGCATTTGTCCTTTCTGAATATCCGACAGGGGAAGTATAGTCCTCCACCTTCTCCAGGTTTCCGGCCTCGCGGAGCATCACCTCGATCTTCTTCCTTGCCTCGAAACGGTCCTCCCCCACAAGTATCTGCGCCTTCTCATTGAGACGGCCGTGGTCGTCTATGATATCCAGCACCGGAAGGTTGTGCCTTATGCCTATCTCATAGTCATTCACATCGTGTGCAGGCGTAACTTTCAGGCATCCTGTCCCGAAGCCCATCTCCACATAGCTATCTTCAATAATAGGTATTTCCTTGTTAATCAATGGAATAAGTATCTTCTTGCCTTTCAGCCAATGATACCTTTCATCCTCCGGGTTGATACATACGGCAGCATCTGCCATGATAGTCTCAGGACGTGTTGTCGCTATGACGATGTACTTGTCCGTAGGATGTCCTTTCCCGTCGGATATGAAATACCTCAGATGGTAGAACTTGCTGACTGTATCCCTGTGGATGACCTCCTCGTCGCTTACGGCCGTGAGTCCGACAGGATCCCAGTTCACCATCCTTACGCCTCTATAGATATAACCTTTCCTGTAGAAATACACGAAAGTATTGATCACAGCCTCGCTCAGGTCCGGGTCCATGGTGAACTTTGTCCTGTCCCAGTCGCATGAGGCACCGAGCTTGCGCAGCTGGCTGAGGATTATCCCCCCGTGCTTCTCCTTCCACTCCCATGCATATTTAAGGAACTCTTCCCTGGTAAGGTCCTCCTTGCTGATTCCTTCCGCCTTGAGCTTGGCCACCACCTTGCTTTCCGTAGCGATGGACGCATGGTCTGTACCGGGCACCCAGCATGCGTTCTTCCCGTCCATCCTGGCCTTGCGCACAAGCACGTCATTCAAAGTATTGTTCAGCACATGGCCCATGTGCAGGATACCGGTCACATTAGGTGGCGGAATCACTATCGTATAAGGCTCCCTTTCATCCGGTTCTGAATGAAAAAACTTGTTTTTAAGCCAGTAGGCGTACCATTTGTCCTCCACTTCAGAAGGACTGTACTTTGCAGGAAGTTCCATAAAGTATCCGTATCTTATTATTAAAAACTCTCCGGAACCCGAACGTTACTGATTCCGAAGGTGTTTGTTATCAACAATTTACACTCCCAGACCCACCTCAAGGTCCAGCAAGCCTGCAAATATAGTCATTTTTTCACATTATAATGCCCACAAGAGGGCCGCTGAGAAGAAATTATCGTATTTTCGCGTGCGGTCCACGGATATCATATCATCTTGCCGCAGATTTCCGGTAGTCCGCAGGAGACCGGCCCGTAAGCCTGCGGAAGAAAGAACTCATGTACGTCTGGTCCGAGAAATTCAGTTCCCCGGCTATCTGTGTGATTGAAAGGGAAGAGTTCACAAGCCGCACCTTGATTTCCGCCAAGAGCTGGTCATCAATGATATTTTTGGGACTCAGACCGTCCACATGCCTGACCGTTATCTTGTTGAGATACCGTGGGGAAATGCACAGGCCGTCATATTATATGTGCTTGCCCCCGTGGATACGGTACATCCCCCCGAAGTACAGACTAGGCATAGTCCGCACCGGAATATTGCGCTGCTCCCGTGAAGGGACTCCATAGGTCCTTCCACATATTCCAAGGCATCGACATCTATCGAAGCATCGGCAGTCATGAACTTTGCGTACATGGCATAATTCTGTTTTTCGAATCTGTTAGTCAAATCTATGGCAAATATGGTATTATCTGTTCTTAAAATCAAATTATTTATACGGATATTGATATTTCTCGAGAGATAAACAGCGGTACCTTTGCATCCGGATTTGAACTCAGAATAAAAATGGAAAAGAACAACAGGATATTTATCCTCATATTCCTGGGGATGCTCACAGCTTTCGGGCCTTTCGTGACAGACATGTACCTGCCCACCCTCCCGTCGATGGCGGAATATTTCGGGACATCAGCCTCCATGGTACAGCTCGGCCTCTCATCCAGTATGGCAGGCCTGGCTATCGGCCAGCTCATATTCGGTCCCATAAGCGACAGCACCGGAAGAAAACCTCCGCTTGTCACGGCCCTCGTGCTGTTCCTTGCGGCCACTGCAGGCTGCATATACGCAGCGGACATAAAGCTGTTCATAGCCATGAGGCTTGTCCAGGGCATCGCGGGAGCCGGAGGTATCGTCATCGCCAGATCGATAGCATCAGACATCTACACAGGACGTGACCTTGCAGCAATGCTTGCCGTAATCGGCGCCATCAACGGCATCGCCCCCGTAACGGCCCCGGTAATAGGCGGAGCACTTGCCGGAGGAACCGGATGGCACGGCATATTCTGGTGTCTTTTCGGGATCGGGGCGATGCTTCTGGGCGGGACGGCGCATTTCAGGGAGACACACCAGGTAAAGCCGGCTGACAGCATATCGGAAGGCCGGACAAAGGGCGCATCACGGAAAGACAGCCCCGTAATAAAAGGATTCACCGCACTGTCCAGAAACAGTCTGTACATGTGCTGCATCCTGCAATTCGCCTTCTCGCAGGCCGTGCTTTTCACCAACATCTCTTCATCTCCATTCATCATGCAGGAACATTACGGCTTCTCCCCGATGATGTTCAGCATATGCTTCGGGGCCAACGCACTCGCGATTGGAGCCGCAGCCGCCCTTTCCCTGAAGTTCCGCACGATGGAACAGGCATTCCTGACAGGCAGCGTCGGAATGACCGCAGTTTCCGTGCTGCTGTGCGCGGCGATGTGCCTCGGTTGCAGCTTCTGGCTGTATGAGATACTGCTGCTTTGTCTTCTGGCAATGCTCGGACTTACCTTCACATCGTCCAATACCCTGGCCATGGATGCAGGGAGGGAACATGCCGGGGCGGCCTCGGCCTTGCTCGGAGCTTCCGGGTTCGCTGCAGGAGGACTTTTCTCGCCGCTTGCAGGTATAGGCGATATAATGATCTCATCCGGTATACTTTTCGTCGCAGGATCCGTACTTTCATCAGTATTCGCCATAGCCGCAGTACGCATGCACACAACTGCCGGAGACAGCCTGTCCCGGGTGAAAAATTGAAATTTAAACAGACTCCTGATTGGCTATTTCAGCAGTTTTCCTTAAGTTTGCAGGATTTTAATATATACCCGCATATATACAGGACATGTACTACGTTTCCAAACGCATAGAAATAGCTTTTGCTCACAGGCTCAGTCTGGATTATGAAAGCAAATGCACCCATCTGCACGGACACAATGCGATAGTGACCGTATTCTGCTGCTCCGAGCAGCTTGACAGCAACGGTATGGTGATGGATTTCAAGCATATAAAAGACACTGTAACAAGCCGTCTGGACCATGCTTTCGCCAACGAGGTCACAGACCTGAATCCTACAGCCGAGAACCTTGCAAAGTGGATCTGCGACCAGATTCCCCAGTGCTATAAGGTAATATTCCAGGAATCTGAAGGGAATGTTGCGGTATATGTAAAGGACGGATTTGAAAACGCATCATTATGAGGACGTTCAAGATAAACGAGATATTCTATTCGCTTCAGGGCGAAGGGTTCTATACCGGGACTCCATCCATATTCATCCGCTTCTCGGGATGCAATCTGGACTGTCCTTTCTGTGATACGGACCACTCCGAGGGCCAGACACTCACAGAGCCGGAAATAATGGAGGAGGTGGAGAAGTACCCGTCCCAGCATGTGGTGCTTACAGGAGGGGAACCGTCCTTGTATATAGACAGGGAATTCATACAGTCCCTTCACAGCCTGGGGAAATTCGTCGCTGTCGAGACCAACGGCACCTGCCCGCTACCCGACAATGTAGACTGGGTGACACTTTCCCCGAAATTCGATGTACAGCCTGATGCCGCAGTCACACTGTCAGAATGCGACGAGCTCAAGGT
Source organism: Candidatus Cryptobacteroides faecavium (assembly GCA_017694995.1). GTDB lineage: Bacteria > Bacteroidota > Bacteroidia > Bacteroidales > UBA932 > Cryptobacteroides > Cryptobacteroides faecavium. Next base: position 20,069 of record JADIMB010000095.1, on the reverse strand, counting down.
AGTCTACCGCAGGCAGGATATGGGCATCTATTCCGGAATAGCGGCAAGACACCATTTCATACAGCCGTGCGACACAGGCGACAAGAAGCTTGACAGACAGCTGCTGTCTGAATCAGTGGAATTCTGCAAGGAGCACCCTCACTGGAGACTGTCTCTCCAGACCCACAAATTCATCGGGATACAGTAATGCCTGCGGCAGGGCGGCTTTCCCGGGCAATTTTTTATGTAATTTTACATTTTTAACATACAACTATCTATCATGGACAATGAAAAAGGACTGAGCATAGAGCTCAAGCAGGATGTCGCCAAGGGTTCATATTCGAACCTCGCGATCATAACACATTCCCACAGTGAATTTATAATAGATTTTGCCACCATGCTCCCTGGACTTCCAAAACCGGAGGTGACAAACAGGATCATCATGACCCCGGAGCATGCAAAAAGACTCTTCCTCGCACTTCAGGACAATATCAGCAAATACGAGGCGCAGAACGGGCAGATCACTCTCAGCGAGGGTCCTAAAGCCACATTCCCTATGGGTGGATTCGGTCCAGGGAACAACAACACCAAGTCCTGACACCCGGAATCTTTTCAACCATTATACCCCTATATATGGATAAAGGAAATCTGGAAGAAAAAATCAGCAGGATCAGAGCCTTCGCCTTCGATGTTGACGGAGTTATGACAGACGGAGGTATCCTGGCGAACCTGGAAGGAGAACTGTTCAGGACATTCGACTCAAAGGACGGCTTTGCCATCAGGATGGCCTCGATGCACGGCTACAGGCTTGCCATAATCACAGGAGGAAGATCGGAGAGCATCCGCAGGAGATTCATCACCTGCGGTATAAAGCCGGAGGATGTATACCTCGGCTCCAGAGACAAGATGGAGGATTTCAGGGATTTCTGCAGCAGGTATTCGCTGGAGCCTGACCAGGTGATGTATTTCGGGGACGATCTTCCTGACATACCGGTTATGCAGGCGTGCGGCATCGGGGCATGTCCGAGTGACGCAGTACCCGAGGTAAAGGAAGCTGCGGACTACATTTCTTCATACCCTGGCGGCAAAGGATGCTGCAGGTCTTCGGTGGAAATGGTCATGAAAAGCCAGGGGACCTGGAATCTCGACGTGCAGCAGTACAAGGAAAAGTTCTGAACGGCTATCTAACACCAATGCAGACATGGAACTTCACGGCAAAAGGATAATACTTGCAAGCGGATCCCCCAGGAGAAAGGAAATACTTGAGGGGATGGACATCTCATTCACGATAGATACAGAGAATACATTCAGGGAGGAATACTCCCCGGACACACCGCACGAACAGATCCCCCTGCTCATGTCCGAAGGGAAATCACACGGGTTCCACAGGCCTCTGGAGGATGATGAGATACTCGTCACCTCGGACACCATGGTCCTGTGCCGGGGGCAGATTCTCGGCAAACCGTCCGGCAGGGAAGATGCTGTCAGGATGCTGAGGCTCATTTCCGGGCATGTACACAGGGTTGTGACCGCTGTCACCATAAGGGACAGTGTGCACGAGAAGTCTTTCAGCGATACCGCATATGTACATTTCAGGGAGCTTTCAGACAGCGAGATAGAGTACTATGTAGACAAGTACAGTCCGTTTGACAAAGCCGGTGCCTATGCCATACAGGAATGGATAGGATATACAGGTATCACGAAGATAGACGGATCTTATTACACAATAATGGGTCTGCCTGCGCACAGGGTATATGAAGAACTGCGGAAATTCATATCTCCTGAATCCGCAGACTGACAAGCATCCAGGATAAAGCATGGAAATCAAGATAAAAGACAATGCCAGATGGGCCGTAGTCGGGTACGGCAGCTGGGCGACTGCCCTTGCCGGACTGCTGACCGGGAACGGCAACAGGATAAGCTGGTACATCCGGAACAAGGAAGTCCTTGAAGGACTTGCATCCGAAGGACGCAACCCGAAATATATCAGCGAACTGGAGTTTGACCGCAGTCTGCTTTCCCTGCACAGTGACATCAATGATGCCGTTTCTGGCGCTGATGTGATACTGCTGTCTGTGCCATCCGCATACCTCAAATCCTTCCTGGAGCCGCTGGAGGTCCCGCTTGAAGACAAATTCACAGTATCTGCCATAAAGGGCATAGTCCCGGGGGACTACAAGACTGCTGCCGAATATCTCCATGACACGTTCGGCCTGTATTACAGGCAGATAGGCATCATAGCCGGACCTTCTCATGCCGAGGAGGTGTCCAGAGGGAAACTGTCATATCTCACAGTCGTGTGCACAGACCGGGAAAACGCATCACAGATCGGCAGACAGCTTTCTTCGGAAAGTGTGCATACCACCTGCTCCGACGACCTTTACGGGGCTGAATATGCCGCGATACTCAAAAACATCTACGCCATAGCCGCAGGGCTGGCCGAAGGACTCGGCTACGGTGACAACTTCAAGGCCGTCCTTGTGTCCGCCTGCGCAAAGGAGATGACACGCTACATACAGGAAAGCTATCCGTTCGGAAGGGATACTTTCGACAGCGCATATCTCGGCGACCTTCTTGTGACATGCTATTCGACTTACAGCCGCAACCGCAGGCTCGGGCTGCTTGTAGGGCACGGATGCACTGTAAAAAGCGCGCTTAACGAAATGACGATGATAGCCGAAGGTTATTTCGCCTCCGAGTGTATACATCACCTGAACTTGAAGCACAAGGTGGAAATGCCGATAGCGGACATGGTCTACAACGTGCTTTATACCGGGTCGTCGGCGCGAAAATGCATGAAAGAGCTCTCAGAGCGCCTTTGACATCTCCACGATTTTCGGTATAAGCATCGACAAGACGAACTCCTCCTCCATGAAGTGAGTCCCGTCATACATTGCGAAGGTCTCTCCGAAATATCTTCGGTAGGTACGCACACTCACGATGCCGCTTTTCCTGTAATGGTCGCGTCTTCCGAAAAAGGCGAAGAAGGTGTCAGTGCTTCCTCGGCGCGGAGTATTGGACAGGGCTTCCCGCCGGAGTCTCCTGTACTTGGAAAGTGTGCGGAATGTGAAATGCAGCTTCTGCCTGTCCCCATCTTTCGGCTTGAAAATACGGTCCAGCAGCCATGTGACCCCGGGCACAATCGCAAGCGGTGCAAAATAGCCAAGATAGACCGGGGCATTCAGGGACGGGGAAACAAGTACATGGGGCAGGGAGCGTATCTTTATCGCATTGAGGGCTCCCAGGGACTCCCCCGCTATCAGTACGGGATGAAGTTCTTCCACCCATGAGCTTATCTGTCCCCAGGCTGTTTCCGGGTCAAAACTGTATGTGCGCACCACTACTTCGAGCCTGAGTCCGGCTGAGGGGTCCAGGACATCGTTTATATGCTCTTTGAGTATGGAGGGGATCCTGCTGTCCCCGCCTCCTCCCATACCGTGTATGTACAATATGTTGCGTGTCTGTGTTCCCATTTCCAGAAATTTCGGCGAAAATACTAAAAAAACATGAATCCGATGAGTCTTTCAATCTGGCCTGGCTGCCACATATACGGCCCACGCCTCGGCATAGCAAATAAAATTTGTTCTGCTCTCGGCTTATTTGTATATTTGCAAAATTGCAAAGAACAAGCCGCTTGGACTATGCGCGAGGCGCAGCGTGATTGTAAACGAAATTTAAATTAAACCATATTTAATATTACAGAATAGAAATGAACCCGAACAAGTTCTTACTTGCAGCGGCCGTCGCAATGGCCCTGCCTGCCGTCACGGCACTTGCCCAGGACAAGACCGAGGAAAAGAAGGCTCCTGAGTATGTATTCACTACTGTAAAAGAAAATCCTATCTCTTCTATCAAGAACCAGTACCGCTCCGGGACATGCTGGAGCTATTCCGGCATCGGATTCCTGGAGTCTGAAATCATGAGGATAAAGGGTTATGATGACGTAGACCTGTCTGAAATGTTCATTGTCCGCAATTCATACCACGACAGGGCTGTAAAATACGTAAGACTTGACGGAGACCTGCGTTTCGGCCCCGGAAGTTCCTGTGAGGACGTCCTTACTGTGATCAAAGAATACGGTATTGTCCCTGACAGTGTGTATTCCGGCATGAATTACGGCACAGACCTTCCCGAGCAGTCAGAGCTTGACGCTGTACTTGCCGCATATGTCAAGGCAGTAGCCTCAAACCCTAACAGGACACTTACCACTGCATGGCTTGCCGGATTTGACGGTATCCTTGACGCTTATCTGGGCAAGGTGCCCGAGAAATTCGAGGTCGGCGGAGTGGAATATACTCCAGAATCATACAGGGACTACCTCGGCATAAACCCTGATGACTATGTTTCCGTAACATCCTTCACCCACCATCCTTATTACAGCCAGTTTGTCGTGGAAGTGGGAGATAACTGGAGATGGGACACCTCTTACAATGTCCCTCTTGACGAAATGATGGAGATTATCTACAACGCGATCGAGAACGGATACACAATCGCCTGGGGGTCTGATGTCAGCGAAAAAGGATTCACCAGAGACGGCATAGGTGTAGTGAAAGAGGCACCTAAGAAAGCCGCCGGGTCTGACCAGGAGCGCTGGGTGGGCAAGTCTGAAGAAAAGCCCGCAGAGGAAGCCGTAACCTCCGGAGAGCCGGAAATCACTGCTGAGATGAGACAGGACGGCTATGACCGCAAGACCACCACTGACGACCACGGCATGCAGATATACGGGATTGCGAAAGACCAGAACGGCAACCCGTTCTTCATGGTGAAGAATTCATGGGGCGTCACAGGGCAGTATGACGGCATTTGGTATGTGTCAGAAAACTTCGTGAAATACAAGACCATGAACTTCCTTGTCCACAAGGACGCCATTCCTAAGGACATCAAGAAGAAACTCAATATAAAATAACCGTATACATGAATAATGATGGGGATGGTGGCGGACATGAAATCCGGCCCCATCCCCATTGCTTAGTGACAGCATGATGAACATCATAATAAGAAATATCCCCAATTCAATTACGTCACTCAACCTGATAAGCGGTATCGCAGGGATACTCTGCGCTTTTTCCGGCAGGCTGGAGCTTTCTTTCCTGCTGATGCTGGCAGCTGCATTATTCGACTTTTTCGACGGATTTGCCGCAAGGGCGCTCAAGGCATATTCACCCATGGGAAAAGAACTGGATTCTCTTGCGGATTCTGTCAGTTTCGGCCTGCTTCCGGCGATAATGCTGCACAGGCTCATGGTGCTTATGTCCGGGCCGTCCGCCATATGGTGCTATGTACCGCTTGTCATTGCTCTTTTTTCAGTACTCAGGCTCGCTAAATTCAATGTCGATGAAAGACAGAGTGAGAATTTCATCGGACTTGCCACGCCTGCCAGCGCAATGATTTGCGGATCCCTGACTTTCTATATCCTTCACGAACCTGACAGTTTTCTCACACGATGGGCGGATGGGAATGTATTCATCCCCGTGGTGTCTGTGCTTCTGTCTGTGCTGATGATAAGCGAGATCCCCATGTTCTCCATGAAAATCAAGAAAGGTGTAAGCAAGGACTCTCCCCTATACCGGCAGAGAGTGACATTCATCGGCATCATCATCATTGCAGTCATCCTTGTCCTGACAATGGGACTGAACTGGTCTATGACCGTATTGCTCTCGTTTGTGGCTTACATCATCCTGAATCTCCTGTCAAGGCCATTGTTCGGGAAATAAAAGGCTACCACTGTACAGGGTCTCTGGATAGAGGCATCGTCATGCACCTTGCACCGCCGCCGCCCCTGGGCAGTTCCGAACCGGCAATGGTAACGGCACAGAGCCTGTCCCCTTCCACAGACCGTTTCCCGGAAATCAGCTCATCTGCCGGAATGATCTCGAATCCTTTCCTGTCGAGGCTTTCCAGAGTATGGATATTCCTGGCATATGTAAGTATCTTTCCGGGGGCGAAGGCAAAACAGTTGGCCCCGCTGTGCCACTGTTCCCTTTCCTGGTCCCACTCATCGGAGCCGCCGCATACCACAGGCTCCAGGTCCATACCAAGACGTCTGAGCGCAGTAAGTACGTCCGGTACAGAGCTGATTTTGGACACTTTACCGTCATTTATCGTTATATGTACCGTCTGGTACTGGTTGTCTCCCAATATAAGCGGCTTGAAGATCATGCACTTGTCCCTGTCAAGAAAAGTGAAGACCATATCCAGATGGATGAAAGATTCAGGCTCCGAAGGCAGCTGCTGGACAATGACATGGAACTGCCCCTTGTCGTGCTCCCTGCGGTATCTTTCTATCATGAAATCAATCCCCTGTGAACTGGTCCTGCACCCGTTTCCGAGCAGAAGTATGTCTTCCCTTGCGACCAGGATGTCCCCGCCTTCCATCTTTACCGGGGAATTATGCGGCTGGAAATCATTGGCATCCACCACACTGCAGTCAAACACACCGCTTGAGCGGTAGATCGCATCCATTATGTATGACTCGCGCATCCTCACCTTGTTGGCCATACGGCATATCAGGGCGCTGTTGCCTACAGTGACGGCGGCATCTCTGGTAAAATAGAAATTATAGAGAGGATACAATGCATAATACTCGTTCCTCAGATATGCGGTGAGGGTATCTGTCCTTGCCGGGAGTCCCTCGATAAGTGCTCCGGCAAGCTTTCTTGAGGGCATATCCAGGAGCATCCCGTAATAATCCGTGGCATCTTCACTGACACATATCCTCTGGAGCAGTCCTGTACGGGCCTCTGGATTATCCAGGACCTTGACCAGAAGCTCATCCATCAGAAACACCTTCGTAATACGGGACAGCGCTCCATGAAGCTGCCGGTACTCCTCCTGTGCTATGGAAAGGTTGAGAATGTCGCTGTACAGCGCCCTCTGGACATTGCGTGGAGTCATATTCTCCACTTCGGCTCCCGGCGGATGCAGGAGCACCGCATCAAGATTGCCTATTTCGGACCATACATTTATCCTGATTTTGTCTTTTACCATAAAAATAGCATTACTTCCTGCAAACTTATGAAAAATCTTCCTTTTTTTAAAGTCATTTTCTTTATAGGTCCATGGCGGCATAGCCTATGCGAAAGGAGAAAGTTTCAGGTGATTACCGAAAAGTGGAATTTAATTACTATATTGCACCTCCGGAAACAGAACAAGACTATGAAAATATGCGATGAATACAGAGGAATGGACGGAGAGGCCATATGGGAAGCGGTAGTATCCTATGTGCAGAAGCACAGCTCATTCACTTCAGTCACCGGAATCAGATACAGCGCGACATTCGTGGGAAGCTGCATTTTTGTAAAGGGAGGCACTCCAGGGACCAAGAGGGCTGATGAAGGCGAATATCTTACAGGGAAGGACTTCATACTTGCCTATGATAAGGTCAAGGACTTCCCGGAAATCAACACATCCATAGTGAAACCCTATATCAAAAGACAGCAGACACCGTTCATCGGCCTGCTTCTGTGCAGCGGTATATTGAAATAACCATATAAAATATATCAACCCATGACACTTAAAAGTAAAATCATAACCATCACCAGCCTGACAGTGGTGATTGCGCTGGGGCTTTTCATCTATTTCAGGTTCTACTTCGTATTCGGGGAAGGCGTGAAGGCCGGAGAACTCAACTTTGTTGTCTACAAGGGATATGTTTTCAAGACCTACGAGGGCAAGGCCATACAGGCCGGATTCACCAAAGGGGCAAAAAATGCCAGCACTACCATCCAGTCGTACGAATTCGAGTTCTCAATCACAGACAAGGCCCTGGCGGATTCACTGATGCGCTGCAGCGGGAAAACGGTCGAACTGCATTATAAAGAATACCTTGGGGCCCTTCCGTGGCGAGGCCAGCAGAAATATATCGTAGATGACATACTTGCTGTAAGATAGACAAGCAGGGAAATGAAAAAAGGCGGATTGGATCCGCCCTTTTTCATTTTATCTTAAGCACTTCCACAGGCTGGTCCTGGACCTTGTCCAGAGGATGGACCTGATATGCGACTTTCCCGAAGTCTATAGTCTTGAGGTCTATGCACCTGATAGTGGAATTCCATGCCGTCCTGTAGTACAGACGCAGGGCTGACTGGTCTGAAGAGGTAGTCCATTGCGTTGCGCTCGGAATATCCGCAGGCGCCTTCCCTGCCCCGTGCTCCACTCCGATAGGTATGTCGAAATTGTTCAGTATCTGGAACGTCTCTTTCACGGTCTCGAAAGACGTGCCGTACTGAGGCGCAGTGGCCTTATAGAACGCGGCACGCACGAACCTTGAAGGAGGAGTGACGTCTCCCGGTATCCCCAGGAAGCCGGCTCCTGCCCCGAACTGGCGCAATGTCACTTCATAAGTAAGCTTGAGAGGATCAGCCTGTCCGGGAAAAAGATTCACATAGTTGTTGAGATTTGTCATCTGCCATTCGAATCCAGGAGAATTGGTCAGGACCCCGAGTTTATTGTCGTAGAACCTTGGTTCGCCACCGATTATCTCAAGTACAGCCTGTGCTCCTGTCGCATCCGCTATCCTCCAGTGGGCAGTCCCTGCCTCAGGGCTCGTAGCCACGATATGTACGCTTCCTATCGCTTCCTTGACCTCTTCGACTGTGGAGAAATTCCCGAGCATCCATCCTACGAGCTCCACGTCCACCATAGTGGAGGAATTACGGCCACTGCTGTATTCCTCATACTGCCCGTAGCCCGGGAAGAAGAACAGCCCGGCGGAAAGCCCCTTTTCATTCAGGCCTTCAGTGACAAAGCTGTCCTGCATCACGGAAATACCTGCATATCCGTATCGGGTGGTATAGACAAGACCGTTCTGGCCGGAAGGTGTGAGGGAAGTCTGTGTATGACTGCGTGGAACAATGACATAGCGGCTTTCGAGATTGCTTCCTCCCCATTCGCAAGTCCTGGCGAGGACAATGCTGCCGTCTTTTGCCTTGAGTGTAATGCCCGTACATGCGCCGGCCCTGTTTCCTGTGAGCATCAGCGCCAGGATAGCCAGCGCAAATGCCTTGATTTTTAAATTTTTCATGACTTTTATTTTTATTCAGCCATTATTGGCCTCATTATTCGAAATATAGACATTATTTAGTATTTTCGCAATCTTGTTTGGAAAATAAGGGAAATAATTATAATAAACAACAACCTCTAGCATGAAAAAATTGATTTTCAGCATACTGGTCACTATGGCCGGTATTTCGTCAAATGCCCAGCCGGGCATAGTAAAGTCAAGGCCGGCAAACACCGGATCGGAAAAGGCCCTTACAATGGAAGAGACTATCCTCCGCAAGGAGACCAGGCTCAAAAACCAGAGCTATTTCTGGAACAGCACATCAGACAGTCTGATATTTTCAGACATACACAACACCTTGCTGAATGTTGCCTCGGTCAGGGATCTTCTGGAGGGTAGGTCATCATCTGCAGTACCTTTCAAGGGAGGCTTCCCGGAAGAAGATGTGCCGGGTCTGCCTGATGGGGCAGAAAACATCACCGAATCCCCTGACGGAAGGTATTTCGCGTTCACCAGAGGGAACGGGCTGTATCTGAGTGACCGCAACGGGAACGTCACACCGGTCGCGACGAGCGAGGACAAGAACCTGACATTCGGGCAGTTCGTCAGCCGCAACGAATTCGGGATCACAAACGGGATTTTCTGGTCAGAAAGCGGCAAACGCGTAGCCTTTTACAGGAAAGACGAGACGCTTGTCACCAGCTTCCCTCTCCTTGACATCACCACACGTACAGGATCTCTGTTCGAGATAAAATATCCCATGGCAGGAATGTCTTCAGAGAATGTACAGCTCGGCGTCTATGATGTGGCGTCCAACAGTACAGTATATGTGAAGGCGGACGACTTCGGATATGACCAGTACCTGACCAATATCACATGGTCCCCTGATGACAGCCATATCCTTATCCAGGTGCTTGACCGCAGCCAGAGACACTGCCGCCTGAACATGTATGATGCCTCTACGGGGGATTTCGTGAAGACCATACTCACAGAAGACAACGTGAAGTTCGTCGAGCCGCAGAACCCTGTCTGGTTCCTTAAAGGAAGCACAGAAAAGTTCATCTACAGGACTGACAACAGGGACGGATACAAGAATCTTTATCTGTGCAGTACAGACGGCAGCATTTCAAGGCTTACAAAGACAGATGCGGATGTCGAGTATGTAGGGAATGACGGCAAGGCTGTGTATTATACCTCAGCTGAAGTCTCCCCTGTCCAGAACCATCTTTTCAAGGTGGACGTGAAGTCCGGCAGAAGTACAAGGCTTACCTTTGAAGAGGGGTGGCACAGCGTAAGTCTCAGTCCGGACTGCAGGTATTTCATTGATGTGTACAGCAACCTTTCAACACCAGGTGTCACAGACCTGAAGAGTACGGACGGGAAATCCGATGTGACTCTGTTCCAGGCTGAAGACCCTACGGAAGGCTTCGCATACTGCGAAATTGACCTCGGTACGGTGAAAAGCGCCGACGGGAAATACGACAACTGGTACCGCCTCATAAAGCCTAAGGATTTCGACCCGTCAAAGAAATACCCGGTCATCCTGTATGTATACGGAGGCCCTCACTCACAGCTTGTAAGGGATACGTGGCTTGCGGAACTCCGCCCGTGGGAAATGTATATGGCCCAGAGAGGTTATCTCGTCTATGTGCAGGACAACAGAGGCACACTGAACCAGGGCGCCGAGTACGAAAAGGCCATCCACGGACAGTGCGGGCAGGCCGAGATGGCGGATCAGATGGAAGGCATCCGGATGCTTATGGACCTTCCGTATGTAGACAGGGACAGGATAGGAGTGCATGGGTGGAGCTATGGAGGATTTATGACTATCTCACTGATCACCAACTATCCTGAAATATTCAAAGTGGCAGTCGCCGGCGGGCCTGTGATTGACTGGAAATGGTATGAGGTAATGTACGGAGAGCGCTATATGGGCAACCCGTCCGAAAACAGCGCCGGATATGAAAAAGTAAGCCTCATCAACAAGGCAAAAGACCTGAAGGGCAAGCTGCTCATCTGCCAGGGCGCTGTAGACAACGTGGTGGTATGGGAACACAGTCTGAGCTTTATAAGGGAGTGCATCAAGAACAACGTCCAGGTGGACTACTTCCCTTACCCTTGCGCACAGCACAATGTGATGGGCCGGGACCGCATCCACCTGATGGACAAGGTGACAATGTATTTCGAGGACTATCTGTAGCAAGCAGATAATTTAACGTAAATGGGCTGTATCAAAACATTCATTTTGACACAGCCCATTATTTTAACAGGACCCGTAAGGGCCGCACGCCCCATGGGGGCTGTCACCGTAAAGTGACTGGAGTAAATTCAATGGTTTGCTGCAGAAATCCTTCTGCCTTCTGCTAGAAGTTCGTAGCGTGGATCTTGAAGTAGCTCTTAGGATGCTTGCATACAGGGCAGAGCTCCGGAGCCTTCTTGCCGATAACGATATGTCCGCAGTTGCCGCACTCCCAGATCATGTCCTCATCCCTCGAGAAAACAAGGCCTTCCTTCACATTTGCAAGAAGCTTGCGGTAGCGCTCCTCATGCATCTTCTCGATGGCGGCCACCTTCTCGAAAAGCACTGCGATCTCTGTGAAGCCTTCCTCACGTGCCTCTTTGGCGAATCCCGCGTACATGTCAGTCCACTCGTAGTTCTCCCCTTCCGCTGCATCGAGAAGGTTCTCCTCAGTAGTAGGGATGTCTCCGCCGTGAAGGAGCTTGAACCAGATCTTCGCATGCTCTTTCTCGTTGTTCGCAGTCTCCTCGAACAGGTCCGCTATCTGCACATAACCGTCTTTCTTAGCCTTTGAAGCATAATAAGTGTATTTGTTGCGTGCCTGTGACTCACCGGCAAAAGCAGCCTGAAGATTAGCCTCAGTCTTAGTTCCTTTCAATTCTTTCATAATTTTGTAATTTAGAATTTTTATAAATTAAATCAATTATGCAAATATAGGAATTTAAACTGTAACTCCAAGAGAAAAACCTGAAAAACTATTCTATCCTTTATCTGAAACAGCAGTATCCGTTTCCTGTTTGAAATCTCCAGTCCTGTCTGGATGCGTCCTGTATATCCGGTAGCCTATTGCTGCGATGAAAATGGACATCAGAGGAGAAATAATGTTGAAGAACGCATACGGCAGATAGTCCAGAGTCGGCACTTTAAGCACAGTGGCCTGGGTCATCCCGCATGAGTTCCATGGTATAAGCACAGATGTCACTGTAGCTGAATCCTCGACAGAGCGGCTCAAGAGCCTCTTCTCATAACCTTTTTCTTCATAAAGCTTCTTATACAGACTGCTGGTCAGGATGATGGAGATATACTGGTCACCAGTGACCATATTGCACATAAGCCCGGTGCCAACAGTGGAGCCGACAAGAGTGACAGCCCTGTGCGCAAGTTTCGCGAAAATCTCAGTCAGGCTCTTGAGCATTCCGCTTCCTGCAAGGACTCCCCCGAAAGTAACTGAGCATATTATAAGGAATATGGTATTGAGCATCCCTGTCATTCCGCGCGTGGAAATGAGAGAATCTATGGCTTCGTTGCCTGTCTGTATGCCTGTCGACCCGTAGAACGTGACAAGTATCCCTTCACACGCATCCCAGAATGACAGCCCGTCGAACTGCGCGGAGGCCGCCTCAGGATGTGCCACAGCCCATACGGCCTGAGGCTGGAAGACCAGTGCCGCGACCGCAGCCATGAGCGCGGCGCAGAAGAGTGTAAGTATAGCAGGAACTTTCCTCACTATCATGATTCCGGTCAGGACAGGTACTGCAAGAAGCCACGGGGTTATGTGGAAGGCCGACCTGAGCGACTGCGAGAACTCCGCCGTCTGCGACACACCGGATGAATGGTGGAAAATACTGGCTGTCAAGAAAATGACCATAGCTATTGTGAGAGACGGCACGGTAGTGACCATCATATATCTTATATGGGTGAACAGAGGTGTCCCGGTAGAAGATGAAGCAAGCACAGTCGTGTCGGAAAGAGGCGACACCTTGTCACCGAAATAAGCTCCGGAGACAATGGCTCCGGCCGTCCAGCCGGGGTCGAAGCCCTGGGCAGTGCCTATTCCTATGAGAGCGACGCCTATAGTCGCGATTGTGGTCCACGAACTGCCGGTCATGACAGATATCAGGGCGCTTATCGCACATGCGGCAGCCAGGAATACAGACGGGAAAATGACTTTCATGCCGTAGCATATCATGGCAGGGACTATCCCGCTCACCATCCATGTCCCGGCAATCGCACCGATAAGGAGAAGTATCAGGACAGCTGACCCGACAGAGCGGATGTTGTCAAGTATGCAATCCTCAAGGACTTCCCAGGAGTTCCTGTAGGCGAACATCGAAATTGCAGCCGTGACTGCGGATGCAAGGAGAAGACAGACCTGGCTTCCCCCGGAAAGAGCGTCTGCGCCGAATATCCTGATTACCACCACAAGCGACAAGGTAAGCACTATGAACGGCACAAGCGACACCTGCCATGAAGGTTCCCTCCGCGCAGATGCATTTCTTTTCTTTTCCTTTCCCATTTCTCAAAAAGCAGTATACTGTTTCACAAGCATTAATGCCATAAGTGTCAGGCAAAACGGCCGCAAAGATAGAAATAATTTCAAATTAATTTGTAAACGGATTCCGAACAATCTTGCGGATAAAAATTGAATATACTATATTTGCACTCCTGTTTCAAACGCCTCCGTAGTTTAATGGATAGAATTTCGGATTCCGGTTCCGACGGTTGCGGTTCGATTCCGCACGGGGGTACAGAGAGGATGACCTGTCATACATGGCGGCCATCCTCTTTTTGTATACCGCCGGACAGACCCCTCACTGTCACTCCGGATCCGGGACGCATTGACACCGGATTATGGCGGATTCGTCTTCTGAAATCTCCGGTTAAGCGATTTCCTTTGCCTGAGGCGATTAATTGCGGCACCTTTGCACCGGTTATACATATAATTAAGGTTAGTGCATTAAGGGGCTTCCGTTGAGAAAACGCAGGCCCCTTATTTCCACATGGAGCGAAAACACGGCCATGCTGTATGAAATCAGAAAAATGTCTATATTTGCAGGCGGATTTGAAGAATACTTTAAATATAATAGTGCAAAATGAAAAAAGCTTATGTTTTCCCTGGCCAGGGTTCCCAGTTCCCAGGAATGGCTAAAGACCTCTATGAGTCAAACGCCACCGCAAAGGAAATGCTTGAGAAGGCGAATGAGATTCTTAAATTCAGGATTACCGACATTATGTTTGAAGGTACATCTGAAGAACTCAAGGCCACAAGGGTCACCCAGCCTGCCGTTTTCCTCCATTCTACAGTACTTGCCAAATGTTATGACGGCTTCAATCCTGATATGGTGGCAGGGCACTCGCTCGGTGAATTCTCCGCTCTTGCGGCTGCCGGTGCAATGGATTTTGAGGATGCCCTCAGACTCGTGTCCATCAGGGCCGCGGCAATGCAGAAAGCGTGTGAGCTCAAACCGTCCACCATGGCAGCGATCATAGCGCTCCCTACCGAGAAAGTCGAAGAGATATGCAGGGAATGTACGAGCGGGATTGTAGTTCCTGCCAATTACAATTGCGACGGGCAGATTGTGATATCAGGAGAAATCGACGCCATCAAGGAAGTATGTGACAAGATGCTTGCAGCAGGTGCAAAGAGGGCCCTGGTGCTCAAAGTCGGAGGCGCATTCCACTCTCCGCTGATGGAGCCGGCACGTGCAGAACTCGCAAAAGCAATCGAGGCCACTACGTTCAAGACACCGGTATGCCCTGTATACCAGAACGTCACTGCGCTTCCTTCCACCGATCCTGACACTATCAAGAAGAACCTTCTTGCACAGCTCACTTCCCCTGTGAAGTGGACCCAGACAGTGAAGAACATGGTGGCTGACGGTGCGGGGTACTTCATGGAGATAGGACCAGGCAACGTCCTTCAGGGCCTTGTCAAGAAAATCGCCGGAGACGTCACTATCGAGGGACTCACAACCCTCTAGCCGTAATGTAATCTTCAGGATACCGGCGGACATACAGTATACATATATGTCATTTATCCAATCGGTCATTCGGAACCATGATCCGCTGCCTCCGGCTCATTGCCGGATCCGTGATGATGGTGAAGAATGGCCGGAATTTTATCTATGGGAAAATACGATTTCGATGAAATAGTGCCACGCCGCGGTACAGAGTCTGTCAAATGGGATCTGGCGGAAGAAGAAGGTGTCATACCAATGTGGGTGGCGGATATGGATTTCAGGACCGCTCCGGCAGTGCTGGACGCCCTCAGGAGAAGAGTCGGGCATGGAGTGTTCGGATATACAAAGATGCCGCAGAAGTACTTCGATGCGGTATGCGGATGGTTCGGAAGGAGACATGGACTGTCCATGGAGCCGGACTGGATCCTGCCTATATCAGGTGTAGTCCCTGCCCTTACCGCCATCATAAAAGCCCTTGTGAAACTGGGGGAAAAGGTCATCTTCCAGTCACCGGCATACAACTGTTTCTATACATCTGTCACCAAGAACGGATGCTCACTGTCTCTCAACCCGCTGATATACAAGGATAACACATACAGTATCGACTTTGCGGACCTGGAGCGGAGAGCCTCCGATCCGGATGCAAAACTGCTTATCCTGTGCAACCCGCACAACCCTTCAGGGCGCGTATGGACAAGGGATGAACTTACCAGAGTCGGCGAAATATGCCTGGAGAACGGTGTATTTGTAATTGCGGACGAGATACACTGCGAGCTTACATATCCGGGACATGACTATATCCCGTTCGCATCCCTGTCTGACAGATTCCTGATGAACAGTGTCACATGCTCTTCCCCGAGCAAGGCTTTCAACATAGCAGGACTTGAAATCGCCAACATCATGGCAGCAGACAGCTCCGTACGCGGCAGGATAAAGGAAGCGATGAAGCAGAGCGAGCTGGACCACATCAATTCCTTCGGTCCCGATGCCCTGATAGCGGCATATACCGAAGGGGAAGAATGGCTTGCCGAGCTATGCAGATACATTTATGACAACTATCTTTATCTCGTGTCGTACATATCCGGTCATCTTCCCGGGTACAGGGTACTGCCTCTCGAAGGCACATACCTGGCATGGATGGACATTTCCCGCTCCGGCATGAAGTCCGATGCGCTTGCAGAGAGAATACTCCGGGACGGCAAGGTCATGGTGAATCCGGGCACGATGTACGGGCCGGGAGGAGAAGACTTCCTGAGAATCAACCTTGCATGCCCGAGGAAACTGCTTGAGGAAGGACTCGGAAGGATGTGCAGGACAATCCTGGGCCTTTAACCCTCATGGACCGGAAAGAGCCTTCGCAGCCGCATACGGACGCGATTTTTACAAATCTGCACCGCCCGACTTTTCTCAAGTGTGGCGGTGCAGATTTTGCATTCCTGTTTTTCAGGAATTTTAAACGCCTTTTATCATTGAATCTCAAATTATTTAACTAAATTTGCAATGTCTTGTATTATTCCGTGAACGCACACGGATTATTATTTGACAGATTTATTACACTACATAATAAACAATTAACGATTATGGCAAACGAAAAAAAATTCATCACTTGTGACGGTAACTATGCCGCAGCGCATATGGCTTACCTTTTCAGTGAGCAGGCTGCCATCTACCCTATCACTCCGTCTTCAACAATGGCGGAGTATGTAGATGAATGGGCCGCACAAGGAAAAAAGAACCTTTTCGGTGAAATCGTAAAAGTAACTGAAATGCAGAGTGAAGGAGGAGCTGCAGGTGCAGTCCACGGAGCTCTCCAGGCAGGTGCCCTCACTACAACTTTCACGGCATCACAGGGCCTGCTCCTCATGATCCCGAACATGTACAAGATTGCCGGAGAAATGCTTCCGGCCGTATTCCATGTGTCGGCACGTGCACTCGCTTCACATGCGCTTTCGATCTTCGGTGACCACCAGGACGTGATGGCTTGCCGCCAGACAGGATTTGCGATGCTCGCATCAGCATCCGTACAGGAGGCTCTGGACCTCGCTGCAGTGGCTCACCTTTCTGCTATCAAATCCAGCATACCTTTCCTCCACTTCTTCGACGGTTTCCGCACCTCGCATGAAATCCAGAAGATCGAGCTGATCGACGAGGAAGCCCTCAAGGGAATGATCAGCACCAAGTCCCTCGCCAGGTTCAGGGAAAGGGCCCTTACACCTGACGCACCTGTGACACGCGGCACGGCACAGAACAGCGATGTATATTTCCAGGCCCGTGAGGCTTGCAACCAGTACTATGACGCTGTACCTGATATCGTCGCACGCTACATGGGTGAAATCAGCGAGCTCACAGGAAGGAATTACCGCCCGTTCGACTATTACGGTGCACCAGATGCAGAGAACGTCATCATTGCGATGGGTTCTGTCACAGAGACCATCAAGGAGACAATAGACCACCTCGCAGCACAGGGCAAGAAATACGGTCTCATCGTAGTACGTCTCTACAGGCCGTTCTCAGCGAAATATTTCATGAAGGTGCTTCCTGAGAGCGTCAAGAGGATAGCAGTACTCGACAGGACCAAGGAACCTGGTTCACTCGGAGAGCCTCTGTACCTCGACATCAAGACCCTGTTCCAGGGCAAGGAGAACGCACCTCTGGTAATCGGAGGACGTTACGGGCTGTCCTCAAAGGACACTTCCCCTGCACAGATCCACGCAGTTTATGAGAATCTGGAGCTTGCGGAGCCTAAGGACGGGTTCACACTTGGCATAGTGGATGACGTGACATTCAAGTCCCTCCCTGTAAAGGATGAAGTCAGCATCGTCAAGCCTGGTACTACAGAATGCAAATTCTACGGGCTCGGGTCAGACGGTACAGTAGGTGCAAACAAGAACACCATCAAGATCATCGGTGACCATACGCAGAAATACTGCCAGGGCTACTTCGACTATGACTCGAAGAAATCAGGCGGATACACCTGCTCTCACCTGAGATTCGGGGACTCCCCTATCAAGGCTCCGTATCTGGTGTCCACACCGGACTTCGTCGCCTGCCATGTCCCTTCATACCTTTATAAATATGATGTACTGAAAGGGATCAAGCAGAACGGCACATTCCTTCTCAACAGCCTCTGGGATGTAGAAGAGACTCTCAAGAGAGTACCGGACAACGTAAAGGCCATAATCGGTAAAAAGAATATATCGTTCTACATCATCAACGCCACCAAGATCGCTTCTGAGATCGGACTCGGCGGAAGGACCAACACAATCCTCCAGTCGGCATTCTTCAAGATCACAGGCATCATCCCTTACGAGGATGCAGTGACATACATGAAGAAGGCTATCGACAAGAGCTACGGAAAGAAGGGCGAGAATGTCGTCAAAATGAACTATGCCGCTGTCGACAGAGGCGGAGAGTACATCAAAGTAGACGTACCTGCAGACTGGAAGGATATCACAGCCAAGTTCGAGAACCCTAACAAGGACCGTCTGGCTCCTGAGTTTGTCAAGACAATCGCCGATGTAGTGAATGCCCAGTGCGGTGACACGCTTCCAGTAAGCGTATTCTCCGACATTGCGGACGGAACTATCCCGGCCGGGACTACAGCATACGAAAAGAGGGGCATAGCAGTGAAGGTTCCTGAGTGGAATCCGGACAACTGTATCCAGTGCAACACTTGCGCATTTGTCTGCCCTCACGCAGCAATCCGTCCGTTCCTCATGACAGCGGAAGAGGCTGCAGCAGCTCCTGCCGGCGTCAAGAAGGCACAGGGCAAGGCTGTATTCAAAGAGTACACATTCACCATGCAGGTATCTCCTGCCGACTGTACTGGCTGCGGCAACTGCGCCGATGTATGCCCTGCCAAGGAAAAGGCTCTTGTCATGGTATCAGCAGAGACACAGGAGCACGAGCAGGCGAACTTCGACTATCTGCACTCTCACGTAGGCTACAAGGACACCGTACAGAACAAGTTCCAGAATGTGAAGAACGCGCAGTTCTCTCAGCCTCTGTTCGAGTTCTCCGGCGCGTGCGCAGGCTGCGGCGAGACTCCGTACATCAAGACTATAACGCAGCTTTACGGTGACCACATGATGATCGCCAACGCCACCGGATGTTCTTCCATCTACGGTGCTTCATTCCCTGCTGCGCCATACTGCACAAACGCACATGGACATGGTCCGTCATGGGCAAATTCCCTGTTCGAGGATGCAGCTGAATTCGGCCTCGGCATGAAGCTGGGATCCGACAGGGCCCGCGAGACAGTGGCACGGCTGATGGCGGAAGGCCTTGCATGCACATGCTGCTCAGACGAGATCAAGGCGCAGTTCACCAAGTGGCTCGGCAACAAGAACGACGCAAAGACCACACGTGAGGTTGCGGACGCACTCGTGCCTCTGATGGAGGCATGCGGATGCGACATCTGCAAGCAGCTGCTCGTCTACAAGCACTTCATCCCTGCCCGTTCACAGTGGATTATCGGAGGTGACGGCTGGGCATACGACATCGGATACGGCGGACTCGACCAGGTACTCGCTACAGGAGAGAACGTGAATGTACTCGTGCTTGATACCGAGGTGTACTCCAACACAGGAGGACAGTCATCCAAGTCAACCCCTGCAGGCGCAATCGCAAAATTTGCCGCTTCCGGAAAGAGAGTGCGCAAGAAAGACCTGGGAATGATGGCTATCAGCTATGGCTATGTTTATGTAGCACAGGTAGCTATGGGGGCCAGCCCTGCCCAGTATTTCAACGCTATCAAGGAAGCTGAGGCTTATGACGGTCCGTCCCTCATCATCGCTTATGCACCATGTATCAACCATGGTCTGAAAGCAGGAATGGGACTTAGCCAGAAAGAAGAGAAACTTGCCGTGGAGTGCGGTTACTGGCATCTCTACAGGTACAATCCGGCTCTCGAGGAGCAGGGCAAGAACCCGTTCACCCTTGACAGCAAGGAGCCTGACTGGAGCAAGTTCCAGGACTTCCTCAAAGGCGAGGTACGATTCGCTTCACTCTACAAGACGTTCCCTGACCATGCGGCCGAACTCCTCCAGAAGACCGAGGAATACGCCAAGATCAGGCTCAACACCTACAAGAGACTCGCAGGCAAGGAATA
>JADIMB010000094.1 GCA_017694995.1 Candidatus Cryptobacteroides faecavium | reverse complement strand
CGTCAGCGAGGTTTCCGGAAGGGAACCGAGGCAGCGCAGGTGCCGGCGGAGCGAAGCGGAGCCGCATGCCCCACCGGGGCCGTCACCGCAAGGTGACTGGGGGTAGACAGACAGGATTTCTTCCAGAAATCCTTAACGTCAGTGTGACGGATTCCGGTCACAAATGATAAAATATTGGTTTTTAATATAATATTCGTTAAACATAAATTCGTCGGACTGACGTTAAATATGAAATTCAAGATTGAATCAGAATACAGACCTTCCGGTGACCAGCCTGAAGCGATAAAAGGACTTTGTTCAGCACTGGACAGCGGGGTAGATGCCGTGACGCTGCTCGGTGTGACAGGATCAGGAAAGACGTTCACCATGGCAAATGTGATTGAACGTCTCCAGCGGCCTGCACTCATTCTGAGCCACAACAAGACTCTGGCAGCGCAGCTGTACGGGGAGTTCAAGTCATTTTTCCCTAACAATGCTGTGGAATATTTCGTTTCATACTATGATTATTACCAGCCGGAGGCCTATATCCCGACTACCGACACATATATAGAAAAAGACCTGAGCATCAACGACGAAATAGAAAAGCTGAGGCTCAGTGCGGCGTCATCGCTGCTTTCAGGCCGGCGTGACGTAATCGTGGTATCAAGCGTTTCATGCCTGTACGGTATCGGCAACCCGGCAGATTTCCATGCGCAGACTATCACCGTCAAGAAAGGAGAGACCCGAAGCATGACCAGACTACTTTACCAGCTGGTCGACGCTCTGTATTCCAGGACAGAAACAGACTTCAAAAGAGGCACATTCCGTGTCAGAGGCGATACAGTGGACATATGTATCGGCTATGGGGACAACGCCGTAAGGATAGAATTCTTCGGAGACGAAGTGGACAGCATCTCAATCATAGACCCTGTTACAGGGGCATTCATCGACGGACTTGACGAAGTTTCCGTTTATCCTGCCAACAATTTCGTCACCACCAAAGAGCGGAGCATAAAGGCCGTCAGCCAGATACAGGATGACATGATGAGGCAGTGCGAATATTTCCAGGAAATAGGCAAGCCACTGGAAGCCAAGCGGCTGAAGCAAAGGGTGGAATACGACCTTGAGATGATAAAGGAAATGGGATACTGCCCCGGGATAGAGAACTACTCCAGATATTTTGACGGAAGAGCCGAAGGTATGAGGCCATTCTGCCTGCTGGACTATTTCCCTCGCGATTTCATTACATTCATAGACGAGAGCCATGTCACACTGCCCCAGATCAGGGCCATGTACGGAGGGGACCATTCAAGGAAGTCAATATTGATAGAATACGGGTTCCGGCTTCCCGCAGCCGCGGACAACAGGCCGCTCAAATTCGACGAATTCGAGTCCGTCACCGGCCAGAAAGTATATGTCAGCGCCACACCAGGAGACTATGAACTGGAAAAATCAGAAGGCCTGGTAGTAGAGCAGGTAGTCCGCCCTACAGGACTTCTTGACCCGCCTATCGAAGTGAGGCCGACAAAGAACCAGGTGGATGACCTCCTGGAGGAAATCCGCGTGAGAGCGGACAAAGATGAAAGGGTG
The DNA here is from genome assembly GCA_017694995.1 of Candidatus Cryptobacteroides faecavium. Lineage (GTDB taxonomy): Bacteria > Bacteroidota > Bacteroidia > Bacteroidales > UBA932 > Cryptobacteroides > Cryptobacteroides faecavium. Next base: position 12,942 of record JADIMB010000094.1, on the reverse strand, counting down.
CTGGTCACCACTCTGACCAAGAGGATGGCAGAGGAGCTGGAGAAATATTTCACCCGCATGGGGGTAAGGTGCCGGTATATCCACTCCGACGTCGACACGCTGGAAAGAGTGGAAATAATAGAGGATTTCAAGAACGGGCTTTTCGATGTACTTGTCGGCGTGAATCTTCTGAGGGAAGGCCTTGACATCCCGACAGTCTCCCTTGTGGCGATCCTGGATGCCGACAAGGAAGGTTTCCTGCGCTCAGGGAGGTCTCTTACCCAGACCGCAGGGCGCGCGGCCAGGAATGTCAACGGGCTGGTGATAATGTACGCAGACACTATCACCAGATCCATGCAGGAGACCATCTACGAGACCGACAGGCGCAGAGCCAAGCAGATGGAATACAACAAGCTTCACAACATCACTCCTACACAGGTCTCAATAAAGAAGAACGCGCTTACCGACGAATACGGGCAGGCCGAGGGGGACACAGCCAGAAGACGGAACCCGAGACTTGCCAACACTGTCTCAGGTAAGGTCAGCGCCGCAAATTCATACGATGCCCCGCACTATATCCCGGACCCGAGCGACCTCGGCAGGGGGACAGTCAGCGTCGGACTGGGGCATGACTCCAGAAGAGAAAGCAACTCGGCGTACAAGGACGGCTATATCGAAGCTGACCTTGCCGCCGTACTGCAGGATCCTGTAATCCGCTCGATGAGCCGCGGACAGGTGGAGAAGTCCGTCGAGCAGGCACGGAAAAACATGCAGAAAGCCGCCGCAGACCTGGATTTCATGGCCGCTGCAAAGTACCGCGACGAGATGTGGGCCCTTCAGGAGTACCTGAAAGTGTGGAAAGACCGTTGATTCAGCTCATCTCAGGGCCGGATTCATTATAGGACTTCCTGTAGTCCGCCGGAGACATCCCCACATATTTCTTGAAGAATTTCGAGAATGCCGCCTGGTCCGAGAAATGGAGGATATCGGCAATCTGCTGTATCAGCAGGCTGTTGTTCTGCAGCAGCTGCACAGCAAGAGAAAGTGTCTCCGCCGCGATTATGTCATGGGGAGTTTTCCCGGATGTCTCCTTCACCACCCGAGAAAGATGTTTCGGGGTGACACACAGCTCCCTTGCATAGAACGACACTTCACGCGTCTCTGTAAGATGCTTCCACACCAGGTCGATAAACGAGGCCATGAGGAGCTCCTTCTTGCTTATTTTATGGAAAGTGAGAGTCTCTTTGTCCATTTCGCTCAGCGCATTGCTCAGTTCAAGCACAAACGCCTTGACATACAGCTTCACCAGGTCCGTCCTGTACCTGTGTCCCGTATCAGAGATGATACCGTATAGCAACTCCATCTGGCAGCACATCCCCTCGAACCTGCAGGATTTCTCAAGATTGACCACAGGATCCACAAGCACCTTGAATGTATAGTCACGTGGCTCCGGCATGACTCCCTGGAAAGCATCCAGTAAAAAAGACTTGGTAGTGAATGCGCAGAATATCTCAGCGTCCTCCGACATCTCAGTGAAGCGGATCATCGTACCGTCAAGGATATCCGCATAGGACTTTTCGCGCATGACCCTGGAATTGCCGTTTATCACAAGCGACAGAGTACCTTTTTTCACAAGAATCATTATCCTGGAGCCCACAAACTGATAATCCATGAGCCGTTTCACATCCCCGGTCACAAAAAAGAAGAAGCTGTCGCCGACCCTTTTATTTTCCGGGACAAACAAAGAAAGTTGTTGAGTATTGATGTATTGCATGTACTATGGCAAAGTTTTTGCGCAATTTTGTCTCATTTTGACAAACACCCCTTATATAAAGGGCTACGAAAGCAAAAAAGCAACTTTTGGACAAATATATAAGAATTTTTTACAAATTTATAGAAAAAGTATGTAATAATTTTGTGCGCGGAAATACAAGGAAAAAATTATATAGAAAAATGAAAGGTTTAAATGTTATGACAATCGGGCTGTGCCTGCTTATCGGCATTACTTCTTGCAAGCAGCAGTCAGCCCAGCAGCAACAGACACAGGCCAGTGTTTATCCATTAATCAGACTGGCCCCTGAAGACAGGACACTTTCTGAAAGCTACACAGCTGTAATAGAAGGAAAACAGTACGTGGAAGTCCGTCCGCAGGTCTCAGGTATTATTACAGACGTCCTTGTCAAAGAAGGGGCGAATGTCAAGAAAGGGGAAACTCTTTTCATTATCGATACAATCCCTTATGCCGCCGCATACAAGCAGGCTCTTGCAGCAGTGGCATCAGCAGAGGCACAGGAAGCTACAGCCAAACTGAACCTCACAGGAAGCGAAGAACTCTACAAGCAGAATGTGATATCCGACTTCGAGCTTCAGACAGCCAGGAACTCATATAATACAGCCGTGGCGAATCTCGCGAACGCAAAGGCGCAGGAAGCCAGCGCGGCAAACAATCTCTCATTCACGAAAGTACAGAGCCCGGTGAACGGGTCGGCAGGCATGACATCAGTCCGTGTCGGCACAATCGTGTCAGCAATGGGGGAATCGCTCATAAACGTTTCAGACAATTCCCAGATGTACGTATACTTCTCCCTGCCGGAGAAGGAAGTCCTCAAGCTCACTGCAGAATACGGGTCCATCGAAAAGACAGTGGCCTCATATCCTGAAGTGACACTTACACTCAACGACGGCAGCACATATGAGCACAAGGGCAAGATCGATGTTATCAGCGGAATCGTGGACAAGACCACAGGAGCAGTGAGCCTCAGGGCCGTGTTCAGCAACCCTGAAGGACGCCTCATGAGCGGCGGGTCAGCCATGATAAACATCCCTTACGACAGGAAAGGATGCCTGGTGATCCCGCAGGAAGCCACCTTCGAGATACAGGACAAGATATTCACTTATAAGGTTGTGGACGGGAAGGCAACTTCAACTCAGATTAAAGTGTTCAAGGTCAACGATGGCAAGGAGTACATCGTAGAGGAAGGACTCAAGGAAGGTGATGTAATCGTAGCAGAGGGAGCAGGTCTGCTCAGGGAAGGCACACCTATAGCCGCCGCACCTGATTCCTCAAAAGAAGGAGAATAAGGAATATGAATCTTAAAACGTTCATCGACAGGCCTATCCTGTCATTGGTTATATCGATTTTCATCGTGATGGTGGGTGTGATCGGCCTCTCGGTGCTGCCTGTAGAGCAGTATCCGGATATCGCACCGCCTACCATCCGTGTGAGCACCACATACAGTGGAGCGAATGCAACCGCCGTACAGAACAGTGTGATTGTACCTCTCGAGGAAGCCATAAACGGTGTGGAAAACATGACATACATGACTTCCGAGGCAAGTAACACAGGAAGCGCGTCCATCTCTGTATATTTCAAGCAGGGAGTTGATCCAGACATGGCGGCAGTCAATGTACAGAACCGTGTTTCAAGGGCACAGTCACTCCTGCCTGCCGAGGTGACAAGGGTCGGAGTGGAGACCATGAAGCGCCAGAGCAGTACCCTGAAAGTGTTCGCTCTTGCAAGCCCGGACGGCACATACGACGAGACATTCCTCACCAACTACCTGAGCATCAACATCAAGCCGGAAATCCAGCGTATTTCCGGAGTCGGTGAGGCAAACGTAATGGGTGGTGACTATGCAATGCGTATATGGCTGAAGCCTGACATCATGGCACAGTACGAAATACAGCCTAGCGATGTAAGTGCAGCCTTGTCAGCCCAGAATATAGAGGCATCAACCGGTGCAATCGGCGAGGACTCCAAGAACGTGTTCCAGTATACACTCAAATACAGGGGACGCCTCGAGACGGAAGAGCAGTTCGGCAATATCATCATTAAGGCATACGGGGACGGCCGCGTCCTCAAGCTCAAGGACATCGCGGACCTGGAACTCGGAGCACAGACCTACTCGTATGAAGGACGTGTAATGGGCGCTCCAGGCGTCACAATGATGATCAACCAGACAGCGGGAAGTAACGCCAACGAGATCATCAACGCCATTGACGCATACCTCGAAGAAGCAGCGAAAGACCTGCCTAAGGGAGTCGAGATCGTGGACATCATGAGTACCAAGGACTTCCTTGATGCATCCATCCACGAAGTGATAAAGACTCTGTTCGAAGCGATCATACTTGTGGTCCTGGTGGTATATGTCTTCCTGCAGAACGTCAGGGCGACAATCATCCCTACCATCAGTATCTTCGTCGCCCTTATAGGTACATTCGCATTCCTGGTAGTGGCTGGATTCTCCATCAACCTGCTGACACTGTTCGCCCTCGTGCTGGCTATCGGTACGATTGTGGATGATGCCATCATCATGGTGGAAGCGGTGCAGGTAAAGCTGGATGAAGGCTACAAATCACCATATCTGGCGGCAGTGGACGGAGCCAACGGAGTGGCGTCCGCCATCATCACGTCAACACTGGTCTTCATGGCGGTGTTCATCCCTGTGTCATTCATGGGAGGTACATCAGGAGTGTTCTACACCCAGTTCGGTCTTACAATGGCCGCGGCGGTAGGTCTCTCGGCCCTCAACTCACTGACACTTTCCCCGGCGCTCTGCGCCCTGCTGCTCAAGCCTAACGAGGAAGTCAAGCCAGGAGAAAGGCCGAAGCAGTTCTCTACCCGGTTCAGGATCGCGTTTGACACGGTATTCGGACGGATAGTACGCAAATATAAGTTCGGTGTGAAATTCTTCATAGGGAACAAATGGCTCTCCGGCCTGCTCATTCTTGGCGCGATCGGACTTCTGATGTACCTTATGAGCACGACCAAGACCAGCCTTGTGCCTAACGAGGATACAGGATCCCTCTTCATGAGTGTGGACGCATCAGCGGGCAGCACCCTGAACGAGACGAACCAGATTCTGACAGAAGTGCAGAAGAGCATACAGGACATCCCTGAAATCAGGACATTCAACCAGGTGGCAGGATTCTCCTTTGCAGGTAGCGGTGCATCGCACGGTATGCTCATGATCAAGCTCAAGCCATGGGACCAGCGTGAAGGGAAGGAGCACAGCAACACAGCTGTCATGAACCAGATCTACGCAAGGACTGCGCACATCAAGAATGCACAGATATTCATTTTCGCCCCGCCTATGATTTCCGGTTACGGTACAGGTAACAGTTTCCAGGTGGACATACAGGACAGGTCAGGTAAAGGTATCGAAGAGCTGAACGACATGACAAAGAAAGTCATTGCAGCCCTCAACCAGAGACCTGAAATCCAGATGGCTTACACATCATTCAGTACAGAGTTCCCTCAGTATACAGTGGATGTGGATGCAGCCAAATGTCTGAGGGCAGGGACAACGGCAGACCAGGTGCTGTCCGTGATGCAGAGTTATCTCGGAAGTTCATACGTATCCAACTTCAACAGGTTCACGAAGCTGTACAGGGTGATCCTCCAGGCCAGGCCGGAAGACCGCGACCAGCTCCAGTCCCTTGACAACATATTCGTCAAGACGGCATCCGGGATGGCACCGGTGAGCCAGTTCATCACACTGACAAAGTCATACGGATCAGAAATCCTCAGCAGGTTCAACCTGTTCCCGTCAATCACGGTGCAGGGTATGCCTAAGGACGGATACAGCTCCGGAGATGTGATCATCGCAGTGCAGGAAGTCGCTGCAGAAGTGCTTCCTACGGGATTCGGATACGAGTTCTCCGGCATGACCAGGGAAGAGGCCCAGCTGGCAGAATCACATACAACCACCCTGATATACATACTGTGTATCGTCTTCATTTACCTGATTCTCTGCGGGCTGTACGAAAGCTTCTTCCTGCCTCTTGCAGTCATCTGCTCAGTACCGTTCGGACTTATGGGGTCATTCCTTGCAGCAAGGATATGGGGTATCGAGAGCAACATCTACATGCAGGTAGGTATCATCATGCTGATAGGTCTGCTTTCAAAGACCGCAATCCTTATCACGGAGTATGCGAGCGAACGAAGAAAGGCGGGGATGTCACTCAGCATGGCCGGTATATCAGCAGCAGGAATAAGGCTGAGGCCTATCCTCATGACAGTGTTCTCGATGGTGTTCGGACTTCTGCCTCTGGCAATAGCGAGCGGAGTCGGTGCCAACGGATACCACTCACTCGGTATCCCTGTCATCGGAGGTATGGTCATCGGAACAATCGCCCTTGTGTTTATAACCCCTGTCTTCTTCACAATATTCCAGTATATTGAAGAGAGAGTGATGGGCAAAAGAAAGGAGGACAGAGCATAATGAAAAAGATACTTTTACTGACAGTCATAGTCGCACTCACAAGCAGCTGCTCCATATACAGGAAATACCACAGGCCTGAGGACCTGCCTGTGGACAGCCTCTACAGGGCAGAAGTCATGGAGACGGCCACGGAAGACACGACATCCCTCGGCTATATGCCATGGGAGGAGATGTTCACTGACCCGTATCTCCAGGACCTGATAAAAACAGGACTTGAGCATAATGTGGACCTTCAGAGCGCAATCCTCAGGGTAGAGCAAGCGAAGGCCCAGCTTTCCGCAGCGAAATGGGCATATGCGCCTTCTCTCAATCTCACGCCTCAGGGAGGTCTCAGCAGTGTCAATGCAGGCAAGGTAAGCTGGAACTACAATGTAGGCGGAGCTGTCAGCTGGGACATAGACCTGTTCGGGTCCCTGCTGAACTCAAAGAGAGGGGCACAGGCAACTCTCCTGCAGCAGCAGGCTTACCAGCAGGCTGTCAGATCCCAGATAATAGGGACGATAGCCAACTCATACTACGCACTGCTCATGCTTGATGACCAGGTGAAGATAAGTGCGGAAAATGTAGAAATCTGGAAAGAACAGGTCAGGACCATGGAAGTCATGCTGAAAGTGGGACAGACCAATGAAAGCGCAGTAACACAGGCAAGGGCGAACCTGTATGCCCTGGAAGCATCATACGCAGACCTGGTAAGGCAGCAGAGAGAGACAGAGAATGCCCTCTGCTCACTGCTCGGACAGCCGTATTTCCCTATAGAACGCGGGACACTGTCCGAACAGACTGTGCCGGACAACATATCGGTACCAGTACCTCTCCAGCTGCTTTCAAACAGACCTGATGTCATGCAGGCTGAAATGGCATACGCAAGCTCGTACTATACGACCAACATGGCCAGGGCGGCATTCTACCCGAGCATCAACCTTTCCGGAAGTGCAGGATGGACAAACAGCATAGGTCAGGCCATCAGTAATCCGGCAGGATGGCTTCTTTCTGCGCTGGGACAGCTCACAATGCCGGTCTTCAATCACGGGCAGCTGAGGGCAAACCTCAAAGTCAGCAAGGCTGAAGAGGAAATCGCAAGGCTCACCTACCGGCAGGCTCTGCTCACTGCGGGCGAAGAGGTGAACAACGCCCTTTTTGCAATCCAGACGCATGAGACCATGCTCGAGAAGCATCAGGCGCAGTGTAAAGACCTTGAAAGGACACTGGTATCTACGGAATACCTGTTCAGGAACTCTTCCGGAACTACATATCTCGAACTCCTGACTGCCCAGCAGTCGCTGCTCAGCGCCCAGCTGAACGCAATCAGCGACCAGTACCAGCTGCTGCAGTCCGTGGTTACCCTGTACCAGGCTCTCGGCGGAGGGAAAGAGTAGTCAAGAGACAGTACACACATGATTCAAGAACCAGGGCGGCCCCTTCACGGAGCCGCCCTGGTTTTGTCTTGTCCCCCCTGCTGTCATACAGCCGCCGTCCTCAGAGCAACGGGGCGAAAAGACGGATGACAGCCTGCGTCAGCTTATTGTACCACGGTATCTTTTTCCACTCCTCCAGCGTGACCTCAAAACAGGACTCCAGGTCCTTGAGGAAAATAGCCCTGTTCTCCTTTGCCACCATCTCATCAAAGATATAAGTGTTTATCTCATAATTAATCTCGAAACTGCGGTAATCCATATTGGCAGAGCCGAGGATTGAAAGATAATCATCGGAAACAAGGGTCTTCGAATGTATGAAATTGCCGGTCTTCTCATAAATCCTGATGCCTGCCTCCAGGCATTCCGTATAATACGAACGGTTCGCCGGCCCCATGTAACTCAAATCAGCCTTATGCGGCAGCATGATACGGACATCCGCTCCCTTCAAAGCAGCAGACTTCAGAGCCATCAGCAACGGCTCGGGCGGCACAAAATACGGAGTCTGTATATAGATATACCTGCTTGTATGCTGCACAGCCCAGACAGTGCCCATCTGTATCACCGGCCACTGGTTGTCAGGCTCGTCCGGGACAATCTGTATGAGCTTGGCAGGATTCAGCCTCATATGGCAAGGGAAATACCTTGAATAATCCTCCCCGATTTTCCCCCCGGAGGTTATGAACGAGTTCATGAAGCTGTACTGCAGGCTGGACACGGCCTCCCCTGTTATCCTCATGTGCGTATCCCGCCAGCGGACGAAATAGTCGTCGCTTATATTCATGCCTCCGGTATAACCTATCTTTCCGTCGATCACGACAATCTTCCTGTGGTCCCGGTAGTTTATCTGGGCGCCGATTGTAAGATGGGTGATTCTGGTGTTGGTGAAAGGGACGACCTCGACCCCTGCCTTCTTCATTTCCTTGTAATACCTCGGGCTTATCTCAAAATTCGCGATATTCTCATGGATGAACCTGACCTTGACCCCCTCTCTGGCCTTCTGCATCAGAAGCGCACGTATCTTCCTGCTGCCCATATCCTTCTTGAAATAGAAGTATTCCATGTGGATATGGTCCTTTGCATTGCGTATATCCTCGGTCAGAGCATCGAACTTGCGTTTGCCGGATGTTATTATCTCTATGTCATTGTCATCACTGACTGTTATCTTGTCCACACTTGACAGAAGCCTGGCAAGTTCCCGGTAATCCTCCCTGACCTTCTCCTCGACAGAATGCCCGAAAAGCAGGTCTTTTATCCTGCCGTCTGCCCTTTCATCGAATTCCTTGAGAAAGTTCTTGTGGCGCCTCTGGAAAAAACCTGCCCGCCGCCAGTTGAACCCGAACACGATATAGCAGAGGAGGCCGAGGAACGGCACCAGGGCTATCACGAGAATCCAGGAGATCTTGCGTCCGGAGTCCTGCCTGTCCGTAAGTATGATGAGTACTGTGCCGAGAATCATCAGCACATACAGGACAGAGAAGAAATTGGAGAAAATCTGCAGCATTTAAAGGACACAATCATAAACACAGTGATACATGACAGCGGCAAAAAGCCCGCCCAGGACAGGCCCGAGCACAGGTATCCAGCTGTAGCCCCATCCGCTGTCGCGCTTGCCCCTGATCGGGAGCAGGGCATGCGCTATGCGCGGAGGAAGGTCCCTGGCAGGATTGATAGCGTATCCTGTCGCACCGCCCAGAGACATGCCTATCGCCATTATGAGCATTGTCACAGGGAAACTCCCCAGACTTCCCATCCCGAGCTCCGGCGTGTTCTCCTTGTTCGAGAAAGCGAGGATCACGAACACAAGAAGCCATGTACCTACGAACTCGCAGAAAAGGTTGCGCCACTTGTCCGGTATTGCCGGCATAGTGCAGAATACGCCAAGTTTGGCATCGGCATCCTGCGTGGCATCGAAATGGTCCTTATAGAAAAGGTAGACAAGCACGGCTCCTGCAAAACCGCCCAGCAGCTGCGCGGCCACATACCCTGGCACATATTCCCACGGGAATGAACCTGCGGCGGCCAGGCCTATGGATACAGCCGGATTAAGATGGGCCCCGGAATAAGGTCCGGCGATGAACACACCGCACATGACAGCGAATCCCCAGGCCATGGTGATCACTATCCACCCGCCGTTCTGCCCCTTTGACTTTTCCAGGGCATTGGAAGCCACGACCCCGTCGCCAAGGAGGATAAGCACCATAGTACCCAGAAACTCGAACACGCATTTTGAAAAGAAAGTAAGTTCCATGACACTCCCCTCCCTTATTTTCCTGACAAAGTCCTTGAAACAGCATCCTTCCAGCCGTCCTTCTCAGCCTTCACGAACTCTTCGGAAGCAGAAGGAGTGAACTCGGTTTCAGCAGCCCACTGGTGCTTTATGCTGTCTATCCCGTCCCAGTACCCGACAGCGAGACCTGCGAGATAAGCCGCACCAAGAGCGGTCGTCTCTGTAACAGAAGGCCTTATGACCGGGACACCGAGGATGTCGGACTGGAACTGCATCAGGAGGTTGTTCCTGGAGGCCCCGCCGTCCACCTTCAGTTCTTTCATCTGCACTCCGGAATCCTTCTGCATGGCGTTCACGATATCCATCGTCTGGAAAGCAATCCCCTCCAGAGCGGCCCTGGCGATGTGCGCTGCCGTTGTGCCCCTGGTGATACCGTAGATACAGCCTTTCGCATACTGGTCCCAATACGGCGCGCCGAGCCCTGTGAGTGCAGGCACGAAGTACACACCTCCGTTGTCAGTGACACTGGCAGCGAGAGCCTCCACTTCTGATGATGACCTGATGACCCCGAGCCCGTCACGCAGCCACTGCACCACAGATCCGCCCACGAAGATGCTGCCCTCAAGGGCATAGTTCACCTTGTCCCCGATTTTCCACGCGACCGTCGTAAGCAGGTCATTTGTCGAATAGATGGCTTTCTCCCCGCTGTTCATAAGCAGGAAACACCCGGTGCCGTAAGTGTTTTTAACAGAACCTGGCTCGGTGCACATCTGCCCGAACAGGGCTGCCTGCTGGTCCCCGGCAATACCGGAGATCGGGACTTCATGGGCAAATATCGTAGTCTTGGTATAGCCATATATCTCACTCGAGGAACATACCTGCGGCATCATTGAGGCCGGTATGCCGAAAAGCCTGAGGAGCTCCTCGTCCCATTTCAGGTCATGGATATTGAAGAGCATTGTCCTCGAGGCATTGGAAACATCAGTCACATGCTTTCCGCCGCGGGTCAGCATCCACACCAGCCATGTGTCCACAGTCCCGAACCTGAGCTTTCCGGCTTCCGCCCTCTGCCTGGCGCCGGGCACATTCTCCAGGATCCACCTGATCTTGGTGGCGCTGAAATATGCATCGATGATCAGGCCAGTCTTTTTGCGTATAAACTCCGTCAGGCCCTCCCTCTTGAGCGAATCGCAATACCCGGAAGTCCTGCGGTCCTGCCAGACTATAGCATTGTAGACAGGCTCTCCCGTCTCGGCATCCCATACGATTGTGGTCTCTCTCTGGTTGGTGATGCCGATCCCGGCGATGTTCTTCCCGTTTATCCCTATCCCGGTGATGGCCTCCGCAATCACTGACGCCTGGGAGGACCATATCTCCAACGGGTTATGCTCCACCCATCCCGGCTCCGGGAAATGCTGTGTAAACTCTTTCTGCGAAACTGACAGTATCCTGCCGCTTCTGTCAAACACAATCGCCCTGGAACTGCTTGTACCCTGGTCCAGAGCCAGGATATATTTATTGTCAGGCGAGGAAAACTCATTGCGCCATTCCTGCGGCTTGCCGGAATGGCCTAAGTCCGGTGCATTTGGTTCCATATTTCATATGTGGTTTTTAAAACAAAGTTTGAATTTATAAAAAAAACCGGGAATATGAGCCGGTCACCTGAAGAACCGCACTTTTATTCCCGGAGAATCGACATGAGCACCGTATCCCGAAGAGCCCGGCAACTAAACCGGCCTCGAAATTAAAGTAGCTGATGTACAGGAAATTACCTCTACAGTAACATAATCACCCACCTTATGGCCTTCCGCAGGGAAGACACAGACTTTATTGTTGCTTGCCCTTCCGAAAAGCTCATCCCTGTTACGCTTTGAGACACCCTCAACCAGAATCAGATGCCGTTTCCCGATCTCGCGCTCGTTGCTCTTGAGGCTCATCCTGTTCTGCAGGGCGATGATTTCATTCAGACGCGCAGTCTTGACCTCCGCAGGCACATCGTCAGGGTATTTCCTTGCCGCAAGAGTGCCGGGCCTCTCCGAATACTGGAACATGAACGCCCCGTCAAAGCATACGGTCTCCATAAGCGACAAAGTGTCCGCATGGTCCTGCTCCGTCTCCCCGCAGAAGCCGGCTATCACATCAGTGGTAAGCCCGCAATCAGGGATTACGGAACGTATCTTCGCCACCCTTTCAAGATACCACTCGCGGGTATATTTCCTGCGCATCTTCTCGAGCATCACATTACTGCCGGACTGCACAGGAAGATGGATGTGCTTGCAGATATTGTCATACATGGCCATAGTATAGATCACACCGTCGCTGATGTCCTTAGGATGCGAAGTGGAGAACCTCACCCTCAGCTGAGGACTTATCTTCGCCACCATTTCCAGCAGGCCCGCGAAATTTACATTCCTGTCCGCGGAACTGCTGTCCTTCCAGTAATATGAATCCACATTCTGCCCCAGAAGGCACACCTCCCTGTACCCGTTGTCAAAAAGCTCCGCGGCCTCACGGACTATAGTCTCCGGATCGCGGCTCCTTTCAGCCCCCCTGGTATATGGGACGACACAGTAAGAGCACACATTGTTGCAGCCTCTCATTATGGATATGAATCCGCTCACACCGTTCTTGTCCATCCTGACAGGCGATATGTCCGCATAAGTCTCCTCATGGGAAAGCATGACATTGATCTGCGGACGGTCAGGGGTGATGTCCCTCAGAAGTGCAGGCAGCGACCTGTAGGAATCAGGACCTGCGACCAGGTCCACCACATGCGAGTCCAGGAGCTTCTCCTTCAGACGCTCGGCCATACAGCCCACAATTCCTATGATGACCCCGTCACGGCGCCGTTTCTGGAGACGGAACTGCTCGATCCTGCCCCAGATACGCTGCTCGGCATTGTCCCTGATAGAACACGTGTTGGCGAGAATCAGATCCGCCTCATCAATATTTTCTGTCAGGGCATAGCCGGCATCCTGAAGTATGGACAGGATCACCTCACTGTCATTGACATTCATCTGGCAGCCGTAAGTCTCAATATATACTTTCGGCCTGGAAGGGTCGGCAAGCGGTCTTATACTCTTATTCATATATAATA
>JADIMB010000005.1 GCA_017694995.1 Candidatus Cryptobacteroides faecavium | reverse complement strand
CTTTAAGACGGGTTGCAGGGTTTGCACCGCAGAAAGTATCCATTACGAAGAGCCTCTTGCCTGAGAGCTGCTTTACAGCCTTTGCCTTGAGGTCTGCCCAAGCCTCTTCAGAGCATGGTTTGTTGTCGTTTTTGTATGCGTCAGAAGTCCACCATACAGTGTCCTTGCTGGCCTCGTTGTAAACAAAGAATTTGTCTTTAGGAGAACGTCCGGTGTAGATACCTGTCATTACATTGACAGCGCCGAGCTCTGTAACCTGGCCTTTCTCATAGCCTTCGAGTGAATCCTTAGTTTCTTCAGCGAAAAGAACCTCGTAAGACGGGTTGTGAAGAATCTCTTTCACATCTGTGATGCCGTACTTGGTCAAATCAATTTTACTCATGATACAAACTTATATTAAAAGGTTTATAACTTTATGAATCTCAATTTATGCGCTGCAAAAATATAATAATTTTGCGACAGGACAAACTTTTGGTATGATTATTTTATTACTTTTGCCACGTCAAAACCTGACAACATCTGCACAAAATGTGCCAATACTGCGGTTTTGATTCGAAAGAATACAGTTTCGAAACAAAATTCTTTATATCCGGTTTGAAACCTTGACAAGGAGATGGATTGTATGGATAAAGACGGTGGAGACATATCCCCGCTTGATGTGCTGAAGGAATACTGGGGATACGGTTCATTCCGGCCGATGCAGGAGGAGATCGTGACGGCCGCGGCGGAGGGAAAGGACGTGCTTGCGATCCTGCCTACAGGGGGCGGCAAGTCGGTGTGCTTCCAGGTCCCGGCTCTCATGAAGGAGGGTATCGCACTGGTGGTCACGCCTCTGATCGCCCTGATGAAGGACCAGGTGCAGAACCTGGCGGACAGGGGTATCAAGGCGCTTGCAGTCTACACCGGGATGACCCGCAGGGAGGTGGAGCTCAGTCTCAACAATGCCGCCTACGGTGACTTCAAGTTCCTGTATCTTTCCCCGGAGCGTCTTTCCACCGAGCTTTTCAGGCGGTATGTCACGGAAATGGATGTCAGCTATATCGTGGTGGACGAGGCCCACTGCATATCCCAGTGGGGGTATGACCTCCGTCCGGACTATCTGACGGTGGGCAAGCTCAGGGAAATCGTTGACGCCCCGGTGATAGCCCTGACCGCCACTGCCACCCCGCAGGTGGCGCAGGATATCATGGAAAAGCTCCGTTTCAGGGAGAAGCTGCTGCTGAAAAGCGGCTTCGAGAGGCCGAACCTTTCCTACATAGTGCGCCGCTGCGAGGACAAGATGGGCCAGCTCGCATCTATCTGCCGATCAGTCCCGGGGACAGGCATTGTCTATGTCCGCAACAGGAACAGATGCGAGGAGCTTTCGTCTTTCCTCAGGTCACAGGGGCTGTCCAGTTCCTTCTACCATGCCGGACTTGGGGCGGCCCTGCGCTCATCCAGGCAGAATGACTGGAAATCGGACAAAATCCGGATAATGGTGTGTACCAATGCTTTCGGTATGGGGATTGACAAGCCGGACGTGAGGTATGTGGTGCATTTTGACGTGCCGGATTCTCCGGAAGCGTATTTCCAGGAGGCCGGAAGGGCAGGCAGGGACGGCAGACGCTCCTATGCCGTGCTGCTGTGGAACGGCAATGACGTGCGCAGGCTGCGCCAGATAGAGAAGCTGTCATATCCGGAAATAGAGTATATAGAGGACATCTACCACAAGGTGCACTCTTTCTACGGGATCCCGTACGAGGCCGGGATAGGTATGCAGCTCAAGTTCGACCTGGAAGAGTTCTGCCGCCATTTCCATCTTAACAGGTCCATGGCCTGGTACTCCATTAAATATATAGAGAGGGAGGAGCACTGGACTGTCCTCGAAGACGCGGACATACCTGCCAGGGTGCAGTTCATCGTCCCGCGCCAGGCCCTGTATGACATAGAATTCCCGCAGAAGGAGATGGCTTCTGTCGCGGAGATGCTCATGAGGCGCTATACGGGTGTGTTCTCATATCCTGTCCCTATAGAGGAGGATTATCTTGCCTCTGTCTCAGGTGTCAGTGTCCCGCAGCTCAGGCGGCTCCTGTACCTGCTCTCTGTGGAGCATATAATAAAGTATATACCTTGTGACCATACTACTGTCATCTGTCTGCGTGAGGACCGCCTGCATCCGAAGGATGTCAGGCTGAGTACCGCCAGGTACGTGCAGCTAAGGAGTGCGTCCGAGGCAAGGACGGAGAAGATGATATCATATATAAGTGAGGATGATACCTGCCGCAGCCGTTATCTGCTGGAGTATTTCGGACAGGAGAAGTCGGAGGACTGCGGCACGTGCGACATCTGCCGTGCGGCTGCTTCCAGGCCTGCCGATACCCGCAAGGCGCTCTCATCCTACATCCTTGAAGACAAGAAAGGTGACTACACCCTGAACGACATTTCCGTCAAGTTCGGTTCCCCGGCCTCTGACGGAGGTGAAGACTATCTCAGACAGCTGCGCGAGCTTATCGACAAGGGGAAGGTCCCTCCCTACAGGATTTAGAAGCGGCCTTGAATTTTAATGGACAATGCGGCTGTGGCCCGTCTTGAGGATGTGGTGTCAGTCCACGGACTCTATCACGAGCCCGTCATATGCAGGCCTTATGTCCTCCGGAAGTTCTCTGCACAGGTCCTGGTACCCGGGAAGCTGGTGGGACAGGTGTGTGAGCCATGAGTGCCTTGCCCCCACTTTCCGGGCTACATCTACAGCTTCTTCAAGGGAGAAGTGCGAGAGGTGCTTGCCTCGGCGCACGCAGTTTATTATGAAATGCTCCAGCCCTTCAAGTTTGGCGAATTCGCTTTCGGGGATTGAGTTCATGTCAGTCAGGTACGCTATTCTCCCGAATCTGTAGCCTAGGACCGGGAGCATGAAGTGCTTCCCCCTTACAGGTATGACTTCTGCCTGCCGCGGTATGTACTTCCCGTCACGGATTTCGTCGGGATGGTGTTCCATGGCCCACTGCTCCGGAGAAACGGGGATTTTCTCATACCCTTTCCTGTCCACCCAGACAAGTTTCATGGAAGGTATGTTCTCCGTCACCGTGAACGGGTCCTCTCCTATATGTGTTATCTGCCACTCGGGGACTCCCGGATACCTGTGCTCGGCGAATGCATAGGAATATTCCATCCGGAGCGAGTCTTCCACATATTTCTCGCAGTATATCCGTATAGGGGCTTTCTCGATGTAATTGAACGCACGCACGTCATCAAGTCCTCCTGTGTGGTCCTTGTGGTTGTGTGTCAGCAGGATAGCATCCAGGTGACTTATTCCTGCCCTGAGCATCTGCGTCCTGAAGTCGGGGCCTGCGTCCACCAGTATCTTCAGCCCGCCGTATTCCACGAAAGCCGAGGATCTCAGCCTTTTGTCCCTGGAGTCCGCGGAGCGGCACACATTGCAGCCGCATCCTATCATCGGCACACCCTGCGAGGTGCCTGTGCCCAAGAATTGAAGCCTTGCCATATCATGTAGCTTTAGATGATTATATCCGCTATCTTACCCACGAGCGTAGGGTCATACGGTCTTTCTATCCTTATGTAGTTCCCGGTGTATCCGTACATCTTCCCGTCCTTGTCTGAGCTCTCGAACAGGACTTTCTCATGTATCCCCCTGTTCTGCTCCAGGAATTCCGCGTGCAGTATCCCGCACAGCCCCTCGAGTTTTTTCACCCTTTCTGTCTTGACGGAATCCCGGACTTGCCCCTTCATCATGTCCGCCTTCGTCCCTTTACGTCTGGAGTAAGGGAAGATGTGGATGAATGCAGGCCTGATCCGGTCTTTCAGGAAATCATAAGTCTCCTGGAAAAGGACGTCCGTCTCTCCCGGGAAACCTGCGATTACATCTATCCCGAAAAAGACATGCGGTGCCCCGGGTCTCTCCATTTTCTTCCTTATATAATTGATCTTCTGCTCGAAGGAAGCGGTGTCATACCTTCTTCCCATGGCCTTGAGGATGGTGTCGCTCCCGGCCTGGAGCGGTATGTGGAAGTGCGGGAGGAACTTTGTCCCCGAGGCTATCCAGTCTACGATCTCTTCTGTCAGCAGATTCGGCTCTATTGATGAGATCCGGTATCTTTCTATGCCGTCCACTCCGTCTAGCGCCTTAAGCAGGTCCAGGAACTTTTCACCTGTGGTCCTGCCGAAATCCCCTGTGTTCACCCCTGTCAGTACTATCTCCTTTATCCCGTCCGCGGCGATCTCCCGTGCCTGGGCCACCAGGTCGATTATGGGGATGTTGCGGCTGCGCCCTCTTGCGAAAGGCACTGTGCAGTATGCGCAGAAATAGTCGCACCCGTCCTGTACCTTAAGGAAGGATCTTGTCCTTTCCCCGCTTGAGTATGCCGGGAGGAATGATGATGCCCCTCTGCCGCAGTCGCTCTCCTGCATTTCCGGGCCGATGTCCTGCACTGGCAGTCCCTCTTCAGCGTCTTCTCCGGCAATGTGGTGCAGCACGGTAGGCACTACGGCTTTTTTCTCACCGGCCCCGAACACGAACCTGACGCCTTCGATCTTTTCTATTTCCGTCTTTTTCAGTTCGGCATAGCAGCCGGTCACGACTATCTCCGCGTCAGGGGACACCCGGTGCAGCTTGCGGATGATATTGCGGCACTTCTTGTCGGAGTGCTCTGTCACAGTACACGTGTTCACAAGGTAAAGGTCGGCCTTGTCATTCCATTGCACCACCTCCAGTCCTGCGTCGGTGAATCCTCTTTCGTATGTTGATGTCTCTGCGTAGTTCAGCTTGCATCCGAGTGTCACGAATGCTATTTTCTTCTTTCCTGTCATTTGTTCAGTCTTGTTTGTGATAAAGTGTCACCCTGGACCATGCCGCCACCCCTTTTACAGGCGGCCTGCGCTTGGAGACCCTGACGGAGAACTCCTCCAGGTACGGGAATTCCTTTTCTATCCCCGCCATGATCTTTCCTGCGAGATGCTCCAGCAGGTCTGCATGCTCCCCGTTCATGACCGTCTCCACTATCCCGTATATCCTGCCGTAGTCCAGAGCGTCTTCCAGCGAGTCGCTTGACGCGGCTGCCGACATGTCCACTGTGGCCTTGAAATCTACCGTAAACAGGTTCCCGGCCATTTTCTCATGTCCCAGACAGCCGTGGCAGGCATGGAATTCCATGCCTTCAAGTTCAAGTGTGCCGTTCCTTTTCATCGGTTTACATCGGGTTGCCCGTCTGTGTGACGGATTGTTCTGAATCATATTGTCCTGTATTCATGCAAGAAGCAGGAACACACAGGGCCTTTTGCCTATGACCGTGTCTTCTTTTTTCCACTGGCCCACAGTAAGCGTCCTTATATATGCCTGGGGTGTTGTCATGTCCGCAGCGACGCAGACTCGTGTAGTGTCCCTGCAGCACTGCAGTATGTCCTTGAGCATGGAATCGTTCCTGTATGGCGTCTCTATGAATATCTGTGTCTGCTGTGAGGATGCGGACAGTTTCTCTATGGCCCTGAGCCTGGCCTTCCTCTCATCGGGCTTGGCCGGGAGATAGCCGCAGAATGTGAAGGACTGGCCGTTGAGCCCTGAGGCCATCAGGGCAAGCATCAGTGATGACGGGCCGACCAGAGGCACTACCTTTATGCCTAGCCTGTGGGCAAGTGCCACGAGCTGCGCTCCAGGGTCGGCGACTGCGGGAAGCCCGGCCTCGGATATCAGGCCAACGTCGTTCCCGTCTTCGAAAAGCCCGGCGTACCCTTCTATCTCTTCAGGCCTTGTGTGTTCGTTGAGGACATGGAAATCCAGGCTGTCTATCTTCCCTTTGAGACCTGCCCTGGAGAGGTATCTTCGTGCGGTCCTGACTTCTTCCACCACGAATGTGCTTATCTCCGGGATAAGGTCAAGCACTGCCGCCGGTATCACTTCAGACGGGTCGTTGTCTCCGATAGGGGACGGGATGAGATACAGCTGTCCTTTATCCGTATGGTTACTTGCTGCCATTGTCACTATTGATCTTTATTGTCACTTTCTCTTCATTGAGCAGGGCCTGCTCCTCTTTCCTCTGGAGGTCTTCCTTCTTTTTCTTTCCGGAGAACATCTTCCTGAAGAATTCCTTGAAACTGTTGAACTCCTGCTGGTATGTCAGGCCGACTCCGTTTCTCTGGGAGTTGTCCAGATAGTTGGTGTACTGGTCTGCAGAGTGGGAGAACAGGTTGAGCCTGAATGCCCCCGGCCTGTCTATCTTTATCTCGATGTCCAGGTCTCCCACGACATCATTGTTGGTGCTTCCGGATGTGTACTGCCTGTTGCCGATGTTGCCGTTGACTATCACCCTGTTGTTGAAGAGCTGTGTCGATACGGCCACATCGAAGATGTCGTTCCCCCTGTCGTTTGTCTGGTAGTTGAGACCCAGGTCCAGCGGGATGTCAAGCTTCTGGAAGATGTTGTTCAGCTGGTTGGACATTATTGCCGAGACGTTCGAGGTGAGCAGGGAGGTATTGTTCACGATCCCGGACTGTTCGTCAGGCAGGAAACTGTTGGATACCAGCAGGGAAAGGAACTGTTTCTGCACTTTGTCCTCTGTGCTCAGCGCACTTTCTACCCTGGCTTTTACCGTAGGGTCTATGTCCGGAACGTTGATGCTGAACTGGAACCTCGGGTTGCTGATTTTGTCGGAGATATGTATGCCGCATTCCACAAGCCTTCTGGTGCTTACTGAGGAAGTGTCGGCAATGAGTGTACCAAGGGATGTCTTGGTCATGTATGTGGCGTCGATGTCCAGGATGCTTTCCATGATGTCCCCGTTGAACTTGACGGAACTCCCTTCGTTTATGGAGAAATCCTTCGCAAACCCGAGCGTGACGAACCTGTAGCTTCCTCCGGCGAGCGTATAGTCACCGCTTATGTTGAAGATATCCTTCCCTGGATTGATGTCAAGGTCAATGGTCCCTGATCCGTAGCCGGACAATACGTTCCCTGTGGACTTGTCTATTTCGACGAATGCTTCTATGCCAGGGGTGGCGGCCACGATGAGGTTTATCTCGAAGTTGCTCTTTGACTTCTCCCTTTTCTGAAGCCTTGACATCATTATCTCGTATGGGTCGATTGCTTTGTCTACTTTTATCTGCTTGAATGTCAACAGGTCACTTGAGCTTGATGTCGCTGACCCGGAAACAGGTACATGCAGCTGGCCCTGACCTGTGGTGGTGGCTTCGACGGCCATTTTCATGGAGTTGAGCGGGCCGGTGATGGAAATCCCTGCGGTGGCGAAAATGTTTCCGTAGAACGCATCGCTCATCTTTTCGTCCAGGTTTATGCATTCTATCCTTTCCGCATTTATCCTCGTGTCGAACTTTATGTCCCTGAAGTTTTCATAAGTTATTTCCCCGGTGACTTTGCCCTGGTTGCCGAATCTGTCTGCAAGGGAAATGTCATCGAAATATACGCCCCGGCTGTCTACCCTGAAGTTGCCGTTGACAGTATATGGCACGTTGGTGAAAGCTATCCTCAGGAGAGCATTGTCGAATCTCGCCCCGGTGCTTTCTATCCCGAGCCCGGAAGTCTTCCCGCTGACCCGGAATTCCCCTGAAAGAGCACCGGAAGTCTCGCTGAAGATACCGCCCGTATACGCCGAGACGCATGACAGGTCGAAGCCGCTGAACAGGGCGGATGCCCCGATTTCCTTGCTCCCGGCCGCATAGCTGCCTTTTATGTCGAAGCTGGTCTTCCCGTCCATGAAGTTCACCGCCTCGAGGCTGATGATGTCAGAACTGTTGTCCCACCGGCATCCCATTCTCACTGTGCCCATGCGGGAGCCTGATATGTTTGCCGAGTCGCACAGGAAGTCGACGGAAAGCGACTTGCCTTTACCGGACGAGGCAAGAAGGGCTTTCCCGGTAGCCGTCCCGGCAAATGCGGCGGTCTTTCCCAGGAGCGGGTTGATGATGGAGATGTCGAATCTTTCCACATCCAGGGTCAGTGTGTCTTCAACAGAGTCGGAAAGTCCTCCGAATATCCTCAGGGACTGCTCTCCGCTTGTGAATTCAATGTTGGTCACATCTATGTCCTTGTCGCATATTGTCAGTTCTGAAGGCATTATGCTCCATTCCCTGGCGTTGAGATATACGCTTGACGGAAGCAGGGAGATCTTTGAATGGAGTTTGCCGTCCGGTCTGCGGGACAGGTCTCCGAGAATATACAGTTCGCCCCGGTTCACGAGCTCCCCCTGGTTGTCGTATGTGAAGCCTGCCCCGATGTGGTTGTCTTTCGCATACAGTTTCAGGCTGTTGTTCTTCAGGGAGAGAGTGGCGGCGTTGATTGTCTCGCTCAGCATTTCTCCGCTGAACCCGGTGGTGTCGCTCCTGAAATCGAATGTCAGGTCCTTGATGAACTGTTCCCTGTACGCCAGCCTCTGGGATTTCAGCTTGCCTTTTATGATGCCGTCCCCGCTGATGCTCATGCCCATTTCTGTATTGTCCGCAATATATACGCCCGGGGCAAGGAACGACAGGAGGTCCATCGTGTTGGAAAGGCTGAGGGACAGGTCGTATCTGTTGCCGTTCCAGACGTAGGCGGAATCGGAGTATATTGCAGGGAGCTGCTCTTTCAGGGCGAGATCCTTGAAGTCCTTTATGAATTCAGGAAGCGAACCGCTCCCGATGAACGAGCCGGATGCAAAATCGGATGCAAGTTTGATCCTGTACAGACTGTCGCTGGAATGTGAGGATACGGTGATGTCCCCGATGTCGTATTTGCCGTGCTCGTTCTCCAGGACTATGTTGTCCGCCTTGATATTGCCAAGCAGGTCCCTGCCCTTCACTCTTGTGAAGTCGGCGCTTGTCTGAAGGCTTATCCTCGACATTCCCCGTTTGTCCAGGTTCATCGCGTTGAGGTCTGCGTATCCGATGTTCGCGTAGAATTTGTAAAGCCCGTTCCTTGTCTTGCTTGATACAGTGAATATCCCCTGGAAAAGAAAGCTCAGGTTCGGGTCGCTGCACACGATTTTGCCGTCGAATGCATCCTGCTCCAGTGTGCCTGCCGCCGCTATCCCGCTGTAATCGTATCCGTTTACATTAAGCCTGTCCACAATCAGGGAGTCTATTTCAAGCCTTGGGCCCTCTTTCCCGAATGATGCCTTGAGGCTTGAATTCATGGTGCACTCATGAATGATGTCGGAGCCGACAGCTTTCCCTATGTCCAGGTCGAATGTCCTGAGTTTTCCTGAAACCACAGTGACCGAATCCTTGTCAAGCAGGCCTTTGATATGCAGTTTAGGCACCACGGACCCCAGCCCGGATTTGAACACTCCACCCACATTGAGGCTGTTGATCCCGCCTCTTGCCACTCCTCTGAATCTGAATACATGGCCTTTTGCATATCCGGACAGCTCCGGTATCTCTTTTCCTGAGACTGACGCAATTATTTCTTCTATGGCACCGGTGGTGAAACTGAGTGTGTCGATTCTTATGTCGGCAGTGGTGCTCCGGATATCAGGAAGCCCTGTCACCCTGCCTTTAACTGCCAGTGACGCATCGCTGCCGGAGACTCTGGCCTCAAGCCTCCCTATGCTGAAGTCGCTTACATTCCCCTGTATCTCCGCGCCGTCTATGTCCATGGTGAGCGGCTCCATGTCCAGACCGGGCACGAAATATTTCAGTGTGTTCATGCTCAGCCGGCTTTTCCCTATGCCTGCCTCAATCCGTATCTTGTCTATGAAGTCCTTGAAATCCTGTGCGCACGAGTATTTCATAGTGAACCCTGGGATGTGCACTTCCGACCATTCGTCTGAAATGGACAGGTCGCTTATGGCGCTTGACCCGCGTCCTGCCTTCACGCTTCCTGACATTCCGGTGCACACATAGCCGCTTTTCTCACGGAATGTGAGCATGTCCAGAGTCCCTGACATTATCTTGTCAGCCAGTTTCAGATTCCTGGCTTCTATGTTTATGTCAGTGACCTCAAGGTCATCCCAGTCTATCCCCTCGTCATAGTCCTTACTGTCTTTCCTGAAGTTCTGCAGGCGGAATGTCATGCCGTTTACTATGGCCCGCCGGATATCG
This sequence comes from Candidatus Cryptobacteroides faecavium, assembly GCA_017694995.1. Classification (GTDB taxonomy): domain Bacteria; phylum Bacteroidota; class Bacteroidia; order Bacteroidales; family UBA932; genus Cryptobacteroides; species Cryptobacteroides faecavium. The sequence goes on along the minus strand of JADIMB010000005.1, from coordinate 23,845 downwards.
AACACATTGGCATGGCTGTCTTTTTTGACCCTGTCTTTCCTTATCCCGAACATCCTTTCCAGGTTGGTCTGGCTGTCCTCTATCACCATATTCATCCTGGCTCCTCTGACATAGGTCCTTCCGATATGTATCCCTTCCTTGTCCCTCAGCCCCCTCAGCGACAGCCTGGCTATTATGTATTGCGCGCTGAAGAGAGTGTCCCTGGCCGAAGTGTCGCACGGGTTCTTGTCGATGACTTCCACATCCTTGATAATGACGGTGTTGAATGGCTTGATGTGTATCTTGCCGAAATTGATTCTGGCATCGGCTCCTGCAGTGACTTTCCCGATGATCTTCTGTGAAAGCCATGTCTGGACACGCGGGGTCTGTATGGACAGGATCCCTGCGATAATGACGGAAGTGATGGCTACTGCCACCAGCCATAATATTTTAAGCAGCCTTCTGATACTTTGCCAGATTTTGTGAAACTTACAAAAATAGCAATTATCTCCGATATTTTCGTATTTTTGTCCGCCGAAAGAGTGCTTCTCCGGGAAACCGGGGCTGTTTCAGTAAAACTTTTCGTGATGGATATTATATTAGGTATAGAATCTTCCTGTGACGATACATCGGCGGCAGTGATCAGGGACGGGTATCTGCTCTCCAATGTCCTTGCCAGCCAGGATGTGCACAAGGCTTACGGAGGCGTGATCCCGGAGCTGGCCTCCAGGGCGCACCAGCTGAATATTGTCCCGGTCGTGAGCCAGGCCATCGACAGGGCGGGGATAAAGGCGTCTGACATAACGGCTATCGCCTTCACACGCGGGCCGGGCCTCCTCGGGTCGCTTCTTGTCGGGACTTCATTCGCCAAAGGGCTTTCCATTGCGCTGGACAGGCCTCTTATAGAGGTGAATCATCTCCAGGGCCATGTGCTTGCCAATTTCATAAAGCAGTATGACAAGGAGACGCCTGTGCCGGAGTTCCCGTACCTGTGCCTTCTGGTGTCAGGGGGGAATTCCCAGATAGTCAAGGTGAACAGTCCTCTGGACTTCGAGATTCTGGGGCAGACCATAGACGATGCAGTAGGGGAGGCTTTTGACAAATGTTCCAAGATGATGGGGCTGGGGTATCCAGGCGGACCTGTAGTGGACAGGCTCGCCAAGCTGGGCGACCCGCGGAAGTTCCATTTCGCCAAGCCTCATGTCCCGGGCCTGGACTACAGTTTCAGCGGAGTGAAGACTTCATTGCTTTACTTTGTCCGTGACCAGCTTGCCACCGATCCGGATTTCATGGAGAAGAACAAGGAGGATATATGTGCATCGTTCCAGAGGACACTTATCGAGATACTGATGGACAAGCTGATAAAGGCTGCGAAGCAGACAGGGATAAAGCAGATTACGATAGGTGGGGGAGTGTCGGCGAACAGCGGATTGCGTACAGCTGTGACGGAGGAGGGAAAGAAACGTGGATGGACTACGTATCTTCCTGAATTCAAGTTTACTACGGACAATGCTGCGATGATAGCCATTGCAGGTTATTTCCACTATCTGAACGGAGAGCGCACTGCTCTGGACATAGCTCCTGTATCGCGTATTGCGGATTTCGGAAGGTAGATGCATTGTAGAATTCCTGAAGACCCGTCAGGGCCGCACCGGAGCGGCAGCGTGGTCACGGCAGGTGACATAGGATTGAACTTTAATTCGTCGAACTGACGTTTATTTATTGACAGAAAACAGATAAGCAATGAAGGAAATCGAACTTTCTTGTCCTATAGGAAAGGAGCCGTCCCCGGAACAGATAGTGGCTGCGGCATCCAGGGCGTTGGGCGTGACGCCGAAAGCTGTGGCGCATTACCGGATATCAAGGCGTTCAATAGATGCACGCGGGGAGATCCTGTACAGATACAGGGTAGAGGCATACAGGACAGGGGAGGAGTATCCGGAGTACAGGCTTCCTGAGTATCAGGATGTGTCTTCTGCCCGTCCAGTCATAGTGATAGGTGCAGGTCCGGCCGGTATGTTCGCGGCCCTGAGGCTCCTGATGCGCGGGTTGAAACCGGTGATACTTGAGCGGGGAAAGGACGTGCACAGAAGGAAGTTCGACATGGCCAGGCTTTCAAGGGAAGGTGTCGTGGACCCGGATTCCAACTACTGCTTCGGAGAGGGAGGCGCCGGCACTTTCTCTGACGGGAAGCTTTTCACTCGTTCTTCCAAGCGTGGGGATATACGTGAGGTGCTGCACCAGCTGGTGGCATTCGGGGCGGACCCGTCGATTCTCATAGACGCACATCCGCATATAGGCAGCGACCGTCTGCCCGCCATAGTGGAGAATATCCGCGAATGTATCGTGGAGCACGGGGGAGAGTACCATTTCAGCACCAGGGTTACAGACATATCACGGTCTTCTGACGGGACATTCACTGTGGCTGCAGACAGGACAGCAGAGGACGGGAGCGTTTCCGGTGAAGAATTCAAGGCCGGCAAGGTAATACTCGCGACCGGTCATTCCGCGAGGGATATCTATATGCTTTTCGACCGGAAAGGATGGGGGCTCCAGGCCAAGGGGTTTGCCCTCGGTGTACGCGTGGAGCATCCGCAGTCCCTCATAAACAAGATTCAGTATCATGGCAGGTACCAGCCTTACATGCCCGCCGCTGAATATTCCTTTGTGACCCAGATTGAAGGCAGGGGAGTCTTTTCTTTCTGCATGTGCCCGGGAGGAATCCTTGTCCCGTCCTCTACTGCCCCCGGGGAGGTGGTCCTGAACGGGATGTCCAATTCCGCGCGTAATTCAAAGTGGGCCAATTCCGGCGTGGTGGTCTCGGTGGAGCCTGATGATATGCCGCAGTATTCGAAATACGGAGCCTTGTCCCTGCTCCGTTTCCAGATGGATGTCGAGCAGGCGATGTTCCGGTTCACCGGTTCCATGAAGGCCCCGGCGCAGAGAATGATGGACTTCTGCAGGAAGGCGGTCTCGTCCGGGCTTCCTGCCACTTCATATCATCCCGGTGCGGTGTCCGCGCCTCTTCACGAGCTCCTTCCTGAGCATGTCGCCATGAGGCTGAAGTATGCTTTCCCTGAAATTGGGAACAGGAAGATGAAAGGGTATTACACCAACGATGCCCTGCTCCTCGGTGTGGAGTCCCGCACTTCGTCCCCTGTGCGCATTCCGCGGGATCCCGTGACATTCGAGCATACCCAGGTGAAAGGGCTCTTCCCGTGCGGGGAAGGTGCAGGATATTCAGGAGGCATAGTCTCCTCCGCCCTGGACGGGATCAACTGTGCCGCAAGGGTATAGAGCTCCCTTCTTCCGATATGGCCCATCGGATGCCGGGGCGTATTTGTCTGGACATTGGGACTTTGAGGGTATGGTCCACGGTGGTGATCATGCCTCCGCCGGGGAAAGTGCATCCGGCATCGATATACGTGTGTCTGCGGGCTGTCCGGATCTCATCTTTTCAAATCCTGGCATGGATTTTATGTGATTTATGGCTTATATAGAGATAAATTTTTGAAATCATGAAAAAATGACTACCTTTGCATCGGGTAAGTCATACACGACCAGCTCCCTCTGAATTCCCCCAGGACCGGAAGGTAGCAAGGGTAGGAGGTTGTAGCGGTGCGATGTATTCAGCTTACCCTTTTTTCGTTCAAAAACTTTTAAATCGGCGCTTTCGCATGGCGCGGTCTGCCTCCATCATTTCAGGGAATCGAATATGAACGGCAGGATATCGTCGACTTTTGAGAATTTCCATATTTTCCCAGCCCCGACCAGCAGGATCTCCATCGGCTTCCCTGCTTTTGTCTGGTATTCAGCCATCACCTGCCTGCAAGCTCCGCACGGTGTCGCCGGAAGAGCACAGAGAGTGCCGTTCTGCTCAGCTGCCACAGCGAGAGCTTCCATGACCGCATCAGGACGGGTTGCTCCGGCATGGAACATCGCTGTCCTTTCTGCGCAGAGTCCGGACGGGTAGGCTATGTTTTCCTGGTTTGCCCCTGTGGCGATTTCACCTGTAGAGAGACGTACCGCCGCGCCGACTCTGAAATGCGAATATGGTGAATATGCTCCCCGGACCGCATCCAGGGCCGCCTGTGCGAGCTCGCGGTCTTTCGGAGAAAGCTCGTCCAGGCTGTCGTACTCCATGTAATTGATCTTGAGTTCGAGAGACTTCATATGCAGTCTGTTTTTAATGTTTTGCCAGGCCTGATGCGCCGGTCACAAATATATGTTATCTTTGCACCTCGGAAATCAGGCAGTGATGCAGCAGTTATACTGCGACTGTAAAATGCCATAAGGCCAAATATACGAATTTATCGCTTATCTGCCTTGTTTTTCAGAAAAATCGGTCCATGTTGGCTTACTGATAGGAGAAACAGTATGAAAATTTGTGTAGGATTGTCAGGCGGAGTAGACTCCAGTGTGGCGGCTTACCTTCTGAAGAAGGCCGGATATGATGTCTTTGCCCTTTTCATGCAGAACTGGCATGACACCACAGGTACTCTCCACGGGGACTGTGAGTGGGAGGAAGACCGCTTCGTGGCTGAGATGGTGGCCCGCAAGATAGGCATCCCTTTCTATTTCGTCGATTTGAGCGAAGAATACCGGAAACGGGTTGTCGACTATATGTTCGACGAGTATTCTAAAGGACGCACCCCTAATCCTGATGTGCTGTGCAACAGGGAGATAAAGTTCGATGCCTTTCTCAAGTGCGCCATGAAACTTGGGGCTGACTGCGTGGCGACAGGGCACTACTGCCGCAAGGACGTGATTACCGGGGCGGACGGGGAACCCGTGTACAGGATTTTCGCCGGAAGCGACCCCAACAAAGACCAGAGTTATTTCCTCTGCCAGCTCACCCAGGAGCAGCTTTCAAGGGCGATGTTCCCGGTAGGTGATCTTGACAAGCCGGAGGTCCGCCGTATAGCCAAGGAGGCTGACCTCCCCTCAGCGGACAAGAAGGATTCACAGGGGATATGCTTTGTCGGAAAGGTGGACCTGCCGACGTTCCTGCAGCAGAAACTCAGTCCTGCGGAAGGAAATATTGTCGAGGTTTATGACGCTTATTTCCAGGATAATGCGCAATACGGATTCATCCACGACACTCTTCTTTCCTTGAAGAAGGACCGGGAGTCGGGAGACGTGCGGATGATAACGGACTATATATCCGAGACCAGATCCCTGAAAGTCAATGACCCCGCTCATGAGTATGATGCAGCCGGCAATCCGGCCAATGAGGGCGGCTGTTCTGCCGATTCCCCTTTTTCCTCCGAAAGGATCGGGTCACTGACTGACGAGGACCTTCTCAGGCTTTCCTGCCCGGTGACTTATGATGGCATCAGGTTCGAGACAGAGACTTACAGGAGCGGGAAGAAACATATAAAGAAGACCCGCTACAAGGAAAACCCGTACGGGAAGATTATAGGCAGGCATGACGGGGCGCAGTTCTATACCATAGGCCAGCGAAAAGGTCTCAATGTAGGGGGGCACAAGGATTCCCTCTTTGTCATAAGTACAGACTTGAAGGACAATGTAATATACGTAGGTGAAGGCCATACTCACAAGGGCCTTTCCCGCAGTTGCCTGCGTATCAGGCCGGAGGATATACATTGGATACGGGAGGACATTCCTATGGAATCAGGTGAACTCCGGCGTTATCGGGTGCGTATCCGCTACCGGCAGCCTTTGCAGGACGCTACGCTCGTGATGAGGGACAGCGGGCTTTATATCCTTTTCGACTCTCCTCAGCGCGGAATCACTCCCGGCCAGTTCTCCGTATGGTATGACCATGACGAAATGGTAGGCTCGGGAGTGATTTCATGCTGATTCCTGCCTGTATGTCATCTGTTTATCACAGGTTTCTCCGATAGTACAGACGGGGTATATCCTTCTACATAAGGCCATCCGTCTTCCGACCACAGGAGCTTGTCCATGAGCACGACCCTTCCTTTGTCGGCCTGGTCCCTGAGGTACCCGTGGTAGATTATCCATTCCTGGGATGCGTCGTCTTTCAGGATTATTGAATTGTGCCCGGTGCCTGCCCATTTGCTGTTGCCCTGCACTACGGTTTCATACGCATTGTCCATCATGTCTTTCCCGTTCCTGTCCACATAAGGGCCCAGCACATTTGTGGAACGCCCTACGACAGTCTTGTATGTACTTGCCGCACCTTCGCAGCAGGTGCCTACCGATGCGAGGAGATAGTAGTATTTCCCTTTCTTATAAATGTTCACGGCCTCGAAGGCTGAGCCGCAGACCTGCTTCTTAAGTACCGGCGTGCCGTCAGCTTTCCTCTTTATGGACAGCCCGTCCTTTTCAAGTTCCGTGACATATATCCCGTGGAAACTGCCCCAGAAAAGGTAGTGTTTCCCCTTGTCCTGGAAATGGAACTGGTCTATCGAATTCTGCACCATTATGTCTTCGGCATTTGCGTCTACAAGGCATCCGAGGTCGGTGAACGGGCCTTCCGGTGAAGCCGATACCGCCACTCCGACATTGCTTTCCCACTCTACGCCCCATCTTGCCCAGGAGTAATACAGGACATATTTCCCGTCTATATATCTTATTTCCGGGGCCCAGAGGCTGTGGTTGCCGTCCCATGACGGCCTTGTGTCATCCGAGAATGCAGTCCCGACAAAAGTCCAGTTTACCATGTCCTCGGACTTGTACACCGGTATGTTCCTTGTGTCTTCCGTGCCGTACAGGTAGAATGTGCCGTCTTTAACCCTGATCGCTGTAGGGTCGGGAATGCTTTTCCCGATTATCGGATTGCGGTATTCCGTATCGCCCGTTCCGTCATTTTGTCTGTCTTTCTGTGATGCGCATGCCGTCAGGCTTGCTGCCAGGATACCTGTGCAGGCGGCAAATAGTGGTAGTGCTTTAATCATGATTCTGTTTGAGATTTATAATGAATTGATGTCTGTCTTTACATGAGGGACCTGGCTGCAGACTGGCCTGCAAGCATCCCGGTTGAGAAGGCTATCTGGAGGTTGTAGCCTCCTGTGTCCCCGTCCAGGTCGAGTATTTCTCCTGCGAAATAAAGTCCCTTGCAGGACTTGGATTCCAGGGTCTTGGCTATGATGCTCTCTTGTGACACTCCTCCGGCTGTGATGACGCATCTCTCGTATCCGACATACCCTGATATGTCGAATCTCCAGTCCTTCAATACTTTTGGGAGCGACTTGTGGTCCACAGACGGGTTGCATTTCAGGAATCCGGGAATCAGTTCCCCAGGCATGAGTTTGCCAAGCAGCACCCGCAGCCTGTCTTTGTACGGACGGTTCACGCTGCGCCTGTCCTGCGAGATTTCCTTCCACAGCCTGTTTATCCTGGATTCCAGTACCTGTCTTTCCACAGCGGGTTTCATGTCTATGGCTATCTGCACTTTCGAGCCGTTTATGATAGAGTTGACACATTTCCTGCTTACCTTGAATCCCACAGGACCCTCTATACCTCCGTCCGTGAAGTCCATGTCCCCGAATTCCTCCTGGGCTGTGTTCCCGTCGACCAGCAGGGTCAGTGTGATGTTCTTTAAGGAGATACCCTCCAGGAGCGAGCCGGTTCCTGAAAGCGGTACACTCCGGTCTATGTGTCCGGGCAGAGTGTTGTCCGCCTCTCCGGATCCGTGACCCTGAGGGATTGATTTATAGTTTTTCGGGACGATGGCTGTCAGTGACGGGAAGCACCTGCTTATCTTGTGTCCTGTCACGGCTGCCCATCTGTACCCGTCACCTGTAGATCCTGTAGAGGGGTAGGAGAGGCCTCCGGTCGCAATGATCAGCCTGCGGCCCGTGAATACGCCCCCCGAGCTGCAGCGTACAATGAAGTACTGTCCCTCTTCGTCATCACTGCGGATTGACAGGTCCTGCACCTCATAGCCGGTAAGGAGGCAAGCTCCGGCTTTCTTTGCGGAACGCTGGAGAGCATCCACCACGTCCGAGGATTTGTATGAGGCAGGGAAAACCCTGTCACCTCTTTCCACGGTGCTTTCAAGTCCCTCTTCCCTGAGCCATTCCACGGTCTTTCCGGGGTCAAGGGTGTAGAACGCCGGTTTCAGGAGATTGCTTCTGGGATGTATATGCCCGGAAAAGTCATTCCAGCTTTTCATGTTGGTGAAGTTGCAGCGGCCTTTCCCTGTTATCATTATCTTTCTTCCCGGTCTCGGCATCTTTTCCAGTACTGTGACTTTCCCGGCAAGTCCGTTCTGCCTGAAGAATCCGGCGGCCCCTGCGGCAGCTGCAAGCCCGGCCGCTCCTCCGCCTACTATGATTATGTCATCCATGAATGTCCTGAAATTATATGTCGATAAAATTTTAAACAGCTTCTAAATGGATTCTAAAAAATTTTTTCTAACTTTGCAGTCCCTTTCGGAAAGGATATCCGTTAAGGTGTTTAAAGCCACTTTAGCTCAGTCGGTAGAGCAACGCATTCGTAACGCGTAGGTCGTGGGTTCGATTCCCATGAGTGGCTCTTCCTCAGAAAATAATGTTGAAGCAGAAAAGGCTGTTCCCGCAGAACGTGCCTTCTATTTCTGCTTTCCATGTGGCTTCACCTGCTTTGGCCAGATGTGCAGGGATGTCTTTTGAGACCAGGGGGGCCGGGTCCTCCAGCTCTGTCGCTATCATATCCCCGATACGCAACGATGTCAGTGCAGATGCCCTGCATATGCTTTCTTCTATCATGCCGCATCTCCCGCATGATGTCCTGTAAATCTCCTCCCCGTTTCTTTTCAGTACAAACAGGTTGTCCTCCAGGAGTGTCACCCTGTTGTACATGGGGAACGGGAGGACTGAGGTGTGGTCTGTGCATGAGGATGCTGCATAAGCCATCGGTGAGCCGTCAAAAAGGTCTCCGGCATAAAGGAGTATTCCATATCCGACGGAGTCATAGTACCTTTCCGCGAATTTCCCCCCGACGCATTTCCCTGCTTTGCTTATGCGGGCGAACAGGACTGGGGTATAAAGATATGATGAAATGGAATCGGGAGAGAAAAGATCCTTGTCCTCTCTCTCCCAAGTCGTGTCAGGTCGGCAGTAGCATCTGCCGCTGCGGGTCATTACAGTAATGTTCATGCCGTATCGGTTCTGCTGTCCGGTCAGAAAAGCTTGCCGGTGAATTTCTCTTTCAGCTGGCTGATGGACGCATCGAACTTCTCTCCTGTCAGAGGTTCTTTCCTGGCGGCCTGGGCCGCTTCGCGTTTCTCCTTGTCGTACTGCTGCTTGAGCAGGGCGAACTGGCGTTTCGTGTCCAGAGTGAATTCCCCGTTGTCTATCCAGCTGAAGTATGACGGCTCTGTCATATAGACTTCCCGGGCTGTCTTGCCTTTGTGCTTTCCGAAATTTATTACCGGTTCTTTCTTGTCATTGAAGGTAAGCCTGCCTGCATAGTCCACTGTCTTCTGCCTTTCCGAGAAGTTGGACAGGAAGTCCACGTTGTTCCTCAGTGTCTCCGGGTATCTGTCCAGCTGTGATTTGAGCACCTCGTATGTGGCTATTGTGTCAGCCTCTGCAGCATGTGCGTTTTCAAGCTCCTTGCCGCAGTAGAACCTGTACGCGGCCTTGAGGTTGCGCGGTTCCATCACATGGTATATGTTCTGGACATCGACCATTTTCTTTTCATGGAGGTTCACGGGGATGTCTTTCCCCTCGTATCTCCGTACCCTTTCCAGCTCTTCAGCCAGCATTGGCAGGTCGAATTTTGTGGAGTTGAAACCTGCAAGGTCGCTTCCCTCCAGCCATTCCACCACTTCATCTGCAATTTCGGCAAATCTCGGGCAGTTTGCCAGGTCGCTGTCGCTTATGCCGTGGATGGCCTGTGCGCTGGGCGTGATCTTCTTCTGGCAGCCGGCGGCATAGTCCCATGGCTTCACCCTCCATGTCTTTATCCTTTCCTCCGAGTCTGGAAGTATCTTGACGAAACTCAGTTCTATTATAGCGTCGGACGCTATGTTCAGACCGGTACTTTCTATGTCAAAGAACAGTATCGGCCTCTGAAGATTCAAATCCATATTTCACTTGTGAATTAAGAAATCATTATAGGCATCAGGATGCCGCATATCTTCTCGCTTTCAGCCTCCTCTTCTGACGGCACCACCAGAGCGGCGCGCCTGCTGTCAGCGAATTTCATCACGATTTCGTTGCATGTCATGTTGCTCAGTATCTCTGTAACGAACGTGGACTTGAAACCTATGGTGAGGTCTTCCCCGTCATACTGGCAAGGCACCTTCTCGTATGCTGCAATGGAGAATCCCAGATCCTGGGCTGAAAGCTCCAGAGAGTCGTGCGTCATGTCGAACTTGATGAGGTTGGAGGCCTTGTTGGTGCATACGGAGACCCTCTTTACGGTGTTCAGGAACAGCTGGCGGTCAATGCGCAGTATATTTGAATTGTTCTGCGGGATGACATCCCTGTATTTAGGGTATTTCCCTATGACAAGCCTGCATACCACCATTGTCCTGTCGAACTTGAACACTGCGTTCTTGGTGTCGAATGATATTTCCACATCCTCGATGTCCTTGCCTATTATGGACCTCAGGACAGCCGCCGGCCTCTTGTGAAGGATGAAAGACGCTTTCTCGGACGCCTTGACGTCTTTGGTCGTATAGCAGATGAGCTTATGGGAATCGGATGCCACAAGGGTTGTAGAATCGAGGTCTATGTCGAAAAGGATACCGTTCATGGCCGGCCTTATCTCGTCGTCCGCAGTGGCGTATATCGTGCCTGCGATGCCGTCCACAAGGCTCTCGGCAGGGAATGAGAGAGTGACTGCATTGGCGTCTGTCGTCGTGATGTCAGGGTAGTCTGATGCCGGGAAATAAGGAAGTGTGGATGCCCCGCTCGCCCACCTGCATTCAAAGGAGCTGTTCTCCTTGGTGCTGATGGTCAGAGGCTGGTCCGGAAGCTCCTTCAGCAGGTCCGTTATGTGTCTTGCCGGGACGGCTATCTGGCCTTCCTCTTCGGCGCTGTCGACTTCTATCCTGGTACGTAATGTGAGCTCTGTGTCAGATGCAGTTATCTCCAGTTGTGTCCCGTTGAGCGCGAACAGGAAATTTTCAAGTATAGGCTGCGGTGACTTGGCCGGGATGGCCTTTGAAACTGACAGAATGCCTTTAAGCAGTTCTGCGCTTGAAACTATGAATTTCATATATTGTATTTTTTCTTATTTACGGAAGTTCCAATCACAAATGTATAAAAGATTTTTGAGATTTGGCATATAATTTGACTTTTCTGACCCCGGTTCTGGCTTATGCGACAGTTCAAAGTTGAAATTTATAATTTAATAAGGATATGAAAAAAAGTATTGTGATAGTGCTGCTGTCAGCACTGGTAGGAGGGCTTACGGCGTATGCCGTAGTAAGGACAGCCGGCCCGCAGGACCGTGAGATAGTAGTGTCAAATGACGGGGCTGCATACAGGACTGTCAATCTGGCACAGACGGATTATCCGGATTTTACTTACGCGGCTGAATCCGCAGTCGATGCTGTAGTCTATGTGAAAGTTACTGCGGTGGATGTGAGGCGTTCCGCCCCAAGTTCCATTTTCGATTTCTTCTTCGGATATGAAAATGTTCCGGAAAAAAGGGAGAGGGTCGGAAGCGGTTCCGGAGTGATCATACGCCCGGACGGTTATATCGTCACCAACAACCATGTAGTGGAAGGCGCCTCCAAGATAGAGGTTACGCTCAATAACAACAAGTCTTACGAGGCGACCCTTATCGGCACTGACCCGGCAACTGACGTCGCCCTCATAAAGATAGAGGCACAGGGCCTTCCTGTAGTCCCTTTCGGTGATTCAGACAACCTCCGCCTGGGTGAGTGGGTGCTTGCAATCGGAAGCCCTTACGACCTGAGATCCACCATCACTGCCGGGATTGTAAGCGCAAAAGGCCGTTCGATGCCTAATTACGATGGAGAGTTCAGGATCGAGTCGTTTATCCAGACAGATGCGGCAGTAAATCCTGGAAACAGCGGCGGGGCTCTTGTCAACAAAGCCGGAGAACTGGTCGGAGTCAATACTGCAATTATTTCACAGACAGGTTCTTATACTGGATATTCTTTCGCGATTCCTTCCAATATAGTCAAGAAAATCGTTTCTGACCTTATCGACTATGGCAGTGTGAAACGTGCTCTGCTCGGCGTGACTATGACTCCTGTTACGGATAAAATTGCCAAGGAGTTGAAACTTTCTTCAGTACAGGGCGTATATATTACTGAGGTTTTGAAAGGAAGCGCCGCTGATGAGGCAGGAATCAAGGAAGGTGATGTGCTTGTGGCCATAGATTCTTCAAAGGTGGTTAATGCATCTGATGTGCAGGCCAAGGTGAACAGTTACCATCCGGGAGACAAGACGCTCATGACGGTTGTACGTGACGGGAAAGAGAAGACTGTGGAGGTGATTTTCAAGGGTACGGCGGCTGAAAACGGCTCTGTTGACGAGGACGGCGGTGTGGCATTCTATGGCGCACGCATAAAGGAAGCCCCGCAGGAGGATCTGGACAGGCTCGGAATCAGGCATGGCGTGGAGATAGTTTCCGTAGGCCCGGGCAAGATAATGGATGCCGGCGTATCTGACGGATTCATCATTCTGTATGTGAATGACCAGCCTGTAAGCAAACCTCAGGATGTACTTGACATTGTGAAGAAGCAGAAGAGGTCTGTCTTTATAGAAGGGGTCACTTCATACGGCAAACCTTCCTATTTCGGCTTCGGAATATAGGAGACAATAAAATTTATGAGACAGCTTAAGATTACAAAATCGATTACGAACCGTGAAAGTGCTTCACTGGACAAGTATCTGCAGGAGATAGGAAGGGAGGAGCTTATTACAGTAGAAGAGGAGGTAGAGCTCGCGCAGCGTATCCGTAAAGGTGACCAGAAAGCACTTGAAAAACTTACAAGGGCCAATCTGAGGTTCGTCGTTTCTGTTGCGAAACAGTACCAGAACCAGGGACTCAGCCTGCCGGACCTTATCAACGAGGGCAACCTCGGGCTTATAAAGGCGGCGGAGAAGTTTGACGAGACCAGAGGATTCAAATTCATATCATATGCGGTATGGTGGATCAGGCAGTCTATCCTTCAGGCTCTTGCGGAACAGTCGAGGATTGTAAGGCTTCCGCTGAACCAGGTAGGGTCTCTCAACAAGATAAACAAAGCTCTTTCCAGATTTGAACAGGAACATGAACGCATGCCTTCCACAGACGAGCTTTCGGAGATGATAGATGTCCCGAAGGACAAGATCGCCGATACTCTCAGGGTTTCAGGCAGGCATGTGTCTGTGGACGCTCCCTTCGTGGAAGGGGAGGACAACAGCCTCCTGGACGTGCTGGTGAACAACGATTCCCCGAATGCGGACAAAGGTCTTGTCAACGAATCCCTGAACAGGGAGATTGAAAGGGCGCTTTCCACACTCGCCACCAGGGAGAGGGAGATAGTGAAGTCGTTCTTCGGCATCGGATGCCAGGAGATGACGCTTGAGGAGATAGGCGAGAGGTTCGGGCTTACTAGAGAGAGGGTCCGCCAGATCAAGGAAAAGGCGATACGGAAACTCAGAAGCAATTCAAGAAGCAAGCTGCTGAAGAGTTATCTCGGATAAAAGCAGGTGAAGAAGGTGACGCGATAGCGGCCGGAGCCGGGGGTGCCCGGAGTTCCAGGTGTGTATCTGCGTCACCTCCTTTCGTGTATAAAAGGATTATAATTATCAGGTAAGACAGTATGAATATCAACCCAGAACAGTTTATCATCGGGAAGGCGGCCGAGGCGGTTAAGTCGCTTTACGGCGTTGAAGTCCAGCCGTCGGCATTGCAGGTGCAGGTGACAAGGAAAGAATTTGAAGGAGACTACACTCTGGTAGTGTTTCCTCTGCTGAAAATTTCAAAAGGCAGCCCGGAGGCCACCGGAAATGCGATAGGTGAATATCTCAGGGAGAACTGTGAGGAGGTTTCGGCTTTCAATGTGGTGAAGGGATTCCTCAACATTTCATTTTCCACAGCATACTGGAACGGTCTGTTCGCCGGAATAGCGGCGGAGGATGACTTCGGTCAGCTTGAGCCTACAGGGCGTACCGTCATGGTGGAGTTCTCTTCTCCCAACACCAACAAGCCCCTCCATCTGGGCCATATAAGGAATAATCTTCTGGGATGGTCTGTGTCCCGGCTGCTTGAGGCTAACGGTAACAGGGTCCTGAAAGTTAACCTAGTGAACGACAGGGGAATACATATTTGCAAGTCAATGCTTGCCTGGTTGAAGACAGGGAATGGCGAGACACCGGAGTCTTCCGGAAAGAAAGGTGACCACCTTGTCGGTGACTACTACGTGGCTTTCAACAACATATACAAGGAAGAAGTCGACGCCCTGGTGGCAGGAGGAATGTCAAAGGAGGAAGCCGAGAAGAATGCCCCGTCTTTGAAGGAGGCCCAGGATATGCTCCGCAGATGGGAGCAGGGTGACAAGCAGGTCGTGGACCTGTGGAAGAAGATGAACGGATGGGTGTATGACGGTTTCGACAAGACATACAGAGACCTGGGCATATCATTCGACAGGACTTACTACGAGTCCCAGACATATCTTTTCGGCAAGGCACTGGTGCAGAAAGGGCTTGAGATGGGGATATTTGAAAGGGAGCCGGACGGGTCCGTATGGTGTGACCTCACTGCGGACGGGCTTGACCGCAAACTGCTTCTCAGGGGGGACGGTACATCCGTGTATATGACGCAGGATCTCGGGACCGCTGAGCAGAGGTTCTCGGAATACAGTCTTGACGAGCATATATATGTCGTCGGGAATGAGCAGAATTACCACTTCCAGGTCTTGAAGCTTATTCTCAAGAAGCTCGGTTTTGAGTGGGCTGACAATATATACCATCTTTCATACGGTATGGTGGAGCTTCCTGAAGGCAAGATGAAGTCCCGTGAAGGGACTGTGGTGGATGCCGATGACCTTATTGAGAAGATGTATTCCACGGCCAGGGAAACATCAATGGAGCTGGGCAAGCTCAGCGACATGACCGCCGAGGAGCAGGAGTCTCTTTTCCATATGATAGGCCTTGGAGCCTTGAAATACTTCATAATCAAAGTGGACCCGAAGAAGACCATGCTCTTTGACCCTAAGGAGTCCATTGATTTCAACGGCAATACCGGGCCTTTTATCCAGTACACTCATGCAAGGATAAAATCCATCCTCAGGAAGGCTGCCGCAGCCGGAGTCCGTTTCGGGGCCGATGCAGTGGCTGCGGATGCGCCTCTTTCCGCCAAGGAAGTGAGGATCATCAAGATGCTGGACATGTTCCCGGGGAAAGTGGCTGAAGCCGGTGCCGCATATTCCCCGGCTCTCATAGCCAACTATGCCTATGACCTGGCAAAGGAATTCAACCAGTATTACCACGATACCCCTGTGCTTAAAGAGGAGAACGAGGTGCTCCTGAAATACCGCCTGACCCTTATAGACAAGGTGGCGAAGGTGCTGGTCAAGGCCATGTCTATTCTCGGGATTGACCTCCCTGAAAGGATGTAGTGCGCCGGGATCGGCATATGGGAAAAAATGTGTGCTTTTTTGATTAAATTTTTACGGAAATGCACTCTGTATTCGGGAAAAATGTTCTATAATTGCACCCGGATTTTTGAGAACAGTTTTCAGACACATTGAAAGAAAAAGTTAGACATGGATAATAAGTCAACCAATCAGAAAAAAAGGGCTGTAGTCAGCTACGAGAAGATGACAGAAGAGCTGGCAGCAGCATTTGCCGAGAAATATCCGAAAGGATTCAGTGACTATCTGCCTGACCTGCAGAAATATGACAAGCCTGACGGGACATGTTTCTATGCTGTGACCCTGGAAGTGCCTGATGCTATCTATCTGGTCAAGATCAAAATCAAGACAGATGATGCGGATGATATAGAGAGATGGCTTGACGGAGACGGGGACAGCGATGACGGAGTCTCAGATGACGGGGAGGGAGAGGATCTTCCTGATGACAACATCGCGCAGTATGCCACAGGTGATGACGACCCGTCTGATTCTGATTAAAGACTGTGAAGTCGGAAATGCAGCTGAAATGTATAATACCGGTCTGTTTTACGGGCCGGTTTTTTTATGCCTTTACGGTGCGGTGCTGGGCATGTGTAACCTGTGTCATGATAAAAAAGGGAAAAAAGAATAAAAAAGAGAAAAAGGTGCATCTGTACTCTTCCGTATGATGCGATGAGGGCATATCTTTGGCGTCCGAAAAAAAGATTTCATTATGGAAATGCCAAGTAAATTCATGTGGTGCCTTTATTGTTTTGCCGTGTCAGTGTCCGGCGGATGCACAGCGGAGAAGCCGGGCGGCGGAGCTCCTGTACACAGAGGCGATACATATGTAGCGTTCCGGATAAATGTGGAGGGCCTTGAAACTGTAAAGTCGTTGTCCGAAGAGGATATTGTCAATGGCATAGGTATTTATGCGTTCAGGGACGGCAGGCTTGAAGCATCTGTATATACAGAAGAGCCGCGCATGGCCGGAATGTATCTGGAGCCAGGAAAGGAATACAGACTGTATGCAGTGGCCAATGCCGGGGAGATAGAAGTTCCTGAGAATGAGAGTGATATGGAGTCTCTGCTATGCAGTGTCCCGGATATGGCATATCTGAACAGTAATGCTCTCCCTATGTCCTCAAGCTGCCTTTTTACTCCGGAAGGCTCTCATTCCGTCGCGGAAATCCTATTGACCAGACTGGTCTCGAAAATAGGATTTAAGGTGGACGCCGCGGAACAGCTTGATGTCCAGGTGAAATATGTGAAACTGTGCGGGGCGCCCGCCGGATACCGCCCGTTTGCAGAGGCCGGGCGTTGCCGCTCTGGCAGCGGTGTCACATATGAAGCCTCGTCATCAGATGTGGACGCTCTGAATGAAGGCAGGATATTTTATGTGTATACCCTGGAGAACTGCCCCGGAGACATTTTCCCGGGCAATACTGACCCGAGGCGGAAGATTCCGGAAAATATACCGGCAAATCAGGAATGGGAGTGTACCTGGATTGAAGCCGGAATTTCAGTCGGCGGCGGTGAGACGGTCGCCAGGAAGTTCTGCCTTGGAGAGGATGCGGTATCAGACTGCAACCTCAGGCGGAACACATACACAAAGGTGACCCTCTTTCTTACCGGAGGCGGAGATAAAGACTATACGTGGAAGGTAGGAAACAGCGGGGAGACTGTCTCCGATATAGGCTTCGTGGCGGCAGGGAAGAGAGGCGCGGTAGTGTATGCCGACAGCCAGGGGGAGATAATAAGTCTCAAGGTAGGGGACAGCACATGGAACGGCCTTGTGTCTGCAGACGGAGGAAGATGTGTCCTGGTAGGGGAGAACGGCTCTGTGGCATATTCGGATGACGGGGTCAGGTGGCATGAGTCCAGTGCAGGTACCGCGCATTGGCAGGCTGTCGTATATGGGGATGGCCGGTTCATTGCCGCAGGCTACACGGAGGAAAAGGTCGCACAGGGCTCGGAAGCCAGGCGCGTCCGGGGATATATTGCACAGTCGCAGGACGGCAAGGAATGGGCCGTAACCGAGATGCCTGATTTCTGCTGGAATGACATCGCGTACGGGGGCGGCCGTTTTGTGGCTACCGGGTTCAAAAGACCTTTCGGCCAGGCCCACTCGTCAGGCAGGTTCGCCGTGTCTGCGGACGGACAGCATTGGGAGGAGGTGTCCGCATTCTCGAGAGACTACCCCTGCATAATCTATGGCAACGGGATATATGTCGCTATGGACGGAGGTATGTGTACACGTTCACTGGACGGCATATCATGGGAGTCCCCGGAATTCTCCGGGGTTTCCGGGCTTGATGACATTGCGTACGAGGGCGGCACTTACGTCGCTGCAGGAAGGTTCGGTGACCTGGCATCATCATTTGACTGCCGTATATGGGAAAAGTCCGATGTGCCGGGGGCGCGGTTCAATGCCGTTGATTACAGCTGCGGATATTTCCTTGTGTCGGGAGATTCAGGTACACTCTGCAATTCAGCAGACGGCAAGACATGGGATATGCTGGACACAGGGCAGGACGCAGACCTGCAATGTGCCTGCATCATCCGCTAAAGCTCGGCTATGGCCTTTTCCATCCGTGTCCCTCTTGACCCTTTAATAAGGATTGTACAGCCTGAGAGCGTATGTGTTTTCAGATATCCGGCCAGGAGGCCTGAGTCATCGAAATGGAAAAAGTTGCCGCGTGAGCCGCTCCGTTTGAGCGCAGCGCCGAACTCGCTGCCTACGAACATTGCGCATTGAAGTCCCATCCCGGCTACTTTCGACACCACATTGTCATGCTCTGCCGCAGAGTCCTTACCCAGCTCCAGCATGTCGCCGAGCATAACGACTTTCCTTTCCGCCGGCATCTCCTCCAGGTTGGAGAGCGCCGCCTCCATGCTTACGGGGTTGGCGTTGTAGGCGTCCACGATGAGCAGATTCCGTCCTGTGCGCTCAATCTGTGATCTGCTGTTGGCCGGTATGTACGAGGCGATGGCATGCAGCGCTTCTTTTTCAGGGACATTGAAGAATCTCCCTACGGAGAGGGCGGCCATGACATTGGCGGCGTTGTACTGCCCTGCAAGATGAGTCTCGAGTGTGTATGACTCGCTGCAGGATACGGGAATCTCCATTCTAAGGTACGGATTCTCTTCAGAAAGTGGAAGTATCCTTGCCCCGTCGTAATCCGTGCCGTATGGGATAACATCGTCTATGCCCCTTTCTTCAGCCATTTCTTTCAGATACGGGATGTCCTGGTTGATGAATATTTTCCCCCCGCTCTGGCGGATGTAGTCATAAAGTTCCCCTTTTGTCTTTTTCACCGCTTCAAAGCTTCCGAATCCCAGAAGATGACCTTTACCTACATTGGTGATAATACCGTAGTCCGGCATCGAGACGGATACGAGGCTTTTTATGTCGCCAGGATGGCTTGCGCCCATTTCAATGACCGCTATCTGAGTCTGCGGGGTTATCTTAAGGAGTGACAGAGGCACGCCTATTTCATTGTTCAGGTTCCCTTGTGTGGCTGTCACTCTGTATTTTACAGAAAGTACTGCATTAATGAGCTCTTTTGTGGTGGTCTTGCCGTTTGTGCCGGTCAGGCCGATGACGGGGAGTCTTCTACCGTCAACTTCCATTGAGCATCTGTGGAGACGGGCGAGGTCTTTGAGGGCAGCGGCCGTATCCTCCACCGGGATTATCCTCCCGTCCGTACAGGATGCCTTCGCCGCATCGGAGTCTGCTGAGACTATTGCGAATGCCGCCCCTTTCTCAAGAGCCTTGTCCGCATATGCGTTGCCGTCGAAATTCTCGCCCTTAAGGGCAAAAAACATTTCGCCTTCCTTTATTGTCCGGCTGTCAGTGTTTACTCCGGAGCTTTTCATGAACAGGCCGTACAGCCTTTCTGCAGTCGTCATATTGTGTGGTGGTCTAGTTTGAAGTCCTTTTCAGTGCTTATCTTCCCGTGCTTCCGAAGCCGCCTTCGCCTCTTGATGTCTCTTCAAGAGACTCCGTCTCCTCCCACTGTATTTTCTCATATCTTGCGATAACCATCTGTGCAATCCTGTCTCCCGGATTTATCACAGCCGCCGTGTCCGACAGATTTACCAGGATAACCTTAATTTCACCGCGGTAGTCCGCATCGACAGTCCCTGGAGAGTTAAGTACGGTGATTCCTTGCCTGGCCGCCAGTCCGCTTCTCGGACGTATCTGGGCCTCAGTCCCTTCAGGCAGCGCTATATAAAGTCCGGTCGGGATTACGGCCCTCTGGAGCGGCCCTAGAGTTACCGGTTCTGCGATATCCGCTTTCAGGTCCATGCCGGCGGAGAGGTCAGTCGCATAGGCCGGTGCCGGAAAAGAAGATCTGTTGATAATTTTCACTTTCATTTTTCTGAATGTTTATGCCCGTGTTCTGAAAGAATCTGTCAAAACTGCACAAAATTACGTATAAAAGATTGTAATTTAAAATAAAATGTATACCTTTGCAAATGCTAAGGGGGTATAGCTCAGTTGGCTAGAGCATCTGCTTTGCAAGCAGAGGGTCGTCGGTTCGAATCCGTCTATCTCCACAAAAGATTATGAGGCAGTTACAGAAATGTGACTGCCTTTTCTATTGGAGTGCATGACCATTTGAACCCTCACAGAGTCCGTCCCCGCCGCAAGGGAAGGTATCCTGTTATCGGATCATGACTTCCTGTCTATCTTCCTGATGACCAGATCAGCGAGGAATGCAGTAAACAGACCGAACAGTACCCCTACTGTCATTCCCACCAGCACATCCCCCAGATAGTGCTTCCCTACAAAGATTCTGCTTATGCTCACCATGAAGGCCCAGAAGAATATCCACGCTGCATAACCGCGGTACTTAAGCCTCCTGTCGTGCCTGAATCCGATAAATGTGGACACTGCGAAACTGAAGGAGTTGGCTGCATGGGCGGAGAAGAACCCGAAACTTCGGCTTGTCCCCTCAAGGAGCCATATCCCGTTGTCCAGCATGAACTCGTCACTGCATGGCCTTACTCTGCCCACCGCGTCCTTGATCAGGTTGCTGAACTGGTCGCACATCCCGAAAGCCAGGGCTGCGGATGCTGTAACGACAAGCGCTTTCTTCCAGCCAAGCCTGATAAATAGGAAAACCACTACTGCAGCATACATAGGTATCCATACCGGGATGTCAGAGAAAAATTTCATGATTTCATCTGTGAATCCTGAATGGAAACTGTTTATGAACAGTGTGACTTCCTGGTCAAGGCGGTGGATTTCCTGTAAAAGATTTCCCATTATTCCTGATTTTCGTTGAGGATCCTCCACAGCATGTCCTTAAGCTGCAGGATACCTTCTCCTGTGATTGAAGATATGAATATGTGAGGTATATCGGCAGGGAGAGAGAGCTCGATTTCCGATTTCATTTTTTCATCAAGCATGTCTGACTTGGTCACAGCCAGTACACGGCCTTTCACGAGAAGTTCAGGATTGTATTCCCTGAGCTCGTTGAGAAGTATCTCATAGCCTTGCCTGATGTCGTCTGCATCCGCCGGCACCATAAAAAGCAGGATTGAATTCCTTTCTATATGCCGGAGGAATCTCAGTCCGATTCCTTTCCCCTGATGCGCACCCTCTATTATCCCCGGTATGTCTGCCATCACGAAAGACTTGCCGTCCCGGTAGCTGACTATCCCGAGGTTGGGCTCCAGGGTGGTGAATGCGTAATCCGCTATCTTCGGCTTTGCCGCTGTGACTGTAGCAAGCAGTGTGGATTTGCCGGCGTTCGGAAATCCGACAAGGCCGACGTCTGCAAGTATCTTGAGCTCAAGTATGAACCAGCCTTCCACGCCAGGCTCTCCTGGCTGTGCGTAACGCGGGGTCTGGTTGGTCGCCGACTTGAAATTGTTGTTGCCCAGGCCTCCGCGGCCTCCACGGACCAGTATTTTCTCTTCTCCCGGCTCCACCAGTTCGAAAAGTGTCCTGCCTGTCTCCGCATCCTTGGCCACAGTCCCCAGAGGGACGTCAAGGATGACATCCTCTCCGTTCTTCCCTTTGCACAACTGCCCGCTTCCGGCCCCTCCATGCTCGGCCCTGATATGTTTCCGGTATTTCAGGTGGATAAGTGTCCAGAACTGCGGGTTGGCACGCAGGATCACATGTCCTCCTCGTCCGCCGTCTCCTCCGTCCGGGCCTCCTTTCGGTACATATTTCTCACGGCGCAGATGCATAGAACCTGCGCCCCCGTTTCCGGAAGCGCAGAATATCTTCACGTAGTCTATGAAGTTGCTGTCCGCCATTAAAGCCTGTCCATTAGGTTGAAAATGATGGTGCGCACCTCGTCTATAGAGCCTGTGCCGTCCGCTTCAGCGTATTTGCCCTGTGACTTGTAATACTCTACCAGCGGCTCGGTCTTCTCGTGGTAAGTCCTGATCCTGTTGCAGATAGTCTCCTCCTTTGCGTCATCTGCACGTCCCTCGATGGCCGCCCTGTGGCGGATCCTGTCTTTTATCATCTCGTCAGGGATCATGATAGAGAGCACGGAGGTGACTGATTCACCTGACTTGGCGAGGATCCTGTCAAGAGCCTCGGCCTGTGCGGTAGTGCGTGGGAATCCGTCAAGAAGGAACCCTGCTACCCCTTTTACCGTATTGAATTCGGACTCTATCATGCCTTCAACCACTTCGTCAGGTACCAGGGCGCCTGCATCTATGAGGGATTTTGCCTTGAGCCCCAGTTCACTGCCTGCAGCGATTTCCTTGCGGAGAAGCTCTCCGGTGGAGATATGGTGGAGATTGTATTTTTCCACAATGGCTGCTGCCTGGGTGCCTTTGCCCGCACCCGGAGGCCCGAAAAGGATATAATATTTCATTTTCTCTAAATTATGAATTAAACAATACTTATTCGTCCAGTACGTAGATATCCTTGAGGTTCCTTCCTATTTCGTTGTAATCCAGCCCGAAGCCCACTATGAAATCATTGGGTATCTGTATTGCCACGTAATCAAGCGGAATCTCCTTCTTGTAGGAATCCGGCTTGAAGAGAAGTGTGCACACCCTGCTCTCACAGGCTCCGGCATCGGCAAGTATCTGTTTCAGTGAAACGATCGTGTTGCCGGTGTCCACGATGTCCTCCACGATTATCACCCTCCTGCCTCTGATGTCTCCTGTGAGTCCCATGGCCTGGCGGACTGTGCCTGTGGAACTTGTACCTTCATAAGAGGTGAGCTTCACAGACACTATCTCACAGTTGAAGTCAATCCTTTTCATGAGTTCGGCTGTGAACATGATAGACCCGTTGAGCACGCACAGGAGCACCGGGATGTCCTGGCATCCCCTGAAATCCTCATTGATCTTTTCAGCGACATCATCGACAGCTTTCATAATCTTGTCATACGGTATGAAAGTCTTGAATGTCTTGTCGAATAGTGTGACCTTTTCCATGAGCTACTGATTTAACGAGCGCAAAAATAGTTAAAAAAGGTATAAAAATGTAAAAAAGAAAAAAATCTTGGATAAAAAACAGAAAAACATGCACAGGCCTATTCCGGCTGACAACGGCATAGAATAAATTGCGCCGGAAAATTCAGGGACTATGAAGGCAAACTCTTTTGAATCAAGATTTGAGGCGGGCGTTGCGGTGTGTATCCTTCTCATTTTTCTTATAGGTATTCCGGCTGCCGGACAGACTTCCGGTGAAGGCCCTGTGGACAGCGGAGGGCTTGAAAAAGCGGTGATGGAGCTTACAGGGGCCTCGTGCGCCGAAGATATCGGTCCCGGTGAGATGGAACGCTTCGAGGATTTGTATGCAAGACCGCTCAGAATCAATTTCGCCTCTCGGAGCAGGCTTGTCGGGTCAGGACTGTTCTCCCAGTATCAGGTGGCCACGTTGTCCGATTACATAGCGAGGAACGGCGATATACTTTCTCTGGCGGAGCTGGCGGCAGTGGACGGATTCACTCCAGAATCGGCACAGGCTCTGGCTCCATTCGTGAGCTTCATGTCGGATGCACTGCCAGGGAGAAGGACCAGGGAAAGGTCTCCTGTACACAATTCTTTTACAGCCAGATCGGCGGTGAAACTGCAGGAGGGGGATGCAGGAGGCGAGGCTGTCTGCCAGTACAGTTACGGAGTGAAATACATGTTTTCGCTTGAAGACCGTTTCGAGGCGGCGTTCACATGCCGGAGCTCTTATGGAAAGGACCTTTTCCCTCCTGAGGCATCATCGTTTTATGCAGCATATTACGGCAGGGGAGCACTGGGAAAGATTGTCATCGGGGATTTCAATGCCAGGTTCGGACAGGGGCTGGCAATGTGGAGCGGCTTCTCCATGAGCGGAGTGCCTTCTCAGGGCGCTTTCTCCAAACGCCCTTCAGGAATTTCTCCGTACTGGTC
>JADIMB010000093.1 GCA_017694995.1 Candidatus Cryptobacteroides faecavium | reverse complement strand
ATTCCAGGTTCATATATTCTTATGACAATACCGGACGCTCCACATACACCGGGCTTTTCTTCTATTATTCCAGGGAGTGCGGCATGATAAGGATGTATGTGGAATTGGAGTCAAAGGCCGACAAAGAGGGGAGCGGATATTACAGTATCCTCGGGTCTCATACACAGTTCGGCGGGGTGGTGATCCCCCAGTTCTATTCCCATGCCAAATTCATTTCAGGGAAACTGGTAAACTACAAGGGGACTTTCGCCTATCCGACTGTAATGTCAAGGAGTATCCTCGGGGAGAATTTTTATGAAGACGGCCATACACATTTCAAGTCAAACGGATATCTGCATTTCGCGAACCAGGTTTCCCAGGATGAGATTATAATCATATCCCGTCCGATAAGAGGGGTCACGACATATCTGGTCACATTCTCGTATCTCATACTGATAGCGTATTCCGGCCTGCTCCTGCTCTCCAGGAACCGCAGGCGGAAGGAACAGGTGTTCCGCAAGAACTACTTCAGGACAAGGATAAACACCGTGCTGTTCTTCGCCCTGTTCTTTTCACTGGTGAGTATAGCGATTGTGAGCACCACGTTTGTATATAAGCGCAACGAGCAGAATATGTACAACATGATGTCAAACAAGATAAGCACGATACAGGCTCTGCTTGAGGACCGGTGCCGGTATGTGAGCGACTATCATGACCTGGGGACGCATGAATTCTCTGCGCTTATGGAAAGCGTGGCGAATACCACCAAGACGGATGTGACGCTGTATACGCCGGGCGGCAAGGTCTACAGGTCCACGACCCCAGAGATATATGACAGGATGATTCTGGGTGCCAGGATTGACAAGGAGGCCTACTACAATATAAAATACAGGAACCAGAGGTTCTATATCCATAAGGAGCGCCTTGCCGGCCATAAATACTATGCCCTGTATGCTCCTCTTTTCAATTCATCCGGAGACATGGTCGCGATAGTGAGCTCCCCGTATACGGATCTCAGTTACGACTTTACCAGGGATGCGCTGTTCCATGCAGCCGCAATCATAAACCTGTTTTTCATACTCCTGCTTGTGACCCTGATAGCCAGTACTACGATAGTGAATGCAATGTTCAAGCCTCTGATTGAAATGGGCCAGAAGATGAACAGTGCCGATCTGCACGGCCTTGAATATATCATATACAAGCGTGATGATGAAATCTCAAGTCTTGTGGATGCATATAACCGGATGGTACATGACCTGTCCAGCAGCACAAGGCTGCTCGCCCAGGCTGAACGCGACAAGGCCTGGAGTGAGATGGCCAGACAGGTGGCCCATGAGATAAAGAACCCGCTTACCCCGATAAAGCTTGAGATACAGAGGCTCATAAGGCTGAAACAGAGGAATGACCCATCGTGGAATGAGAAATTCGACAAGGTGGCGGCTGTAGTGCTGGAGCATATAGATATCCTGACAGACACTGCCAATGAATTCTCCACATTCGCCAAGCTTTACAGCGAAGAGCCTGTCCTGATAGATCTTGACAAGACCCTCAAGGACCAGCTGGTGATATTCGACAACAAGGACAATATCGACATGTCATACCTGGGTATGGAGAATGCGGAGGTAATGGCACCGAAGCCGCAGCTTATACGGGTGTTTGTCAATCTCCTGACAAATGCGATCCAGGCGATAGAGATCCAGCAGAGGGAGGATGCCGAGGACGGGAAGCCTGTCGTGCAGGGCAGAATCCAGATCTGCCTGCGCAAAAGCACAAGGGACGGCTTCTACGATATAGTGTTCGAGGATAACGGGCCTGGTGTGAGTGATGAGAACCTGGGCAAGTTGTTCACCCCGAACTTCACAACAAAGAGTTCCGGGACAGGACTCGGCCTTGCGATATGCAGGAATATTATCGAAAAGTGCAACGGGGAGATTGTCTACCAGAGGTCTTTCGGACTGAAAGGAGCCTGCTTTACAGTCAGGCTCCCTAAATATCCGGCGTAGGCAGTCTGCGCCCTTATTTCTGCCGCATGAAAATCTGGACAGGGCAGCCTGTGAAATCGAATTTTGACCTCAGCTTGTTCTCAAGGAACCGTTTGTAAGGGTCTTTGACATACTGTGGCAGGTTGCAGAAGAAAGCGAACGCAGGCGATCTGGCAGGAAGCTGCGTCACATATTTTATCTTCACGTATTTCCCTTTCCATGCAGGTGGCGGGTAGTTCTCTATCTCCGGCAGCATCTCGTCATTGAGCACAGATGTGGAGATTTTCCTGGAGTAGTTGCTGTAGACAAGGTCCGCCGCGTTCAGGACATCAAGGATTCTCTGCTTGTTTATCACTGACGTGAAGATGATCGGGAGATCGTTGAACGGGGCCAGCTTCGCTTTGAGGGCTTCCGTGTATTCTTTCATGGTGTTGCTGTCCTTTTCGACCATATCCCATTTGTTGACCACAAGCACGCAGCCTTTCCGGTTCCTGTGTATGAGGTTGAATATGCTCATGTCCTGGGCTTCAAGTCCGTTCTGGGCGTCTATCATGAGTATGCACACGTCTGAGTGCTCTATCGCCCTGATGGACCTCATCACTGAGTAGAACTCCAGGTCTTCATGGACTTTTGACTTTTTCCTCATGCCGGCTGTGTCCACGAGCATGAACTCATGGCCGAACTTGTTGTAGTATGTGGCGACGGCATCACGTGTGGTGCCTGCCATCGGGGTGACTATATTGCGCTCTGTACCCAGAAGCGCATTTGCAAGGGATGACTTGCCCACGTTTGGCTTCCCGACTATGGCAATATGCGGCAGTTCCGGATGGCTGCCGGCATCGGATTCCTTTTCTTCGGGGATCTGTTTCACGATCTCGTCCAGAAGGTCTCCTGTCCCTCCTCCGTTCGCTGCGGATATGCTCCATATCTCTCCTAGTCCCAGACTGTAGAACTGGAATGAGTCGTACATCTTGTCTCCTGTGTCCACCTTGTTCACGGCGACGATTACTGGTTTCCCGCTCTTGCGCAGGAGTGCGGCTATCTCTTCGTCATAGTCGGTTATGCCGGTGGATGCCTCCACCATGAACAGGACAAGGTCCGACTCTTCGATGGCGATTTCCACCTGGCGGCGTATCGCTTCCTCGAAGATGTCGTCAGAGTTTGATGTATATCCTCCCGTGTCCACCACGGAGAATTCATGACCGCACCATTCGCATCTTCCGTAGTGGCGGTCTCTGGTCACACCGGCAGTCTCGTCGACTATAGCCTGGCGCATTCCTACCAGACGGTTGAAAAGTGTGGATTTCCCCACGTTCGGGCGTCCTACTATAGCAACAAGGCTCATTTCAAGTCTCTCCTATTGATTTGTTCTTGTGATTCTGGATGTCTTCCGGCCATGTCCGGCTTATGCCTGGCAGTCTTCTTTCTCCGGCATGAAAGAGCAGCTGGCGGAACAGCTGCTGCATCCCAGGTCACTGCAGTCGGGATGCAGCTTGCCGTTTTTCTTCCCCCAGAGCCTGAGCTCCTCTTCCTTGGCGCACCGGATGCCGAGTTTCCGCATCTCTTTGTTGTTGCTTATCTCGGTCTCGGGGAATTTCCCGTTCTTGCGGAAGATTATGTTGAAGCAAAGTCCGGTCACGCTCAGTCCGACGAGCAAAAGTGCCGCTAAGAATATTTCCATCCTTTCTTTGTTTTATCTGTCTCTGCAGTCTCAGAAAATGAAACTGTCGCTGATCGGCTCGTAGTTGTATACCTTCTCCATGACATTTGCAAACGTGTCGGCTACAGACAGCACGGTGATCTTGCTTGTGTCCTTCTCCGGGTCGCTGGAAAGAGGTATCGTGTCTGTCACGATCACTTCCTCAAGGGCTGACTCCGCTATCCTTTCATAAGCCTTGCCGGAGAATACGGCATGTGTGGCGCAGGCCTTGACGCTGAGCGCACCCATCTCCTTGAGGACATTCGCAGCCTTGGTAAGTGTCCCGGCAGTGTCGATCATGTCGTCCACGATGATCACATTCTTGCCGGCCACGTCACCGATAGCTGTGATTGACCCTACGACATTGGCCCTTTCCCTGGATTTGTGGCAGATGATCACAGGGCACTGGAGATATCTTGCATATGCATTGGCTCTTTTTGCCCCTCCCATATCCGGAGCGGCAATCGCGAGGTTCTCAATATTCTTGTCCCTCAGGTAAGGGAGGAAGATGTTGCTTGCATACAGGTGGTCTACCGGGAAATCAAAGAATCCCTGTATCTGGTCCGCATGCAGGTCGCATGTCATCACCCTGTCGCATCCTGCCGCATGCAGGAGGTTCGCAACGAGTTTCGCCCCTATGGATACCCTCGGCTTGTCTTTCCTGTCCTGTCTTGCCCATCCGAAGTAAGGCATGACGGCTATCACTGTATGGGCTGACGCCCTTTTTGCCGCATCGATCATCAGAAGCAGCTCGAAAAGATTCTCGACAGGCGGGAAAGTCGACTGCACTATGAAGACTGTCGCACCTCTGACACTTTCATTGAAAGACGGCTGGAACTCTCCGTCGCTGAATTCCAGTACTTCTGATTTGCCAAGCTCCGTGCCGAGAGCCTTGACGATTTTTTCTGCAAGCGGTTTGGAACTCCTGCAGGCGAAGATTTTCATTTTGTGTTCGTTGTGCATCGTATGAGGTTTTAAGGTTCTGTATTCTGTCTTATGTCTTCAAGCACGGATCCGATATAGTCCAGGATTTCTTCCTTGCCCATGCCGGTCTCTGATGAGCTCACGAACACAGGAGGCAGCTCCTCCCAGTGCTCCAGTATCATCTGCTTGTTCTTTTCTATCTGAGTGTTTCTGGCCACGGGGCCGAGTTTGTCCCCTTTCGTGAATATGACGGCAAACGGTATCCTGCTTTCCCCGAGCTCGAACAGGAAGTCCATGTCGATTTTCCCGATGTCATGCCTTGAGTCTATCAGGACAAAGAGCATCACCAGCTCCGGTGACAGGTTTATGTAGTTTCTGATTATCTGGGCCAGCTTCTGCCTGCCGCTCATGGACATTTTGGCGTATCCGTAACCGGGAAGGTCGACCAGATACCACTCCCTGTTCACCAGGAAATGGTTGACCAGACGCGTCTTGCCGGGGCTGGAGGAAGTCAGGGCAAGCTTGCGGTTGTTGCAGAGCATGTTTATAAGAGAAGACTTGCCTACGTTCGATCTGCCGATAAAGGCAAATTCTGGGAATTTCTGTTTGGGCTTCTCGGAAATTCTCGTGCTGCTTCCGGCAAAAAGTGCTTCAGTAATCTTCATCGTATCCAGAGTAAAAACAAGTCTGCAAAGGTATGTAAAAAGAGTGACAGTTGGAAAAATATTTTTCCCTGCAGGACAAAACCATGCTGCTGCCGCAAGTTTCTAGCAAATTTTATTAAAAATAAATTAAACGCCAAAGGATTGACAGGTTTTTTTATTATTTTTGTACGGATTAGAATTCAATCTTGCGATGGTGAAGGATTTCATAACCCTTTATGAACTTCAGAGTATGCTGAAGGAAGGGGTGGAACGGCTCTTCCCGTCGCGTATCTGGCTTAAGGCGGAGATCAGCGCCATAAAGGCGCGGGAGGGAAGCCACTGCTACATGGAGCTGTCGCAGAGCACCGGAGACGGTATAGTGGCAAAGGCCCAGGCTGTTGTCTGGAGCTCGAAATACAGATTCATCGCTCCATATTTTGAATCAGTGACAGGATCCCCTCTTCGCGAGGGGATGCTTGTGCTTATACAGGTGCAGGTCAATTTCAGCCAGCTGTACGGGCTTTCCTTGATTGTCAACGATATAGATCCGGACTTTTCTTTAGGGGAGCAGGAGAGGCAGAAAAGGCTCACCCTCGAGCGGCTGCATAAGGAAGGGCTTGTGGATATGCAGAAAGGACTGTCCCTTGCACCTCTCCCTTATATGATTGCCGTCATATCTGCGCCCGATGCCGCCGGATACAGGGATTTCATGAGACATCTCCATGAGAATGAATACGGTTTCGTATACCATACTGACCTTTATCCCGCACTCATGCAGGGGGCTGATTCACCGTCCTCGATAATTGGCGCCATGGATGCCGCGGCCTCTTCCGGGACTGCGTACGACATGCTTGCAATCATCCGCGGCGGCGGGGCAAGGCTGGATCTGGCGAGCTATGACGATTATGCGCTGGCGTCGCATATAGCGCAGTTCCCTGTGCCTGTGTTTACGGCCATAGGGCATGACCAGGACACACATGCGGCTGATATCGTGGCGTTCTCCTGCGTGAAGACCCCTACGGCCCTTGCTGACGTGCTGGTCTCCATGTACGCTGACGAAGATGCCAGGCTCGAGTCTTTTTCGGGCAGGATGCGGCTTTCCTTTTCCTCAAGGCTTTACCGGGAGGAGAGTGCTCTGCAGAGCCTTGTGCACAGGATAAGGATGGCCTTCTCGCTCCGGATATCTGAGCTTGAGAGCCGCCTTTCTCTGCTGGAGGGGCGCATACAGGCGTCAGACCCCCGCTCCATGGTCAGGAAAGGCTGTGTGCTGGCCCTGGACAGTGCCGGGGCAGTGCTGAAAAGTGTGTCGGGAGTCCGGTCTGGGGACAGGATCACGCTTCTCATGGGTGACGGCATGGCGGAATGTACTGTGGATACCGTGCGTAAAGGGGAGGAAGACAACAAATAGACATGTTTATGGAAGAGGAGAAATTCAATTATGCGGCAGCGGTTGCCGAACTGGAAGCCCTTGTGGCCGGGATCGAGGATCCTGCTGCGGGGATTGACGATATAGGGAAAAGTGTCGCGAAGGCTGAAGAGCTGGTGAAGAAATGCCGGGCCTATCTCCGCGAGGCCCGTGAAGCGGCAGAAAGACTGGAAGCTTAAAACAATGGAAAGGCCCTTCAGCGCCGCACCGAAGCAGCGCAGGTGCCGGCGCGGCGAAGCGGAGCCGCATGCCCCGACGGGGCTGTCACCGACAGGTGACTGGGGTAGACCATAGGATTAAACGCCGGTTTAATCCTTAACGTCAGTGTGACGGATTCCGGTCATAAATGATAAAATATTGGTTTTTAATATAATAT
>JADIMB010000092.1 GCA_017694995.1 Candidatus Cryptobacteroides faecavium | reverse complement strand
GCATTGGCCCTCACAGCCGCCATCGCGTTCAGCTGGCTTTATTCGCACGGCATATCCCCCGTATGGACAGCCGTGGCCATCGTGTGTTTCAGGGGACTGTTCAGGTTCCTCTACCGGATAGCCTGTATTCTCGTGGCGTTCGCCATCATCCTGTGCATCCTGAGTTTTCTGGTTTTCTGAAATCTGGCCCTGGGACGGCACCGGCCAACAGATACAGACCTGCATGACAACGGGAGTGACCGCCTGCGGTTGCCCCGTTTTTTTATTTCCGACGGCAATTTTCTTCCGACAGCAATTCCCGCAAAGGGATATTCCAGCTTCTTCCTTGCAAAAATAGCCTTTTGCCCGGTCATGTGCAAGGCGGCCCTTACGGGCTGGTTGGCCGGGAAAAAATCATCCTCGCGGCGCTCCGGTATTTTTTCCCGCCAAGCCTTGCCGTTGACAGGGCAAAAGCCAGACCGTGGCAAGTAAGAAACCGGAATACCGGCTCCTCGGAGCCGGGCATGTAAAACATCTAATTCTAAAAGTCATGGACAGAACAGAGAAACAGAAAATCCGCCGGGAAAACAGGACCGGAACCGCTTGTGGCCATCCTGCCGGGAACAAGGAGAGCAATCCCAAAAGAGAGGCTTCCGCATTGTCTAACCCATCAATCCGATAGCGTATGTTATATTACAGTTTCAAGAACTTCGACGAGTTCAAAAGCATTTTCAGGATTGAAAAGAGGGACGGCATTACCGTCAGAAAGAACAAGATCCTGCTTGCCCACCTGAAGAATCCGGAACTGTTCAGGTATTGTCAGGAAACCGGCGATTACAGCCTGCTGAGGGTAAAGGACATGGCAGGCCTGCGGAATATGGTCTTCAAGGCCGTGTGCGAATCAGGAAAGGAAGACGGGTCTCTTCCCAACAAGATTGAACTGATGGGCAAGGAATACTGGAGCGCCCGCTACAAAACCGATGAAATGCAGGGAATATGCGAGGACGGCGACAAATGCTCCATCCGCTACGTCAACACGGAACGGGGAAAGGCATTCAAGATGAAGTCATCCAAATTCATGAGGGCCGTAATGCTTGAGACGCAGGCCGGGAAAGCCCTTTCCCCGAGTGTCGTAAACTGGATATGCGGCGACGTGTTTGCCAAAGAATGGCACACCTTCACCTATGGCTGCACCTGCGGCATGAAGCTCCATGTGGACGGCGATTTCAGAAAAATATACGACAGCGGAGAATGCCGGGGGGATTTTGATTCCTGCATGACGGACAGGGACAGGTATCCATTCTATATGTATGCGGTAAGGGCAAAGGCGGCATACCTCACGGATGAAGACGGCCGCATCGTGGCAAGGGCGGTCCTTTTCACCGACGTGACGGACCAGAACGGCAGGAAATGGCGCCTTCTGGAACGGCAGTACGCCACAGGCAGGGATGACATGCTGAAATACATCCTTATCAACAAACTCATACAGGAAAAACAAATAGACGGGTACAAAATCGTGGGAGCCTCCTGCAACGAGGCGAACGCATTCGTGAGCGTTGACGGACAGTCCCTTTCTGACATGAAATTCGAGATTGGCTGCAACCTGGGCATGGATGATGTCCTTTCCTACCAGGATTCTTTCAAATGGTACGACATCATGGCGAGGAAAGCCTACAACTACCCATACGGCGAGGATTATTACGAACTGGACACCACCGACCGTAACCTGTACGGGGATGAAGATGACAATGGGGAAGAATCGGAAGAATGGGACGAATACCACCAGTATTATTGCGAGGAAACGAGGACCTGCTACAGGAACGGACTGGAAATCAGCGTGGATGTCGATTGCCTTGACGATTTCGATTACATCGAATCAAGAAATGAATACTACCATAGGGACGATACCGCCTGCTGCGGATGTTGCGGAGAGCATATACTGAAGGAGGACGGCCTGTATTCGGAACTCACCAGAGAATATTGCTGCTGTGAACTGTGCAAGTGGGAGGCGGAAAACCAATACAGAAAAGAATTCATGGGTCATACCGACTATGAATTATGCGCCAAGCCCGACGGCACCGCTGAAATCGTAATCTGGGACGAGCAGGCTGGAGCTTACAGGAAGTTCTCCATCCGTACCGCCGTCCTTGACAAGCTGATAATGGAACTCAGACGCGGTTATCTCAACGGGCAACCGATCGAAAATCCTGATGAAAGGCATTACAATTCTTATCTTGATTCATTCCTAAGCGAAGTGAGCTATGAATACGACACTTTTGAAGAAGCTGTATAGCATATACAGCCCGAGCGGGAACGAGCAGCGCATGGTCGGATTCCTCTGTTCCTACATCAGCCGCCTTCCCGGAAACATCAGCCTGGCACAGGACAATTACGGGAACCTATATGTGACAAAGGGGGAAAGCGATACCTATCCGTGCCTGGTAAGCCATATCGACCAGGTATCCTGCTGCCATCATTCCGGAGATTTCAAGGCCGTTGAGACCGAAGACATCATATTCGGCTATTCACCGTCGATGAAACGGTTTGAAAACCTGGGGGCGGATGACAAGAACGGGATATTCGTATGCCTGGAATGCCTGAAAAAGTTCGACACCCTCAAGGTCGTGTTCTTCAGGGAGGAAGAAACCGGATGCAGGGGAAGCGGAGCCGCATACATGCCCTTCTTCGACAATGTCCGCTTTGTCATCCAGCCGGACCGGAAAGGCGACTCCGACCTGATTACAGCCATCAGTTTCACCGGGTTGTGTTCCGAACCGTTCATTGAAGCCGTGGAGCCGGGAAAATGGGGGTACCGTGAAACGGAAGGGCTGGTGACGGATGTCCTTGTGCTGAAAGAGAACGGGCTGGATGTCTGTTGTGCCAATGTCAGCTGCGGATACTACAATGCGCACACGGACGAAGAGTTAACGGTAAAGAAAGACCTCCGGAAATGCCTGCGGTTTGTCGGGCATATCATCGAAGACTGTACCTCCGTCTATCCGCACCGGCCGGCAGATTTACCGAACTTTTCCTTGCTGCAATGCGAAGACATCATCCATAGGACGCTGGACCGGGATCCCATGCTTACTCCGGAAGAGCTCCACGACATATTCTGCACACATTTCACGCATCTGACTTTGGACGATTATAACAGGATATGCGAGGAATACTGGATGATGGAAACCGACACGGAGGACATGGACACGGCGGGCAATGAAGAGGATGCGTGAGCCGCGCGGATACGGGACAGGCAGGTGCATGACATCAGCCCAAAGTTATTTGACATCAAAATACATCATAATAAAATGGAAGAGCCATGAATAGAAAAGCCAGACAACTTACAGATTATGTGCCACAGTACGTAAACCTTTACCATGTGGACTACCGCGATGACCTTGACGAACATGAGGACATCCAGGAAGAATGCATCCGCTCCAACAGTCTGGAAAAGCTGTATGAAAAGGCATACGAGTGGTATGAGGAGCAGGAAAGCTTAAACATGCAAGGCTACCTGGAGGAAACAAGGAAGAGCATGGAAGCGGACAGCCTTGCGGGACAGTTCGAAGAACATGAGGACGAAATCAGGGACCTCATCTATGACCGGAACGATTCCGACCCGGCCAAGGACCTGATACGCAACTCTTCCGTCACGAATTTCTTTTATTCGCTCGGAGTGGAAATCTGCGGATACCAAGCCGGCATCCCACAGCGGGGAGAATCGACCGCCATGGCCTGCTACAAGGTGCGCCGGGCACTCCATCTGAAAAAAGGACAGTTTGACGAGAAAATTGAAGAACTGGTGGAGAATGCCGCATACGGCGGGGAACTGCGCGTCTATTTCAATGCCATGTTTGACAGGCTTGTCAGTGAAGACGCGGAAAACGATTTCAGGAGCATCCGTTTTTACGGGAACGTGGTGGTAGCCATTGCCGACAGCCTGAACGGGTCCGGACATCATGTACGGATTCCGTTGGACCTCACGCTGCCTTTCCGGAGGGACAACCTGTTTGTCGATTCACAGGTACACTATTCCTA
>JADIMB010000091.1 GCA_017694995.1 Candidatus Cryptobacteroides faecavium | reverse complement strand
AATTAATCCAGGCATTGGTTTGTTTAATTAATTGTTTATTAATGCTTTATGTCCCACAATACATTTCTGCGGGCTGCAAATATACGATTAATTTTCTAATTTTCAATACTTTGGAATAAATTTTTATTTCTTCCGGTCAGGACAGGGCTATTGGCCCGCTGAATGATATTCTGTCCCGGCACAGTCGGCTGGACCGGGAGAGCGCAAAAACAATTAATTCCTTGACACTCTGAAAAATACTAACAACTCCACTCCGCAGGTCAAATTTTCTGAAAAGACCTATTGAATTTACTTCCGACAAAAGCGATATTTGCAGCAGGAAATCGACAGGAGAAAGAGAATGGACATGCGGGGAGAGAGTCGGGAATACTACCATATATGCACTGAAGGCCTTGAAAGGAAACTCCTTTTCAGAGACAGGAGAGACTACATATACGGAATGAACAGCATACCGGCATGTGCCCTGAAATTCAATGTGTCGGTACTGGCGTTCTGCCTGATGGACAACCATGTGCACTTCATCACCGAGGGAAGATACGAAGAATGCTCGGCATTTATCAACGAATACAAGAGACGATGCAGCCAGAGACTGAGATCGAAGTACAGCGAGGTCCAGGCCCTCCACGAGCTGAAAGTATCCATACACCATATCGACAGTGAAGAATATCTCCTGTCATCTGTAGCATACGTGCTGAGGAATCCGTTCAGCACCGGGTCCAAATGTCTTCCTTTCCATTATGAATGGTGTTCGGCGGGACTGTATTTCAGGGCAGGTCAGAAGCATCTGACCGCAGGGGAAAAGCAGCTTGCCGACCTGCCAGGATACATTATGGAACGGAGGCTGCAGATGCGGCGCATCTGCAAAGCAGCTCGCCAGGCTGACAGGCATCAGTTCCGGATTCCTTGAACAGCTTCTGCAGTGACTGCACATGGCGTCTCCCAGCTGACGCAACCCTGCCTTCATATTTCCGGGAACACACACCGGAATCATTGCTGAACATAGCAGACCGGCAGATTTAAACACAGCCTAATTTATGGATTATCAACATATTAGTATCAATATCATTCTCCTGGTCCCCTTTCCGATATTGGGACCGGGAGAACAACATCAAAGACAAGTGACTAAAAACTAAGCAGTTACATAGAACAGGACTCCGCCGGACAAAGGATGTGATATCATTCAGCAATGCCACGGCAGGGAAACATCAAGGCCCGGACCAGCCAAAACGCAGGAAGAAGTGACGGCAAACAGTCAAAAATCTGTAGTTTTACAGAAGATTCTGCGTCTATAATGTATAATGTTGGAAAGGCCCGACAGGGCCGCACCGGAGCGTCAGCGAGGTTCCAGGCGTGGGAACCGGAGCAGCGGAGGTGCCGGCGCAGCGAAGCGAAGCCGCATGCCCCACCGGGGCTGTCACCGCAAGGTGACTGGGGGTGGACAGACGAAGGTCGCAAGACCTTCAGGGCCGCACCGGAGCGTCAGCGAGGTTCCAGGCGTGGGAACCGGAGCAGCGAAGCCGCATGCCCCACCGGGGCTGTCACCACAGGTGACTGGGGGTGGACAGGCAGGATTTCCTGAGGAAATCCCATTAACGTCAGCATGACGAATCTTCGGGCAAGGAAGATAAAAAATTGATTTTTAGATAATATTATAAACATTAATTCGTCGGACTGACGTTAAACAGGAAAATGAAGCGAGACACCGGGCATCCGCACCTGCATGAGGAATTCAGCAGGACAGTGGAAAAACACAAAAATACCATATATACAGTATGCTACATGTTCGCGGAGGACAGGGAGACTGCCCGTGACCTGATACAGGAAGTCCTTGTCAACATCTGGACAGGACTGGAAAAGCTCCGGGACACAGGCAACCCCGGGGCATGGATATGGAGGGTCAGCCTGAACACCTGCATATCGTATGAGCGGAAGCGCAGAAGGCGGCCGGAAACCTTGCCCATGGAGACCGTTGACAGCCTGTTCGAGGACACGGACGAGGATTCAAAGCAGGCCAGGATGCTGCACGAGAGGATAAAGAAACTCGGGATATTCGACAGGGCCATACTCCTGCTGTGGCTCGAAGACCTGACCTACAGGGAAATAGGAGAGATCATGGGTATCTCGGCAGATAACGTGTCCGTGAGGCTTGTACGGATACGGGAAAAAATGAAAAACATGAAATGACAGCGCATATGGAAAAAGGACCGGCCATACATGGCAACGACCTTAAGGATCTCAGGAGCGGCATATCAGCCATCCGGAGAAAACTTGACAGTCAGAAAATCATAGACGAGGTGAATATCGAAAGGCTCGGGATAACCGTCGGGAAGGAAGTCCGGAGAATGGAAAGGAACTTCCTGTCATCAAGCGCAGCTGCCCTGCTGGTGGCTCCCATACTGCCGTTTATACTGCACTCCTTCTGCGGATTCTCCTGGTGGCTCTGCGGGACATTCGGACTTCTTGAGGCTCTTGCAGCAATCGACTTCTACTGCAAATACAGGAGACTCCATAAAATCGACTTCGCCGGCACCCCGGTAATCCGATGCGGGAAAGAGCTCGCCCTCTACAGGCAATGGGTCAGGAGACAACAGAAGCGGCGTCTGCCATTTGCAGCAGCTATCTGTCTGTGGGTCCTGGCCGAAACATTGTTCTTCATAGAGGAGGAATTCATGACCACTGTCCTGGCAGGGATAGGGATAATCGCCGTAGCCCTGACAGTCCTGGTTCCGCAGTATAAAGCGCAGTCGAGGGCCATCGACAACTTCTGCGCCCAGGTAGAAGAATTCTCCCGCAAAGAAGACGAGGCACCAAAGCAATAGCACGGAAAATACAGGACCGTCCAGGAAAAGTTCCTGGAAGATTTTTGGAAAAATTTAAAACAGGTTCTAAATTTGGCGGAAAGATATTCATGAATCCGGGCCCTGCGGCATAGTACGGGAGGCAATACATTGAATATCAGACCATACCGATAATATTAATCCGTCAAACTGACGTTATATCATTCAAAGCCATGTCCATTTCAAGACCAATGACGGCAGGTGTCATCCTGATGATGGCCGCCGTATGCGCCGGTGCGCAGGACTATCCGGTCCAGCCGGAGCGATCAGATGAAAACTCATTCTCCATGGTAGTGCTTCCAGACCCGCAGAGCTATATCAAGTACGCGGCCAACCAGCCGCTCTTCGAGCTGCAGACGGCATGGGTGATAAACAGCAAGGAAAGGCTGGACACCAGGTGCGTGCTGTGTACGGGAGACCTTGTCGAGCAGAACGACATACTGACGGCGGAGAACGGCTATACGGACCAGACCGGCAGACAGCAGTGGGAGGCCGTTTCACAGGCATTTGAAAGACTGGACGACAATATCCTGTACGTGAACTGCACCGGAAACCACGACTACGGCTACGTGTCCGCGGAGAACCGCAATTCGCATTTCCCGGAATATTTCACACCGGAGAGAAGCAGCTGCTTCAGAAGCGCCCTTGTCGCAACAGGCCTGAATGCGCACGGGGTGCCTTCCCTGGAGAATGCCGCTTATGAAATCGAGACAGGGACCTGGGGCAAGATACTGGTCCTTTCACTGGAGTTCGACCCGCGCCCGGAGGCGCTTGAATGGGCCGTGAAGACAGCAAATGACGGGAAATACAAGGACCACACTGTCATTCTCCTGACACACTCATATATGGACAAGGATGCCCGGCGCTATACTTCAGAAAGCTACAGAGTGTCCCCGGCCAGTTACGGGGAGGACATCTGGAGGAAGCTCGTGTACCCTTCAAAGAACATAAGGCTTGTAGTCTGCGGCCATGAATGTGACATAGTGGACTATGACAAGCAGGTGAGTTTCCGCACCGACCTCAACAGCTCAGGCAAGAGTGTGGCGCAGATGATGTTCAATGCCCAGACCGCCGACGGCAAATGGGAGGGGAACGGAGGGGACTGCTGGGTACGCATCCTTGAATTCATGCCCGACGGCAAGACCATAAAGGTAAGGACATTCTCCCCTCTTTTCGCCCTGTCACCGCTCACTGCAGACAAGGCATGGAGAACAGCGCCGTATGACCAGTTCGAGATAGTGCTTGAAAAATAAGGGGTCTCAGTCACTTCACCTGGAAGGAATAGGACTGGACCATGACATCCGAAGTATCGTATATTTCCACACGGATCCGGTCTCCGGTGGCGAGGAAGTCAAGACGGGTCTTGTTGCTGTTCACAACGATAGGGAAACCGTTGCCGCAGGTGCCTGGCTCGGCATATACATGCCTGTGCAGGTGCCCGCTGAGCATCAGGTCCACGCCGGCCTCGTTCAGGAGAGGTGAAAAGTTACGGCTGAGCCAGCTCTGGGCATACCAGCTTCCCGGACCGTCAATGAGAGGGATATGGATTATGGCAACCTTCACGGGAGCACCGGCGAAAAGCGGGTCCTTCACTGCTCCGCGGAGCCATTCGAGCTCGGCCTGACGGTATGCGTCATAGTCCGCAAGACCGGAATACTCCACACTGGAGTCAGGCTTGTCCTCGCCTCCATCCAGTACCACAAATGCCACAGGGCCGCGGCGGAAAATGTAGTACGGCTCCCCGGTCGGGGTATCGAAAAGGCCAGGGACCAGGTATGAGTCGGCGCCGCGCCCCTCATGGTTGCCCCTTGCAAAGACGACAGGGATATCCTTGACTATATCCGCGACAGGACCGAACGTATGCACCATCACGGTATCTATCGACTTGGCGTATGAAACGATATCACCGTTGAGCAGAAGAAAATCAAGTGCCACGTCCTTCACAGGAGAGACAAGGGATGTATAGAGCGAGGCGTTGTCATGAATGTCGTTGACCATGGAAAAGCGGCAGGTGTCGGCCCCCGGATCCAAAGTCGAAACGGTACCGGTCAGCCTTAAAGTCGCCTCCCTGCCGTATATTGACCCGTAAGGGTCCGAGTCATCGACTACTTCCTTGCCGAGTATCCTGTAGCGGTAGCTGCTCCCGCGATCCAGTCCGTCTATCCTCACCTTGTGGAAGGTGCCGGTATACCTTTTCCCCGCTGAAGTCTGGTAGAACCTCGGCCTGACGGCAGCCTCGAACGGGGTGCCGTCGTCCGGAGCGACCTCCACCCATGAAAGGCTCTTGCCCTGCGTTTTCCACATCAGGGTGAAGCCGGTTTCCGTTACATTCTGTATCCATGGTCCGCAGGAAATGTCGAACCCTCTTGCCCCGGCATCCGGGCAGGCCAGTGCGAAAACGGCGGCCAGCAACATGACAATAATGTAGTTACGCATAGCTGAAAATATTTGGGGCTTCAAAGCTATAAAATTTAACGCAATACAGGAACAAAATTTCCCGGAACCAGTGTTCCGGACGAATCTTTGGCTATATTTGAAAATCAAAGGACAATAACACTAAAAATCTCTCAAATGAAAAGAATTCTATCCATAGGCTTCGTCATCGGCATGCTCATACCGGTAGCGGTGACGGGGCAGGACAATGGCATGGCCCGTGGGCAATGGAAGACCCAGTGCGGGACTCCGACAGGACAGGAAAGGTTCCCGGTGGGGAGCTATGTGGAGCTGCCGCAGCATGAAAAGCCGTCGGAAGCACAGTGGCAGGAGGTGGAGGGCACACGGGTTTCGTGGGGCAGCACCGATGTCAGGTATTCAAGGACTTCAGTGCCGATGTCAAAGACCTGCAGGCTGCAGGGCATCAGCGGATGGAGAGGGGAAAAGGTCTATGCCCAGGCCGTGGTCTGGACAAAGGACGGGCTCGAAAGGCTCCGCTATGAGGTTTCCGATTTCAAAGGTCCGGGAGGGGCCCGGATCCCGGGGGAAAGCTTCGAGACAGGGTTTGTCCGCTATGTCATGACAGACCAGCTGAACAAGGACGGGCGCGGGGCATGCGGGCAGAGGCCGGACCACACGGTATATGACTCCACGATGGTCGCCGACTGCATAGACCATTGCCTTGAAGAGACCTCCCTGGAAAAGATGGGCGTCCAGGCCATCTGGCTGTCCTGCCGGATACCACGGGACGCTGCGCCAGGGACATACCGGGGCAGGCTGACGGTAAAGGACGGTGAGCGCACTGTAGGCTCGCTCGAGCTCAACATAAGGACGGACAGCCACGTGCTTCCGGAGCCGTCGCAGTGGCATTTCCACCTGGACCTGTGGCAGAACCCTTACGCTGTCGCCAGATATTACCAGGTGCCGGTATGGAGCCGGGAACACCTTGATGCGATGCGCCCATTGATGGAAAGACTTGCCGCCGCAGGCCAGAAAGTCATCACCGCAAGCATCATGCACAAGCCCTGGAACGGACAGACGCACGACTGGTTCGAATCAATGGTAACATGGATCCGTAAGGTGGACGGGAGCTGGGCTTTCTGCTTCGACGTATTCGACAGATGGGTGGAATTCATGATGAGCTGCGGGATAGACCAGGAGATAGGCTGCTATTCAATGGTACCGTGGAATCTTTCTTTCCAATATTACGACCAGGCTACAGACAGCATGAAATCTGTCCTTACCGCCCCGGGAGAACAGGTATACGAGGAGATGTGGACAAGCATGCTGGAAGCGTTCTCGAAGCACCTGAAAGAAAAAGGGTGGTTCGACATCTGCACCATAGCCATGGACGAGAGACCTATGGAGGTCATGCAGAAGACAATCGCCGTAATAAAGAAAGCCGACCCGGAGTTCAAGATATCGCTTGCCGGGAACTATCATCCGGAGATAGAAGACCAGCTTTACGACTACTGCATCACTATCAACGAGAATTTCCCCGAGGAAGTCCTCGAGCGCCGCAGGCAGGAAGGAAAAATAAGCACGCTATATACGTGTTGTTCAGAGTCATATCCCAACACTTTCACCTTCTCTCCACTGGCCGAAGCGACATGGATAGGGCTGTACATGGCGGCAAAGAATGTCGACGGGTACCTGCGCTGGGCATACAACAGCTGGCCGCTCGAGCCGCTGCTTGACTCGAGGTTCCGCACCTGGGCAGGAGGCGACACCTACCTTGTATATCCGGGGAACCGTACATCCATGAGACTGGAGAAGCTGACAGAGGGGATACAGGCATACGAGAAAATCCGTATCCTCATGGAGGAGTACACAAGGGACGGCAGGACAAAGAAGGCAGGGGAGCTGGAAAAGGCGCTTTCCTCCCTTGATAT
This sequence comes from Candidatus Cryptobacteroides faecavium, assembly GCA_017694995.1. Taxonomy (GTDB): domain Bacteria; phylum Bacteroidota; class Bacteroidia; order Bacteroidales; family UBA932; genus Cryptobacteroides; species Cryptobacteroides faecavium. The sequence continues at coordinate 27,524 of JADIMB010000091.1, read as the reverse complement.
CAGGGACCTGGCACATGAACCGGCATGGAAGGGGGTACAAAGCGTGATGACGCTGATCCGGTAAAATACATTGAGGGGCGGCCGGCAATGAATTCCGGTCACCCCTCAAACATATTATTCCGAAAGACAGGAGCTTTCTGTCTTAGATAATGTTGTCTTTCTCTATATCCTTGAAATAACGGTAGGTAGATACCTTCAGCTCTTCTGCTGCGCCTTCATCGCACACCAGGATGCCCTTAGGGTGCGTCTGAAGGGCGGTAATGGTCCAAGCATGGCTGTATGAGCCTTCCACGCACTGCTTTACGGCAGGTGCCTTCTTTGCCCCGATGGCGAGGACAAGCACTTCCCTTGCATCCATTACGGTAGCTACACCTACGGTGAGGGCGCACTGCGGCACCTTGTCCACATCGTTGTCAAAGAAACGGGAGTTGACCACGCGAGTATTGTAGGTCAGCGTCTTGACCCTGGTCCTGGAGCTGAGGGAAGAGAACGGCTCGTTGAAGGCGATGTGTCCGTCCTCGCCTACTCCGCCGAGGAACAGGTCGATCCCGCCTGCCTTGTTGAGGGCGATGAGCTCCGCATAGGTAGAAAGCGGGGTGGAACCTGTAGGAAGGCCGAGCACGAAAGGTCTTCCGGTACTTGCCTGGTGGCTGTTGATCCTGTCTGCAATGTAGTTTGCAGCCCATTTGCCCACATTGGCGTTGGTGTCTTCAATAATCAGTCTCATTGTACATAAATTTATGATATACCTCCTGAAAAGGCATATGCCAAACATATAAAGATAAAAAACTGTTTTGATTTTTTCCAAAATTTCTTGTAATTGTCTCTCTGGTATAAAATTCAAAACAGTTTCCGGGAATTATTTAGAAAATACAACAATATGAGCTAACCCTCCATTATATTTTTTCTTTTTCCGGCGCCGGATTTGGACCAATTGGAATTTTATCCCTATCTTTAGGCCCCATTTTTATAAAATTAATAATAGCACTACTGATGAACAAAATTCTTCTGTCACTGTGCGCATGCGCATCAGTGATTGCATCGGAGGCCTACGCAGCCGATGCAGACTGGTCCCCTGCAGGAGACCGGATCATTTCCCCGTGGGGCGAAAGCCTCGTTCCGTCCAATGTCCTTCCGGAATATCCCCGTCCAATCATGGAAAGGACTTCATGGATGAACCTCAACGGGCTCTGGGAATACTCCATTATAAATAAAGGGGAGGCGCTCCCTTCCGGGGAGGCCGACGGGGACATCCTGGTGCCTTTCGCCATCGAGTCCGCCCTTTCAGGAGTGGGCCAGAGGCTGGGCGAGAACAAGGAGCTCGTATATACAAGGACATTCACTGTACCGGCCGACTGGAAAGGGCAGAACGTGCTTCTGAACTTCGGCGCCGTGGACTGGAAGACCGACGTTTGGGTGAACGGTATCAAGGTCGGGAGCCACACAGGCGGCTTCACTCCGTTCTCCTTCGATATTACACAGGCCCTGGTGAAGAAGGGTGAGAACACCCTCACGGTAAAGGTATGGGACCCTACCGACAAGAGCTACCAGCCGAGAGGCAAGCAGGTGAGCAAGCCTGGCGGGATCTGGTACACACCGGTAAGCGGAATCTGGCAGACCGTATGGCTCGAGCCGGTGGCCGCAACCCATTTCGAGAGCCTGAAGATAACCCCTGACATCGACAGGAGGACCCTGACAGTAGAGCCATCAGTTGCAGCGGGATCAGCCGCAGACATGGTGGAGGTGAACGTATATGACGGACAGACTCTCATATCCTCAGGCAAGAGCATCAACGGGGAGCCCGTACAAATCTCCATGCCGGCCGACATGAAGCTCTGGAGCCCTGACTCGCCGTTCCTCTACGACCTCAAGGTGACCCTCTACCAGGGAGGCAAGGCTGTCGACAATGTGGCTTCCTACGCAGCCATGAGGAAATATTCCACTGGCCGTGACAAGGACGGGATTGTAAGGCTGATGCTCAACAACAAGCCTGTTTTCCAGTTCGGTCCTCTCGACCAGGGATGGTGGCCTGACGGCCTCTATACCGCTCCGAGCGATGAGGCCCTCGTATATGACATCAAGAAGACCAAGGACTTCGGGTTCAACATGATCCGCAAGCACATCAAGGTGGAGCCGGCACGCTGGTACACATGGTGCGACAAGCTCGGCATCATCGTATGGCAGGACATGCCGAGCGGCGACAGGAACCCGCAGTGGCAGAACCGCAAGTATTTCGACGGCACCGAGATGAAACGTTCGGCAGAGTCCGAGGCATGCTACCGCAAAGAATGGAAAGAGATAATGGACTGCCTGTACAGCTACCCTTGTGTAGGGGTATGGGTGCCGTTCAACGAGGCCTGGGGACAGTTCAAGACCCCTGAAATCGCAGAGTGGACCAAGCAGTACGACCCGACCAGGCCTGTAAACCCTGCCAGCGGCGGAAACCACTACACCTGCGGGGACATCCTCGACCTGCACAACTATCCTGCTCCTGACATGTACCTGTATGATGCCCAGAGGGCTACTGTCCTGGGAGAATACGGCGGAATCGGCATGGTGGTGAAAGACCACATCTGGGAGCCAGACCGCAACTGGGGATACATCCAGTTCAGTTCCCCTAAGGAGGTCACCGACGAATACATAAAATACGCAGAGAAGCTCCTGAAGCTCATCGACCGCGGATTCTCCGCTGCAGTATACACGCAGACCACGGACGTGGAAGTCGAGGTCAACGGCTTCATGACGTACGACCGCAAGGTCATCAAGATGGAGGAAGACCGCGTGAAGGCCATCAACGAGAAGATCTGCAAATCGCTGGAGAAATAGGTACAGTCACCTGAACAGGACAGTACCGGTAAAGACAATCCGGCCCGAGTTTTCGGGCCGGATTATTATTTCAGGCAGATTTCTCCACTCCCTGCGGCCGGTCGAAACGACAGAAAAGGGTTCGATGGTCCCGGTAAACCGAAATGGCGCGAAAAGCCTGTTCAGAACAATACCGACAGGATCCCTGACACGGCCCAGCGGCTGCCGCCACCGGCGGTCGGGAACATGCCGTCGAAGGAGGCGCCGATGTTTATCCCGGCGACACTGCGCACAGGTACCGAGAAAACAGCGTCAAGGCCGGCCTTGAAGAAGTCGGCGGAGCTGACCGCGAATTCATTGGCATAGAACACGGTTATGACCCGGTGGTCCGGGTCGGGACCGTTGTAGTCATATTCTCCGCCGAGATTCAGGCGGTATCCGGCATCGGCCGCCACGAGGATGCGGCAGGTCTTGCCGGCCCTGAAGTTCTTTTTGGCGAACAGGGCCGCCCCGGCATTGTTATATTCCAGGACCGACTCGGGAGTGAAATAGGTCTCGCTGCGGCCTTCATACCCGGCCTGCACCCCGGCATACCACGAATATGTATTGTCCCGGCCACCTGTAAAGATACCGTATGTAACGGAGGCCCTGCGGGTCCTGTACCTGCTCATGTCAAGCTCGGCGAGAACCTTATACGGATCGGTATTGACATCCTGGTCCCTCTCCTGGAGATATTCAGTCCCTTTGGTGACAGTGTACAGGGCCTCAAGAGAAAGCTTGTGGCGCACACCGCTCCCCCACATCACCATGAAGTCCGCACTGCAGCCCGTCTTGCCGGCAGTCCCCATCCTGTACCTGGTCTGGGGGTTCTGGAATGCGTCCCTCCTGTAGCTGTAGAAGCCAAGGTCGGCCAGGACCTGCACATCCCCGGAGGAGAAGGCATACTGCAGTGATCCTCCGAAGCTGTTCCCGGGATAGAAATAGGGGGAGATACCTCCCGTGCCTGATACAGAGCCGGAAGAATAGAACCCCAGCCCCTTCATCAGGAAAACAGGGGAGGAATTGGAGCCCTGGACATTGCTGAATGTGCTGCGCTCGAACATGTTCCGGTATGTGAATACCGCCCCTATGGCATGCCCCTCCCCTATGATGACGGCCACGGACGGGGAAACTTCCAGGGCATACCCGATAGGGACACCGCGCGGGTCTATCTGCTTCGCCCCCTTGTAGGCCAGATAGCTTGCCCCCGCACCGAACACCACCCTGTCCCACAGCATCGGGAAGGCAGCCTTAACGGACATGTCATACGACTGCCTGGTCCAGTCCCCGGCCCTGTCATCGGCGACATAGTATGGCATGTCGGGGTCGAGGAAGAAGCAGTTGGTGTTGTACTGTGCATCCTGCCATCCGTCCCGTCTGAAAGTGAAGTCACCCCAAAGGAAAGTCCTGCCGAGGCTGACGGCACCGTTGGTGTTGAATGTCAGGAGATTCTCCGATTTCCCCCGCTGCAGCGAACGAAAATCCCCTTCCGTATGCCTGTACCCTGCGGAGACAACGCTGTAGTTGTCAAGCGGGGAGAGGGCCATACCTGCCGCATTGTCCGTAGAGAACCACAGATGCCTCTCGAAGTTCATCTCATGCGCCGCGGGATCCAGGATGGATGCGGCCTTGTCCTGCCCTTCTGACAAGCAGAAAGGCAGGACAAGGAGAAAAGCTATGAAAAACCTTTTTCCCATTAACGTGATGCCCAGGTGTTCCATGACGGGATTCCGGCACCGTACCTGCGGGCCTGTGCCGTCATGCATTCGAAGTCGCTGGATGAATTGTTGGTGTCCTGGAGTATGACCCTGCCGTCCTCAAGGGTGGATGAGACTTTACGGACTATAGAGCGGCCAAGGCCCGTTGCCGCCTCCCCGTTCTCGTCGGTAAGCCATATTGCGCCTGAATCAAGGACGTCAGGCACCCTCTTGTTGGCCACCTGGGTCTCGTCACGTACACATTCCACAGCATCAAGTATCCTGTCCGCCTTTACAGGGTATGAATACATCACGCCATCGTTCAGTTCCCTCAGCTGGTTGGCCTCGTCGAAGTCCCCGTCCTCAGGGAAGAAAATGGCATACGCCCAGCCGTTGAGACTGGTGGTCCACTGGGTATAGGCGCTCTCGGTACGGCTGTATGCAAGTTCAAGGTTGACGGCAGACTCGTCCTGCTGCGGGCCTTCCGGGTAGTAGTACTCGAATTCCCCGCCGGAGAGGTCCACAGGAGAGAGCGGGTTCCCGTCCTCCGCCTGGTGGTTCTTTGCCCATTTGCACAGGAGGATGGACTCGCCCGGGGCCACCGGATAGTTGTTGTCCCCGACATTTCCAGGGACCTTCAGCACCCTTGAAAGGAGGCAGTACTCCTGGGTGTCCACGCCCCAGTTGTAGTTCGCCTTCCCGGTAGCAAGCTCAGGCATCAGATTGCCGATACAGAGCCCGTCCGCGTAGACGGTCTCGTCGCTGTTGTTGTAGATTTCGATGAACTGGTCATGGATATAGTTGCTTCCTGCGGCATTCTTGCTGAACCCGTAATACATCTCCTTTATCACGAGCTGGGAGCTTTCCGTCACGCTGACCGGAACGGTTATGGTCATCCCGTCCTCAAGCACATTCACATTCGACTGTGTACCTGTATAGAGGCTTGTCACTCCCTCGACGGAGACGGAGGCGGTGGCCGTCACTGTATAGCGCCCCATCACAAGGCCGCTGACAGACACCTTGCCGGATTCGTCCGTACTGGCCGTCTGCTCTGTCCTCGTGTCATAATTGGTCACCGTCACGTCGAATACCGTGCCCGTCGGGACCTCGACCCCTTCAGCGGCTACGACCTCTATATTTACGGATACGGTGCTTCCGTTGTCCGTCCCTTGCTCGCAGGATGTCTGCAGGAGCATCACCGATGCCGCGGCAGAAACAATCATCATCAATCTTTTCATAAAACTTCCTTTTTTATTGTATTGTTCAGATAATCAATATCTTTATTCAATCAAACCAATTTGTTTTTTATATTTTCCTTCTGTCATCCTGAACGTCTTTCTGTTATCCCGAACGTACTCCTGTCGTCCCGAGCGTACTCCTGTCATCCCGAGCGAAGTCGAGGGATCTGTTTATTCTCACTTCTCCGGCAGATTTCTCCGCTCACTCCGTTCGGTCGAAATGACAGGAAAGCCCGTCCGGTCGAAAACAGGGTGGGGGATCCTGCGTCCGGGATGACGAACAGTCCATACCGGAATTATTTTATTGACACCGACAGGTCGAACCCGAAGAATATGTCGTTACCGAGCTCGATCAGGGTGGTCGGATTCTTGGTCGACTGATATATCGGCCTGCTGTACAGTGCGTTGTTCGCAAAGAAAGAGAACCTCATCAGCTTCCCTATCTCTTTTGTGAGGGTCAGGTTGAAATAAAGGGTCGGCACGCGGCTTTCAACGGTCTCCCGGTTGGAGGCAATGTTCTCGAACAGGTAGCTGAACTCCGGGTCATCAGCCATGGACGGGTCGAAATCATAGACTTTGCCGTCATCCATGGACAGGTATTTGACAAACATGTCGCTGCCGTACCTTGACCAGAACCTGTCTATCGGTGTGAACTGCGTCGTAAGGGTGACGGCAAAGCCTATCTTCGGGATATTGTGCGTCATCCTCAGGGTCGCGACCATCCTCTCCCGGTAATCCGTTATCCTGCCAGGGGCATATATCCCGACATGTCCCTCTATCCCGCCCGTAGGAGTGAGCGTACTGAACGAATAGCCGCTGCTTGTGCTGCTCTCCCTCATCCACGCCCCGCTCAGGTAGAACGACGTCCTGATGGCATCGAAACGGCCCAGGTCCATCTCCATCTCCACACCGTATTTGCTGTTCACGGCAGTGTTGGACGGCTTGTATATGCTCTGCCATACCTTGTAAGTCCTGTCAAGGGTGAGTGTGGGAAGGCTGCCAGGGTTCTCCTCAAGCACTTTGTACACAGGGTATTCCACCAAATGGAAACAGTCTATGTCCCTGGCGAGGGAATAGCCGTTGCCGCATCTTTCGTAATAGCCTGTGAGCGCCATGGTATACCTCCCGGCAATGGTGAGGTCTATCCCGGCTTCGGATTTCATGTTCTTTTCTATCTCGAGGTCCGGATTCTCGGCGGAATAGACATTGGTCTTGGTTATCACCAGGTTCTCGGCCGGATCTGAAGACGATGTACTGGCGAAAAGGGGCATGTCGAAATACCCGTTCTCCGGATAGAGGTAGAGCAGGGTCGGGGCCTTGGCCGTGATACCGTACCCGCCGCGGACGGAAAGTACATCCGGAAGGACCTCGAAAGACGCATTGATACGCGGTGCAAGGGCCTGCTTCCCGTTTATATGGTCGAACCGGAGGCCAGCTGAAACTATCAGGTCCCGCCGCCCTATCTTCTGGCTGTAGGTATCCTCCACATAGGCGCTCACCCTGTTGATGAACGGGATGTCGTAGTAATGGCGGATCCTGTCCGAGCTGAAGCCGCTGCCCGGGGACGGAGGGGAGTCATTGTCATAGACTTTCCCTGCGCCGCGGTTCCCCTCTATCCTGTATTCCGCACCGGCGATTATCCTGTTGGAGGTCTTCTCTCCCCATGTCTTGTAGAGGACGGCCTTGACCTTTGCATTGCCGTAGATCTCCTTGCCGAAAATGTTGTATTCGGACCTGTAGGAGTCCGGAAGGAAGGCGACATAGGCGTCCTCTGTCCCCGGAAGGAGGTTGGTTATCTCGTTCCCTCCGTTATCGAATATATGCACGCCCTGATGGCTGGAGGTCACGGACCCGTCAACGGTGGACGTGGAGTAGAGCCCGCTGGCTCCGCTTATTATCTCGGACTTGTAGGAGTGCCTGTCGGTATAGCTCCCGTACAGGCCGTATTCTATGGTCTTGAGCCATCCTGCGTTCACGGACACCGTGCCGGTCGTGTTCAGTTTGAACCCGAGGTCCCGTCCCTCCTCGACGAGTTCGCGGGCATTGTTGTCCGGGTTGCCGGTGCGCCGGTCCATACCGTAGAACATGTTCAGGGTGGTCTTCGTGCTCAGCCTGTCGCCCCACATCTTCGACCAGATGCCGGAGGCTGTGAAGCGGCGGTAGTTCCAGTATGACTCTATCGGGCGCTTGATGGTGTAGAGGTAATCCCCGCTGAGGTTCAGCGTACCTCCCTTTTCCCCGAGGCGTATACCTTTGGCAACCGACCCCTGGTACTGCTCCGGACGTGCGCTGAACTTGATGTTCAGCGGGGTCTGCCCTGTCTTGGACTTCACGATTACGGCTCCGGCGGTCAGGTCCCCATATTCGGCTGAAGGGATTCCGCGTATAACCTCGACAGACTCCACGTTGTCAAGGGAGACGGTCCTGGTATCGACACCGCCCGCGCTGTTGGCGGTATTCTGGAAATAGAGCGGGTTCGAGGTAGAACCGTTCGAGGTCGGGGACATCACCTGCAGGTTGGCGTTGTTGGACTGCTGGTCGCCGTCTATAATGAGGGCTGTCCCGAGGCTGTTGGCCGCAGAACCGTCTATACTCCTTATGCTCAGAACATTGGGACTGCCCAGGTCGGAATTCGACATGGCAGATCCCGGAAGCAGCTGCATCACGTCCGTAAGGGAGGACGCCTGCATATGGTCGATCGCCTGGCGGTTGATGGTAGATGCGGTGGACTCCCCGGCCTTGTTCCTCGTCGCCGTCACCACCACCTCTTCCATACGGAAGTCGGAGGGCTGCATCCGGAACATGAACTCGTTGACTTTCCCCGGAAGCACAGTGACAAGTGTGTCGACCGTATTCAATCCCACGTACTGTATCTGTATGCCGACTTTCCCCGGATCCACTTCCTGCATGGAGAAAAAGCCCTTCTCGTCCGTCATGGCGTACTGTCCGGAAGCAGGCAGGAATACCCATGCATAGTCCACGGGGGTCCCGCTTCCGGCTTCAAGCACATATCCTTCTATCTCTGCCTTCTCCTGTGCGGAGGCAGGGGAGAGGGACAATGCGGCCCATGCCAGGGCCGATACGAATATGACAATGGTATTTCTCATTAACGTCAGTCCGACGAATTTTTGTTTAATAATATTACTCTAAAAATCAATATTTTACCGGGGACAGCCTGTTCAGGGTCTTCACGATTTCATTCTTCACCTGCGGGTCGGACTCCCTACCGAGCTGCGTGCTGAGGAAAGAGATTATGCGCTCCTTCCCGGATGAATATACATACCAGCCCAGGGTCTCGGCTATCAGGAGCCGCATTTCATTGTCTGTCCCGTCCCGGAGATACGAAAGCATGGCGTCAAGGGGCTGTGTCTGGCACTTGTTCCTCTGCGGAGTGACTATAGGCCGCCTCTTCCGGAACGGGATGTCCGTATCGCCCAGTTCCCCGAGTTCGCTGTACATCATCTGTTCGGACCTATCCAGAGATTTTCTGAAAGCCTCATAGGCGGCCTCCTCCGGCCATAGCGGGCTGTCCGCCCGGGCCATGTCAAGAGCCGCGAGGACTTCTGAGGCCGGGTACTGGTCAAAGGCATCCCGGACCTGGAAATACACCCTTGTAGGAGTCGACGGGTCGAAATAGAGCTTTACAAGCACAGGGAGCAGGTCCCTGTCGCCGGATTTCACAGCCACGGCGGCAGCAAGGCGCGAAAGCAGCTCGTAGCTGTCGGAAAGCGCCACGCGTGTGGCCTCCGCAAGATCAGGGGCAAGGTATTTCTTGAGAAGTGCATAGGCCTCTGTCCTTACCACCGGGTCCGGGTCATCCGCGAGCAGTCGCATCAGGCTTTCCTGTGGGAGGGCGCCCTCACGGGCGAGCATCACAAGAGAAAGGGCCTTCAGGTCAGGGATGTCCGTCTTTTTGAACAGGCGGCGCCAGTATGAGGTGTCCGATCTGCGTTCCGTGACGGCCATATCAAGACCGGCAGGCACCCCGTCCACGGAAGTGGTGAACCTGTAGGTAGGGTCGCCGATGATATGGGATTCGAGGGTGAAAAGCTCCTTGGCCCAGTTTCCGATGCTCACCCCGCAGCCGAGCAGACCTATGAGCTCGGTGGACCAGATGTCCTGGAGTGTGTTGACCGAGTTAGCCTTCACGGCCACGGTACCGCCGTTCCCGAACACATAGTGCCCCGCGATGTAGTCATCCTGCAGGAACGCCCCGTTGAAACATGCATCCAGCATCACGAACCTCGCCTGAGGGGTGAAGTCCGCCAGGTCCTGTATATGCATATCCATACCTGCGGCAAAGACCGAGTCTGCCGCCATCACCTCCGGGTCCGAAACTCCGTCCGCCCATTCGCCCGGCACCCCGTATGAGGAGACGAACCTATCCCTGGCCGCCCCGGGGTCGCGGCTTCCGGACACTTTGCCGCGGAAGATGCGCCTGACGGACTCTATATAGTCTTTTACGGTGACAGGTGCAGGCGTCTCGCCGAGGTACTGCGTATCCTCCGCACCGTGATGGTGCAGGACGGCGATGTCAATATCACTGTCGGCAAGGGCAGCCTTCAGGCGCGGTTTCACGAAAGGGTCTTCATCATAATTTATGAAGCACAGGTGCGCGTCCCTGTCATTGTCCAGCTGCGGGAAATGGTGCCTCAGCACCCAGTTCTCGTCAGTGCGGGCGCGGTGTGACTCGGAATTGTACCCGTGCCCCGCGAAATGCAGCACCTTGTCGATGACGCGTGCCCCCGACTTGGCGGCGGCCAGCTTCCTGAGGCACTCGTCCACAGCCTCATGCTTCGTCCTGCCCGGGACGGCAGGGGCCTTTATCCTGGCCGAATATATGTCACTCGAAATATACTGCGGGGAATCCGCCCTCAGGGAATAATAGAAATAGAGGGGACTGTCCTCATCCTCCCTGAGGAAATCGAATTTCAGGTCAAAATCGTCATAGAACCTGTCCGACGGGACCGAAGACTCTTTCCAGTCCCTCGACTGGTCCATCTTGAAAGCTGTCGTCAGATGCTGCGCATCCCTAATCATTGGGATGGGAATGTCCCCGATGAACACGGCCCCTTCAAGATTCCGCGTCCGGTAGAGAGTCTCCAGGTGCGCCCGTATCGAGTCGGGACAGTGCCATACATCTTCTATGACTATGACCTCCTTGCCGTCCTCCATTATGGCCCCGGCATAAAGGGACAATCCTTCCCCTGCTGCCGTCCTGGTGCCGGAATCCACCACCAGGGCCACCGAGGGCGTATATTTAGCGGAAAGCGCAAAGACTGACAATGCGCAGAAAACAGATAAAAACAATTTCTTCATCTATACCAACCATTAATAAGACTGGCAAAGATAAAGAGTGCAGGCTGTCCTGTAAATCCCAAGAAATAGGGATGGGGTGAGAAGTTCACCCCCATCTCGAATAGTTTTCGGGGGGTCGGATGCGGACGGCCGTGTCAGCAGCTGCCCCTGATGATAAGCTCCGGCATTATGAGCATCTGGCCGTCCTCCATGCCGGACTCCCCGCCGGAGCCGGAGGAGGACATGAGTTTCATCAGGATATCAACGGTGGCCTCCCCCATCCTGTCCGTATTCTGGGCGACACGGCTTATAGGAGGGTCCATATAGTCCAGGAAGACATTGTCATCAAATGAAACGACGGCCACATCGTCAGGAATCCGGAGGCCATGCTCCCTGAGGGATCTTATTACACCGAGCAGTATAGTGGTGCTGAACGCGAAAACCGCATCTATTTTCCTTCCTGCGGAAAGCACGGCCTCAATCTCCCGGGCCCCGTTCTCCACCGAAAACGAATCGCCGGTTACAAACCCTTCCGCGTCCGGGATCCCGCCCAGACGGACCGCATCCAGGAACCCTTTGACCCTTTCCTTGTTCGGCATGGAAGAACGGACCCCCTGGATGGCCATTATGTTCCTGTAGCCCTTGGACAGGAGATATTCCGTGGCCCTGCGCGCCCCTGCATAATTGTCGGTGCAGACATACGGGAGAAAAGTGTTTTCATAGTACCTGTCTATCAGGACTACCGGGATGGATGCGCTTACCCCTTCGATGAACGACGGGGACTTGCTCACAGGGACGGCAATGATCCCGTCCACCTTCCGCGACACGAAAGAATTGATGGCCGCCCTCTCGTTCTCCTCCGTCTCCATCGAGTCGGACAGGAGAATATTGTACCCGCATCGCTTCAGCCTCGTGATGATATTGCCCGAAAGGCTCGCGAAGAACGGGTTGTCGATGGACGGGATGGTCAGCCCCACGGTATTAGTCCGCCTCGTCCTGAGGCCCTGTGCAATAAGGTCCGGGGTGTACCCGCATGCCCGGATCTCGTCCTGTATTTTCGATATGGCGGCCTCGCTTATCCTGTAACGCCGGCCCTGCCCTGAAACCACGCGCGATACGGTGGACTTCGAGAAGCCGGTCCGCTCCGCTATTGTCTGCAAAGTATCCTTTTTCATCGGAATGAGGTCAAATTCAAGTATACACTTAGCGCTCAATGATTTCCACAAATTTAAGAAAAATTAACATATTTTTAAAATGAAAGTATTGTGTTTTCAATTTTATTTATTTACTTTTACTCAATCGATTGCGCAACCACATTTCAAAACACCATGAAAAGAAATAAAATCATCGTAATCGGCAGCAGCAACACTGACATGACCGTCAAGACATCCAGGCTGCCAGGCCCGGGGGAGACCGTCATGGGAGGCACCTTCTCCATGGGAGGAGGCGGGAAAGGTGCGAACCAGGCTGTCGCGGTAAGCCGCCTGGGAGGCAATGCCGAGTTCGTATGCAAGGTCGGGGACGACATCTTCGGAAGGGCGTCCGTACAGCGCTACCGCGAAGAGGGGATCATCACCTCGCATGTCATGACCTCGCCGCAGCCTTCAGGAGTGGCGCTGATCTATGTCGACGACCATGCGGAAAACTGCATTGCAGTGGCCCCCGGAGCCAATTATGACCTCAAACCGGAGGACATCTCCTCCATAGGCCAGTCCATTTCCGAAGCAGCCATAATGCTCCTGCAGCTGGAGATACCGCTCGAGACCGTGGTGGCGGCCGCAATGGCGGCACGTGAGGCCGATGTAAAAGTGGTACTGAACCCGGCCCCGGCGCAGGCCCTACCCGACGGGCTATACAGGGACACATACCTCATAATACCCAACGAGACTGAAGCCCAGGCCCTGACCGGAGTACAGATAGACAGCCCGGAAAGCGCAGCGGAGGCGGCCAGGATACTGCAGGTGAAGGGCGCGGCAAATGTCATTATCACAATGGGCGCAAAAGGCTCGTCCGTCACGGACAGCGGAGGCCGGACAGAATTCATCCCGGCCGTCAGGGTACAGGCCAAAGACACCACCGCGGCCGGAGACACGTTCTGCGGCGCAGTATGCGTCGCCCTTGCCGACGGGAAGTCCCTCACCGAAGCGGCCGGATTCGCCACCAGGGCCTCGGCCCTGTCGGTACAGAGGATAGGCGCCCAGCAGTCCATACCATATATCAGAGAACTCTAAATCCTTATAAAAACAACTGAAAACACCATGTTCATCGTACACAGTTACCCATTGGCGGTGATACTTTGCTTTATCACCATGTTGTGCTGGGGCTCATGGGCCAACACCCAGAAACTCGCAGCCAAAAGCTGGAGATACGAGCTCTTCTACTGGGATTATGTGATAGGCATAGTCCTGTTCTCCCTGCTGATAGCCTTCACTATGGGAAGCATCGGAAACGAAGGCCGCCCGTTCCTTGAAGACATCGCGCAGGTCAGTCCGAAGGCCGTCCTGAGCATTCTTCTCGGAGGCGTCATTTTCAATGCCTCGAACATTCTTCTCTCGGCATCCACAAGCATAGCCGGACTCGCCGTGGCATTCCCGCTCGGGGTGGGGATTTCTCTGGCGTTAGGTACAGCCATCAACTACATCGGAGCACCGAAAGGGGATCCGGTCATCCTCTTTACCGGAGTGGCGCTGATAGTCTGTGCAATCATCTGCAACGGCATCGCCTCCGGAAAGGTCGAGCGTAAAAAGGAAGATTCATCAAAGGGGATTGTCCTGGCCGTCGTAGCCGGCACCCTGATGTCGTTTTTCTACCGCTTCGTCGCTGCGGCGATGGACCTTGACAACTTCGTGGACCCGGCCCAAGGCAAAGCCACCCCGTACACAGCTATCGTGATCCTCGCCCTGGGAATCTTCGCCAGCAACCTGATTTTCAACACCATCGTGATGAAAAAGCCTTTCATAGGGGAACCTGTCCCGTACAGGGCATACTTCCAGGGCAGCTTCAAGACCCACATGGTCGGCATGCTCGGGGGCGCCATCTGGTGCCTCGGCACGGCCCTAAGCTACATAGCCTCAGGCAAGGCCGGGGCCGCAATCTCATACGCCCTCGGCCAGGGGGCCCCTATGGTCGCAGCCATCTGGGGAGTATTCGTCTGGAAAGAATTCAAGGGAGCCAGGGCGAACGTCTACACCCTTCTGGCCGTGATGTTCATCCTGTTCATCGCAGGCCTGGGATTCATAATACTCTCGGGAGGGAATTGATGGATTAAAATGTATTGAATATGAAAAAATTTGCTTTGATCTTATCTGTACTGCTGTCCGCAGCAGCCTGCAGCCGGACACCTGAAGGCGGACAGGAGCCGATGCCGGTAATCATCGAAACCGACATGGGGAATGACATCGATGATGCACTAGCCCTGGCTGTCGCCCACAAGGCAGAGGACCAGGGGAAAATCAGGATACTTGCCGTAGGCTGCCATAAACTGTCGGACACCCCGGCAAGATATGTAGACATTCTGAACACATATTACGGGCATCCGGAAATCGAAATAGCAATGTCGGAAACCCCGGTAAAAGAAATCAGCAACTATGCAGACTATACAGCCGGGCCATGCAACATGGGATTCACAGAAAGCAAGGGAGGCAAGTTCCATGAACCGGTGAAGCTGTACAGGAAATTGCTAAGCGAGGCTGAAGACAACTCCGTCTGTTTTGTCTCCCTCGGATTCGGGACTACCCTTGCCCAGCTGCTCGACAGCCCGGCCGACGAATACTCACCCCTTTCCGGGAAAGAGCTTGTAGCAAAGAAAGCCAGGACACTGTCAATCATGGCAGGCAGCTATGGGGACAAGAAGCGCGCCGAATACAATGTCAAAAATGACATCCCCGCAATGCAGAAAGTCTTTGCCCAGTGGCCCGGAGAAATCATCCAGAATCCGTTTGAAATCGGGAAGCAGGCGGTATACCCATGCTGGCCCATAGAAGAAAATCTCGGATTCGAAGGGCTCAATCCAGTGGCAGAAGCATACAAGCTATACGGGAAAATGCCTTATGACAAACCGAGCTGGGACATACTCAGCATAGTATACCTTCTCAGGCCCGACCTCTTTACAATGAGCCCGGCCGGAAAAATCTCTGTCGACGATAAAGGATATACACACTTTACTCCCGATGAAAAGGGCAGGCATCATGTCCTGTCTGCAACAATAGACCAGCCTCAGGCCCTGAAAGAATATATAATTGAAATGTCCATAAAATGAAACAGTTACTGATACCAATATTATCCAGGTTCCTTATCATCCTGGCATTCGGGACAATGTGCGCCGAAAGCTGTGCCAAAGATCCGGTCAACCCTCCTGAAGAGGAAGACAACGGCAAACCGGATGAGGGAGAGGAAGGAGAAGGGCTTGTATCATTCAATGACTTCGAACTTGGACTGAACCAAGGGGAAACCATTGAAATTCCTCTTGCCGGAGAATGGAATCTGCCGGTAAAGGACTTTGCAGAAGGTGACGAAATCACGATAAAGCTGCGTTATGATGCTGCCACATCCTGGACTTTCGTATGTACTGAAGCGGACAATACCTCCGGAGCATTCTTCAGCGTTCCAGACGGCTTCAGGTTCATCGGCGGAATGTGCGATGTGTCTGTCAGCGCAAACGGGAGGACTCCGCAGGGGCAGGTGTTCGTGTCTGTCACTGACTCCGGCCCCGTAGAACAGAAAGCAGGCTACACTTCCTATGGAAGGGTGATTGACTATGAAGGGAATCCTGTCCCCGGCGTAGCCGTATCGGACGGGGAGATAGTGACCACGACAGATGACAAGGGCCAGTATTATCTCCGCTCAGAAAAAGAAGAAGGCTTCGTGTTCATTTCGGTACCGAAAAACTACAGGGTCGCCGTCAACAGGACCGTACGTTCTTCAAAAAATTCACCAGTCCAAAATCCACTTATGAAGTACACAACTTCATTCTCGAGCCTGAAGAAAACAGCAAAAGCAGGCTGGCCGTCTTTACCGATACCCATCTTGCAAACAGGACCGATGACCTGAACCAGTTTGAACAATACTTCCTGCCGGATATCAGACAGCAGACAGCACTGGCCGAATCCGAGAATACGGCACTGTATGCACTGGCACTCGGGGATCTTGCATGGGACGAGTACTGGTACACGAACAGCTATTCACTCGCCGACTATGCAGAAACGATGTCCGGCCTGGACATCCCTATATACAGCCTGCCCGGCAACCACGACAACGACCCTAACATATCTGACGATTTTCTGGCCGCAGAAGCATTCAGGGAGAACATCGGGCCTACATATTACTCCGTAAATATCGGCGACATCCACTATATCCTGATGGATGACACCCTGTTCCATAACGAGGGCGGGAATGTCCAGGACTATGAGACAGGATTTACCGACAACCAGATGAAATGGCTCAAGGCTGACCTGGAGACTGTTCCGGCAGGGAGCACAATCATGTTCTGCACCCACATACAGGTGACAGGAAGACCTGATGAAGAAGGTAATTTCACCTACAACATGCCGGCACAGTTCCGCACCCAGATCTTCAGCTGGCTCGACGGCTATAATGTGCATTTCCTGTCAGGACACACCCATGTAAACTACACCAACAGAATATCGGACAGTATGGTCGAGCACAACCTTGCCGCAGTCTGCGGTACATGGTGGTGGACAGGATACTACTCCGGCAACAAGTGCCGCATAAACGGGGACGGCACCCCGTCGGGCTACAAGATATTCGACATAGACGGGAATGACATAAAATGGCACTTCAAGGCTCTCGACAGGGACAAGGCCTACCAGTTCCGGGCCTACGACCTGAAAAACTGCCTTATCACACGTGAACTGTACTGCCCGGAATCGAAAACAAACGTTTCCGACAGCTTCTTCTCGCAGTATGCGAATGGCTGGGACAAGGCCGAGAACACCACATCTACGAACAAAGTGCTCATAAACGTATTTGACTACGGTCCGGGATGGGAAATAGAGGTCACCGAAAACGGCGTAAAGAGAAACGTTACCAGGATAGAAGGATATGACCCTCTCCACACCGTACTTTTCAATATGGCAAGGATGAACAGCGGGACCAACGGCTCGACAAGCATGACATTCCCTACCGGATTGACCTCCCATCTGTTCGAAGTGTCGACCGCCAACCCGACATCCTCAGTCGTAATCAAAGTCACCGATCCATTCGGGAACATCTACCAGGAAACCATGACACGTCCGCGGCTTCTGTATGACATGAAGGATGCTGCAGACAAATGGTAACCAGAACCGAACCATTAACTAAACTGACTTGTATGAAACGTTATTTCAATTTTATTTTTGCCGTGATTGTGGCCATGACGCTACAGTCCTGCAAAGATGAGACTTCCGAGTGGCTTGACCGCACTCCGATCTTCAGGGTACTCGGGCCGGCAGGGGCTGAAGACAACGGGACTATCAGTCTTGACGGCAGGTCGCAGTCCGTTGATTTTACAGTGCTTTCAAGCGAAGCATGGTCTGTAGAAACCACAGGATGTGATGTATACAGGCTGGATACAGAAGTCGGAGGCTCCGGAAAGACCGCAGTGTCTCTGGATGTCCCAGAAAACGAATCCGGCGCGGTAAGGCATGCGACAGTGTCATTCTACATGGGCGACGAGCTCAAAAATGAATTTCAGATAGAGCAGGCCATACAGGAGCCGTATCTTGAAATAAGCCCGGACAATGCATCTGTACTGGGATGGGGTGATGAATTTACAGTGGAAATCAGCACAAACCAGGACGAATGGGAATATAGTATAGAAACGGAAAATGTGAACTGGATCACAGAATCCGGCAGGACAGCAACCTCCGTCACTTTCAGTGTACCGGCAAATGATACCGGAGCTGAACGTTCGGCCGAACTGCTCTTTTCCGTCCCGGGCAAACCGGAGCTGTTCGCATACCTGAACATTTCACAGAGCGCACCGGCCGCACCTCCTGCAGACCTCATCCTGGATGTCATATTCAATGACAACGGTTCTGCTTCAGATGCCTCTTCTATGGGCATGACAGTGGATGCCTCAAGGCTTGACGCAGACTGCAGTGTAAAATACGTTGAACAGCTGGGGCGCAATGCGGCCGTATTCAACAACGGGACCATAGCCCGGAGCAGCCTTGCCAGTGGCTACTACACGATTCCTTACACGACAGACTCCGAATTTGCGGAAAAGATTGCAGACGGCTGCTCCTACGAACTTGTATTCTGTACATACTATGATCCCCTGACCTATACGGACGGGCTGAAACAGGTGAAACCGTTCGCCTCAAGCCAGGCTGGAGGAATAGGAGTATGCCTTAAGGCTAATGAAGGAGTGATACAGTTCGAGACCCACGTGGGCGGAGGATGGAAATCCCCGGCAAGTACCGTTGTCCCTGAAGCGAACCGGTACTACCATGTAATCGGGACTTTCAACAAAGAGACAGAAATTGTTTCAATCTATGTAAACGGCAAACTGGAAAACAGCCTGAACGCTTCCGGTGATTTCAAGTTCCAGGAAACCAATACGGATGCAAGATGGTTCGGTATCGGAGCCGACCCGAATGCAAATGACCAGGGAGAAGCTTCATTCTACGGAGAAGTAGTCGTTGCCCGTCTGTACGACGCACCTATGAGCGACGCGGAAGCGATGGCCTGCTACAAAGCGCTAATGGAATAAAAACGGAACGAGTATGAAAAAGACTATCAACAGAATTATACTGCCAGCCCTGCTCGTATCAGGGTGGATGCTTGCCAGCCCCGCCTATCATGCGTCTGCTGCCACAATGCAGGAAAGTGCGGAAGCACAGCAGGTCCGGAATATTTCCGGCCGGATTGTAGATGAAAAGGGGGTACCGGTATATGGAGCCACCATACAGAACCTCACGACCCGGGCAGGTGCGACTGCCGATTCGGACGGAAGGTTCTCCATCGTAGCGGAAACGGGACAAATCCTTCAGGTCTATATGTTAGGGTATAAGGAGCAGTCAATAGAAGTGACATCGTCGAATACCATAAACATTGTCCTTGCAGAGGACACCCAGATGCTTGAAGAAACAGTCGTGGTAGGATATGCCACACAAAAGAAAATCAACGTCACAGGCGCGGTTTCCTCCATATCCGGGGATGAACTGGATTTCCGTCCGGTCGTAAATGTGATGAACGCCCTCCAGGGTGCGGACCCGTCAATGAACATTACCATGAGCTCAGGTAATCCTGTAGACGGGCATTCAATCAACATCCGCGGTGTACCTTCAGTAAACGGAGGCTCCCCTCTCATCCTTGTGGACGGGGTGCCGGGAGTTTCCCTTTCCTACATCAATGCAGCCGACATCGAATCGGTATCCGTACTGAAAGATGCGTCCGCAAGTGCCGTATACGGGGCAAAGGCATCGGCCGGTGTAATCCTCGTGACGACCAAGAGCGGTTCTGAGGGCAAGACAAAAAGTATCGTATTCCAACCAGTTCGGATGGATACAGCCTACAACCTCCACTGACTTCATCTCTACCGGATACGACTGGGCGAAAGCAGTGGACGAGGTCTATACAGCACGATACGGCTACAGTGCATTCAACTACACGGATGCCGACTGGGCCGCCCTGGAGGCACGCCGATATGACAAGACCGAAAACCCGGCAAGGCCATGGGTTGTGGTCGACGACAGCGGACAGTACCACTATTACGGAAACTTCGACTGGTACAACGCGCTGTTCAACAACAACCGCTTCCAGCAGCAGCATGACATATCGATTTCCGGCGGGTCCAGGTCAGTCAAGTACTATGTCAGCGGGAAATATTATGACCAGCAGGGTCTCCTGAGCGGTCCGGCCATACCTGTAAAGGAGAAATTCCAGAGCTATGGATTCAGGGCCAAGATGGACGCGCAGATTTTCAAATGGGCAAAATTCAGCACCAACGCATCCCTTTACTCGATCCACCAGGTCTATCCAGGTACCCTCAATGAGGACCTGACAATCTCCGCCCTGGACCAGGCCCTGGGACCTATGTTCGTCCCGAGGAATCCTGACGGGACCCAGGTCATATACCCGAACGACATACGGAAAGTGGGCATAGGGAAAGGACGCGGCGCCATCACGACTAATGAAAACAACAGGCACGACATCGACGCAAGGACATTGACCCTGTCCAATTCACTGGAAATAACCCCGGTAAAAGGACTGTCCATTAAAGCCACATATAACATATCCAATTTCTTCAGGCTCTACAAGGACAGGACCCTCGCCGCCACATACTCCGACATCATCGGTGAAACAGTCACGAACACCGCGTATGCCAAAGACGAATACCGTGAAAGGCATTATCAATGGACGACCCACAGCGTAGACGGGCTCATTTCATATACAAAGACATGGAATGACGCACACAACTTTACGGCACTGGGCGGTATGAACTTCGAGACAAGGAGCACTTCCGACCTCACGGTAGACCAGTTCGGGGTAGGCAATGAGGACCTTGCCACATTCAACTCCGTTACTGATGATACATACTACACCATATCGCAGGACCTGACCGCATACAAGACACTCGGATTCTTCGCAAGGATAAACTACAACTACAAGGAAAAATATCTTTTCGAAGCATCCATGCGTGCAGACGGCACATCCCGGTTTGCAACAGGACACCGCTGGGGATACTTCCCGTCCGCATCGGCAGGCTGGAGGTTCTCGAAGGAAAGCTTCCTGGACGGAGCCAGAGGGTGGCTTTCCGACGGCAAGCTGCGCCTTTCCTACGGATCCCTCGGGAACCAGCAGGTGAGTGACTACATATACCTGCAGACAATCAAGTCCGGGGAACTGTCATACCTGTTCGATTCAAATGGCAAGCCCAAGTATTCCTATGTATCCGACCCGATGTCATCCGGACTTACATGGGAAACGGTCAAAACCTATAATGTAGGCCTTGACATGTCATTCTTCGACAACAGGCTCAATTTTACCGGGGACTACTTTGTGCGCAAGACAGAAAACATGCTGACCACCTCCCTTACCCTGCCAAGCGTCTACGGGGCCGCCACCCCTACCGAAAACTGTGCGGACCTGCGCACCAACGGCTGGGAAATCTCAATATCCTGGAAAGATTCGTTCAAGCTCGGCCAAAAGCCATTCCATTACGGGGTCACCGCAACTTTGGGCGACTATATCACCGTAATCACAAAATACAACAACCCGGACAGGCTCTTCAGCAGCAACTATGAAGGCAAAGTCCTCGGCGAGATCTGGGGATACCACGTCCCGAGGCTCTTCAAGACAGACGAGGAGGCCGCTGCCTATCAGATGGCGGTACACAATTCCGCAAATGTATACCAGCGTGTATACAACATGGCCCCCGGCGGGACCGGTTTCCTGATGGCGGGAGATGTCATGTTCGAGGACAGGAACGGTGACGGGTACATCAATACCGGCTCCGGGACAGTGGACGATCCGGGAGACATGATGATCATAGGCAACTCCCTTCCGCGGTACAACTATTCGTTCCGCTTCGACTTCAACTGGAACAATTTCGACCTGTCCGTATTCCTCCAGGGCGTAGGCAAGAGGGACTGGTATCCTACCGCCAACAATGACGATGTCTACGGTGCATCAAGGTTCTGGAACCTCTACGGATATACGATGACATCATTCATATCCAAAGACTACAAAGACAATATCTGGACAGAAGAGAACCCGGACGGCTATTTCCCTCGCCTGAGGCCGATACAATCGTACAACGGAGGGCCTCTGGCCCAGGTCAACGACAGGTATCTCCAGAAAGTGAACTATCTCCGCCTGAAGAATATCACCCTGGGATATACTGTTCCGTTCAAGAATGCGTTCGTATCATCCCTGCGTGTCTATTTCTCAGCGGAGAACATCGCATACTGGTCCCCTCTCAAAAAATACTGCAAGACCGTCGACCCTGAACTCGCTGTCGCGACAGGCACATATTATTCAGGTTCAGGTACAGGATACACCATGCCACGCACCATTATTTTCGGTCTGAACATTAATTTCTAAAAAAAGTCAAAATGAAAAAGATATATAAACTGGCCATATTGTCTTTCTCTGTCCTGGGAATTGCGTCCTGCGACCTTACCATGGTCCCGGAGGACGAGGTCATTCCTGACAGGTATTTCAAGACGGAATCGGATCTGATGCTCTGGAGCAACCAGTTCTACAGGGACATACTGCTGTCGGCCGACTGGGGCTCTACCACAGACCTCATGATGACGAACGGGATTTCCGCCTATGTCTCAGGGAACCGTACCCCGCAGACCCAGAGCTGGTCTTTCTCCGCCCTCAGGGACATTAACTACATGCTTGAGCATCTCGACCAGTGCGAGGACGCTGCCGTAGCCACAAAGTATGAGGCCTTAGGACGGTTTTTCCGTGCATATTTCTACTTCAAGATGGTGAGGACATACGGGGATGTCCCTTATTATGACAAGGTCCTGGGATCCACCGACCCCGACATCTATAAGGCGAGGGACAGCAGGGAATATGTCATGCAGCGGGTACTTGAGGACTTCGAATTCGCGATACAGTATCTTCCGGGACAATGGGAGGAGATGAACACCCGCGTGACCAGATGGGCTGCAATGGGATACGCAAGCCGGGCCGCATTGTACGAAGGCACATTCCGCAAATACCACAATATCGACGACTGGGAAAAATATCTGGAAAAGACTGCGGAATATGCCGGCGAATTCATCAGCTCAGCACCGTTTTCCCTGTACAGCACAGGCACGACACCATACCGGGACCTGTTCGTATCCGACAATGCGATAACCCAGGAAGTCGTACTCTGCCGTCATTATGACGCGGCGAACAACGTTTTCCACAGCATGGGATACAATGCAGAATTCAGCCGTGTCTCCCTCACCCGCCGTTTCCTCAACCATTACCTGATGGCCAACGGGCAGAAATTTACAAACCAGGACGGCTGGGAGACCAAGTCCTATATGGAGGAGACACAAAACCGGGACCCACGTATGGCACAGACAGTGATGTGCCCTGGATACATACAGAAAGGGGCATCTTCAGTCTCTCCATGCCTCTTTACATCACATACGGGATACCAGCCTATCAAATTTGTCCCTGAAGCATCCAAGTGCATGTCTTCTTCAGACGATATAGACTGGTGCCTCCTCAGGGCGGCGGAAGTCTATCTCAACTATGCCGAAGCAAAAGCAGAGCTCCAGACCCTTACACAGGAAGACCTCGACATCTCAGTAAACCTGATACGTAAAAGGGCCGGAATGCCGGACCTGGAAATGGAAGAGGCGAATACCAGTCCATGCAAATACGTGATGGAATGCTACCCTAATGTCGATAAGGGGCGAAACAAGGGCGTAATACTGGAAATAAGGAGGGAGCGGACAGTGGAGCTTGCCCTTGAACAGCCGGACCGGTCATGGGACATGTTCCGCTGGGCTGAATGCAAACAATGCCTTCCGTGCAATGTCCCATGGTATGGCGTATATATCTCCGGCCCTGGGGAAATCGACACATCGGGTGACGGGACGGCAGACCTCGAGATTGTGGAGTCCGGAGGCAAGATGCAGATAAAGGTCGGGAACACCTATACCGACATTGTACTTTCCGAAGGCGACAAAGGTTATATAACGGCCTACTCGGCCGCCAACTACGGGACCCTCTGGGATGACGAAAGAGATTACCTCTGGCCTATACCGGCCTCCCAGCGCATACTTAATCCGAACCTTACCCAGAACCCTGGATATGTAGACGGTGTCAATTAATTTAAGGACAACAAAATGAAACGTATAATATTATATTCAGCAGCTGCCGTTCTTTGCTGCATCAATACCCTTTCCTGCACAAAGAACACCGAGCCCGCCTCGATTGTAATCAACACATCCGAACTGGTCATCGACAGCGCCGGAGAGCGCACGACAATCGGAGTAAAAAGCAACCGGGACTGGGAAGCCACCTCCGATGCCTCATGGCTTACCCTTACCCCGTCCTCTGCAGAAGCATTTGAAGCCTCATCCTACATTATCGTGGAAGCAGTATCCAATGAGGGGGAGGAACGTTCTGCAACGATAACCGTAATGTCAAAAAGCGGGGACGCTTCCGCATCAGTGAAAGTCATCCAGGGAGAGAACGGACTGATAATCAAAACAGGAGAAGAATTTGCAGAGTACCTGCAGCTTGTGGCATCAGGTAATGCGACAAATGAATACAAGCTCGGACGGGACATAAGCCTCAAAGACATAACCCTTCCGGAAATAGAAGATTTCAGCTATGCGCTGGACTGCCAGGGGCACTCTATATCGGACTGGACGACTTCCAGGAGCCTGTTCAACCGCATCACCGCAAGCGGTTCGCTCATGAATCTGGTCATTGACGGCTCATGCAGCCTCACAGTTCCTGACAACGCCGTTAATTTCGGGTTCATAGCGCAGGTCAATGAGGGTACTGTCCAGAACATAGAAAACCGTGCCGACATCGCGGTCAATGCAATCACCGCCGGTAAAAAAGGGGCAATCTGCGGTGTCAATAAAGGCTATATGTCAGGATGCGCCAACTATGGCAACATGACATATTCAGGAGATGTACACTCCGCAGACGGGGCATACTATAGCGGAGTGGCCGGACAGACCGACGGGGAGAACGCCCGGATAGAGAACTGCACAAACGAAGGGAACATCAGTTTCACATTCAACGGTGTGCTCACCAAATCGTTCTATGCATCAGGAGTAGTAGGTGCAGTGAACAATAACTCCAAAGCCATCGGATGCACCAACAGCGGGGATGTGACAGTCGCATCTGCAGGAAACACGACACTGCTCATGGCCGGAGGGATTGTCACCTACGCCGGAGGGGAGGTAGCGGACTGCACCAACAACGGGGCAATCTCATACTATGCCGAAAGTGCGGAAGGGAAAGCCGACGGCGGTGTAAAGGGAACTGGAGTAGCCGGGATAGCATGCTATGAGGGCTGGGGTAACGGAACCGTAAGGAACAACACCAACACAGGGGCAGTTACATTAAGGGCCGGATACTCCCTCGGATGCCAGGCCTCCGGAAGCGCCAGCAAATATGCAACCAACGTAGCAGGGGTCTTCGGCCACATGTACAACTGTGCTGTAGAGAACTGCCGCAACTCCGGAACTGTAACCTCTATACTTGCCGACATCGACAATCCGGCTGCAGTACATGCCGTCACCAACGATAATTCAAAGAATTTCAGGCAGAGTGCAGGAGGCATTGTAGCCTCAAGCTGGGGAGCGGTCACAGGCTGTGAAAACACCGGAGAGATCAACGTGACCTGGACAACGTCACTTCCGGAAGAGGGTGTTGCACGGAGTTCCGTAAACATCCAGTTCATCGCCCAGGTGGGAGGGATCTCCGGAGGGGATTACCATTCCGACCAGGGGACCTCACCGATAAGGAACAGCATCAACAACGGAAATATAAATTACGTCTGCGACGCCCGGGGGTCCAACAATTCCCTCGGAGGCATTGCCGGCTGGCCGAACAAGGAAGGGGCTGCAGCAGAATCCATTATTGAAATGTGTGAAAATACAGGGACCATCACTGCCGACGGGTACGGGAAAACACGTATCGGAGGTATCTCCGGAGGCGCCGCCACCCATAAGGACAATACAAACAGCGGCAGGATCTATCTCAAGAACGGATACAGCACCTGCACAATAGGAGGTATAGCCGGTGTCATGGCCGGGCCGCACACCATCAACGGATGCGAAAGCTACGGTGAAATAGCAAGCGACGTGAAACTGGCAGGTAAGCAGGGAGGGTCAGATGCCGCCTTAGGAGGCATTGTCGGTGCATCATTCAACCAGGGAGGCACCACACTGAACGGCTGTACCGTCAACTGCGGTATCACCGCCCCTGAAGGCTCCACCGCATTCCTTATAGCCGGTGTCGTAGGCTCGAACAAAAATGTGACGACGGAGAACACCTTCGGGACAGAAGAATCCCCGAACATCATATCCGGGGGCTTCCTGACCTTAGGGTCGGCAAGGACAGACATCACCGCCGAAAACTATGCCACATACGCTTTCCCGTGGGGGACAGGCAGTCCGGTCAATGAAAACATATCGTACAAGATTACATTTATACCAGCCTTATAGACAGACTTTTCAATGTCAATTAAACGAGGGGAGGGCCGAAAGCCAATTTTCGGCCCTCCCTTCTATTTCGGGGAAATGAGATCTTCTGCTGTAATAACATCCGTGATTATGGACGATAGAACGTCTGTCTTCTTGTCCTCAGCTTCAATTCCTCTTCCTTGTTTATCACGTATTCCTATTAAACTTCGCCGGAAAGTTATAATTTTCCTTATTGCGGCAAAGTTTATCAACAAATATAACAATAAAGAGCGACCAGAAACCTGGCCGCTCTTCAATTATATTATAGGAGTTAAAACTAGTCGTTAAGAGAGAATCTCTTGAATACTAGCACCTTGGCCTCCTTGTCTACCGCAGCGATTGCATCCTTCACTGAAGTCTTGCCGTCGCCCATCTGGTACTCCTGCTCCTCAAGGGTGTTCTCCTTGAAGAACTTGTTCAGACGGCCGTTGGCGATATTCTTGACCATTGCCTCAGGAAGGTTTGCCGCCTTCTCTGCAGACACGGTCTTGATGATCTCGCGTGCCTTGTCAGCCTGCTCAGGAGTGAGCCATCCCTTGGCTGTGTTGGAAGCGATATGGTCCTCGCTGTCTACATGGGCAGGGTTGATGCCGGCCTTTTCGAGAGCGGAGTTCACGGCTTTCTTCACAAGCTCCTCCTTTGTCTTCTCGACAGCTACTGTGAGCTCGTTGTCGATGACGTTCTGAGGGACGCTTTCCTTGTTGATGGCTACAGGGTTCATGGAAGCTACCTGCATTGCAACGCCTTTTGCAAGGTCTGCAGCCACTTCCTTGTTGAAGCCTACGAGTGCGCCGAGCTTGCCGTTGATGGCATGGATATAGGAAACGATGAAAGGCGCCTCCACCTTTTCATATCCTACGAGCACATGCTTCTCGCCTGTCTTGCCTGTCTGCTCAGTGATTGCAGCCTCCACTGTCCTTCCGTCAGCGAGAGTGCAGGCTTTCAGAGCCTCGGCATCAGCCGGCAGCGCATTGATGGCGACATCGGCGATGTCATTTGCAAGCTTCTGGAACTCGGCGTTCTTGGAAACGAAGTCTGTCTCGCACCCGAGGCATACGATGATAGCCTTGTCACCGTTTACACGGGCAACGACAGCGCCCTCGGTAGTCTCGCGGTCAGCCCTCTTGGCTGCAACGAGCTTTCCTTTCTCGCGGATGATCTCCTGGGCTCTTGCATAGTCGCCTTCAGCCTCGATGAGGGCCTTTTTGCAGTCCATCATGCCGGCTCCGGTCATTTGACGCAATTTCATTACGTCAGCTGCTTTGATATCCATTGTTCTGATG
>JADIMB010000090.1 GCA_017694995.1 Candidatus Cryptobacteroides faecavium | reverse complement strand
CTATATCGACAGGGTGACATCCGGACTTGAAGCCGCATTCGAAAGACAGGACGAGACCTTCCATGCCGTCATCAGGAAAGTATACCCTGAAGTCAGGGAAGGGAAATTCAAGGCCGACTTCAAGTTCTCCGGACAGCAGCCGGACAACATCCGCACCGGGCAGACCTACTACATGAACCTCCAGCTGGGACTTCCTGAGGAGGCGGTGCTCATACCGAGAGGCACATTCTACCAGTACACGGGCGGGAAATGGATCTATGTCCTCTCCCCTGACGGGACAAAGGCCATGAAACGGGAAATAAAGATAGGAAGGCAGAACCCGCAGTACTACGAAGTGGAGGAAGGCCTGCAGCCAGGCGAGAAGGTCATCATCTCCAACTACGAGACATTCAGGGACAATGATGTACTGATACTCAAATAGGACAACCGGCATCTTCAGACGGCGGTCGCCAGACCGCCAGGGCCGCACCGGGGCTGTCACCGACAGTAGAACATTGATATTGATTTATAAAAACATAAGTTACAGAGATGATAAGTTATTTCAGATTCCTCTGGAGGAACAGGCTCTACAGCACTATCAACCTGATAGGGCTGACAGTGGCGTTGGCGCTGAGTATCATCATATTCGGCTATGCCGCAGCGCAGATGAAAATTGCAAGGTCAGTCCCCGGCGGAGAGAACATTTATGCCGTATGCCTTGACAACGAGACAGTGATGTGCTACGGGATGGCGGACCTCATAAGGAATTCGATTCCGGAAGCGGAAGCGGTCACCAGATTCTCCGCATCATGGGACGGCGAGATTGCAATGTACGGAGACATGGCGTATAACACGTTCCTGATGAGCGCCGACAAGGAATTCTTCCGCATGTTCGACGTAAAATTCACGGAAGGAAGCCCCGAATCACTCAGCAGCCTGACCGACGTGATCATCTCCGAGTCCTTCGCCAGGAAGATATCGGATGATGATGTCATCGGCAAGACGTTGATGATAAATGATGCCCCATATACCATAACAGGAGTCGTCAAGGACTTCGGTGACGGGCTTCTCAAGTACGCAGATGTCATCACGAATATCGAATCGGAAATCTTCACAGGGCAGTATCAGAGCGACCCTTTGACCACATTCGGGCCTAACATTACTTTGATACGGATCGCACCTGACTGCGACCCTGGCATTGTACAAGAAAAAATCCACACAGGATACTGGCACGCAAGAAACAAGGAAGCCGACTACCGGATAAGCCTTACCTGCCTGGACGACCTTTATTTCCACCCCGGGAATTTTTACCTCAATTCCGGGAACGCCAAGGCTCTCAAGAACCTCGCGCTTGCAGGGCTGGCCCTTCTGGTGTCAGCATTGTTCAACTACATCAACCTCAACACCGCCCTTGCCGGCAAACGTGCCGGAGAAATGGCCACCAGACGCCTCCTGGGGTCAGGGAAGAAGGAAATCATCCTGAAATATATCGGGGAATCCGCCATATTCACAGTAATATGTTTCACCCTGGCCATGGTCCTGGCCGCACTCATGGTGCCTGCTGTAAACTGGCTTGTTTACGACCCTTCACTGGAATCATCCACCATGGGTATGGATACAAGTGACATATTCACTCCGGCGACATTCCTCTCGTGCATCTGCCTTATCGCCGCAGTATCCGCCCTTTCCGGGCTCATCCCCGCCATAATCGCCTCAAGGTTCGCCCCCATAGATGTAGTCAGAGGAGCGCTGAGATTGAAGAGCAAGATGGTATTCTCAAGGGTATTCATAACCATACAGAACATACTTTCGGTCGTACTCATAGCGGTAACCATCACGATGGAGATGCAGATGCGACACATGACAGAAAGGCCGTCAGGGTGCAACTTCGAGGATGTCTATTACCTGGATACCGATTTCACGGAAGATGACGGGCTCAGATTCGCGGAAAGACTCCGCTCGCTTCCGTGCTGCGAGGCCGTCGGTATCTGCAACTATCTTCCTGGAGATATAGGGACTACGTTTACGGCTTATGACAAAGACGGGAACGAAGTCCCTTTCAATCCGATACAATGCGACACCACGACATTCAACATCCTCCGGTTCAATGTCATCGAACAATTCGGGCAGAATATCCCTGGAGCGGTATGGCTGTGCGAGAGTTCTGCAAGGGCGGCAGGTGTGGATGCCGGAAGTACGGACATAAGCAAAATCACGGGACAATATGGACTCAAGGCAGACAATACCGCCTGCGGTATAGTAGGGAATTTCATCATACAGGGTGCCGGCTCGTCTGAAAAATACGAGAACGGACTCATATTCATCCGCCGGTCTGAGGATTTCTGGTATCACAACTATGCCATAAAGACCACGGGAGACCATGACCAGGCCAGGGAAATGATCACTGATGCCTACAACGGATTCTGCTCCGAAGTCTTCGGTATAGAAATAAAACCGTGGACAAACGGCTATATGGAAGAGATTCTGGAAAGTTCCCTCGACGGGAACAGGAGGAGCATGAGGCTCATTGAGATATTCACGGTGATCTCGGTCATCCTGTCGCTCTCGGGACTGGTGGCCATCAGCATTTTCCATGCGGACAACAATATGAGAAGCATCGCCCTGCACAAGATATACGGAGGCACGGTCGGGAGCGAGATGCGCAGGACCATGCGCATATATATGATAATGACCGTCATAGCTGACATCGTGGCCATCCCTGTGGCTGTGATTCTGTGCCGGAGATATCTCCAGGAGTTCGCATACAGGATCGACCTGAGTGTATGGATATTCATCGTGACTGTGGCCATTTCGCTGCTCATCACCGCCGCTTCCGTGTTCTGGCAGTTGAGCCGCGCGGCACGGGCCAATCCGGCGGATGTCCTCAAGACAGAGTGAGTGACGCAGGGAGTTGCCATCTGGCCTCCAATAAAAAGGGAAAAGTCGGCCATCCGGCAACCCCCTGCTCAACGCAAAAAAAAGAAACAGGGGAAAACGGAGACCGTCGGTCACATACCCGCCTGCAGCGGATGATCCGCATGCCCCACCGGGGCTGTCACCGGCAGGTGACTGGGGGTGGACAGACAACGGTCGCCAGGCCGTCAGGGCCGCACCGGACGACTATAAAAACTTGAGTATAAAACGATAAACGACAAGATAGAAATGAAAAGTTATTTCAGATTCCTCTGGAGGAACAAACTCTACACTGCCATTGAAGTGCTCGGGATGGCGATAGCGATCGCATTCGTCATATTCATAGCATCGTTCATCATCGGCGAACTGTCATACGACAGGCAGCTGAAAGGCACGGATGACATATATGTGGCCCATTCCGAAAGGCTGTTTATAGGGAGCGCCACCATCAAAGAACAGGTGGAAGGGAAATTCCCGGAAGTCGAGGATATCTGCAGAATGGCCAGTACCTCTATTTTCGGAGGGATATCCTCGTATGTGGAGGTGGATGACGAGGAGTTCAGGCAGAACGCGCTGCTTGTGGACGAGAATTTCTTCGAGATGTTCACATTCCCCCTGTCCGCCGGAACGCCGGAAGAGGCACTGCCGTCAATGAACTCGGTCGCAGTGTCGGAGAGCTTCGCTTCCAGGTATTTCGAAGGGAAGGACCCTTACGGCCAGAGCTTCATCCTGGAGCTGAACGGGCAGCAGGAGCCGGTGACTGTGACTGCTGTTTACAAGGATTTCAAGAGCACTGTATTCCCGGCCCAGGACATCATGTACAGAATCGACCTTTTCGGGAAGATGTTCCCGGAAGGAGTGATCAACGGGAACGGCATGGCTGTCACTTTCTATAAAATGGCGCCAGGCACCGACATCCAGAGTCTCAACGCCAGGCTGGAAGAAACAGTCAAGGAGAACGACATGCTCTATCAGTATGACATGTTCCATGAGTACACCCTCTCCCCTTTCAAAGATATCCATTTCGGGATAATCGACGAATCCGCCCCGTTCGTAGGTGTGGTCTCCAAGGACTATATCAGACTTTTCATCGCGGCCGGAGTGCTGCTCCTGGTATTCGCCCTGCTCAACTACATCTCCCTGACAGTGGCCCAGACCGGTTTCAGGGCCAAGGAGATGGCCACGCGCAGGCTGCTCGGGTCGCAGAAAAGCGGGATAGTGGCGAGGTATCTGTCCGAAGCGCTGATCCTTACAGTGATTTCATTCGCCCTGGCACTCGTTTTCGCGGAGATATTCTCCCCTGTCATGAGTGAGCTGATCGGGAAGGAAGTCAGTCCGCTGTCGGAATTCAATACGGCCGAAGCGGCATTCTGCATAGTGCTGGTGGCGCTCCTGAGCATCTGTTCCGGGATCGTGCCCGCTGCGATCGTATCCCGGTTCAGACCTATTTCAGTGGTGAAAGGGGAATTTACCAGGACGAGCAGGATGACCCTCGGAAAGATATTCGTAGTGATACAGAACAGTGTGGCAGTGGCCACCCTGGCCTTGGCGGCGGTGATGTTCCTGCAGATAAGACACATGGTAAACAAGCCTATGGGATATGAGAAGGACGGTGTCATACAGGTGGCCGGAGCCGGGAAATCGACTGATTACCATATAGACGAACTGAGACAGCTGTCCTGTGTGGAGAAGGTAGGATGGCTGCAGTTCGAGCCAATGGGAGCGTCCCATGCAGGCATGGCCTGGAAACGGAACGGAGAGGAACTCCATTTCGACATGTATTTCGGTTCCCAGGAGGCCTTCGAGGTCATAGGGCTGAAAGTCATAAGGCAGAATGCGGAGCCTGTTTCCCAGGCAATGTGGATGACGGAAAGCGCGATGCGTTCGCTCGGGCTGGACTATGACTGCACCTCCCTGGAACTGGACAACGGGATGAGCATCCCAGTATGCGGCATAATACAGGATTTCACCAAGGGCAGGGCCGGCGCCCCTGCCGGAGAGTTCCTGCTCTGCTGCTGGATAATGGACATGAAGTCCGAGGAAGATTTCAGGGTGATCCGGCAACTGGCCGTGAAGGTGAACGGGGACGAGAAGGACGCCCTCAGGCAGATAAAGGATTTCTATGCATCGAAAGGGTTTTCCGAAGACGAGATACATGTGCAGACCTACAACGAGATAAACCGCAACCTCTACTACATGGAAGACCAGAACATGCAGCTTATAACAGTGTTCACCGGGCTGATTCTCCTGCTGTCGGTGATGGCGATGATAGCCATGAGTACATACTACGCCAAACAGCACGCACGGCAGACCGCCATCCGCAAGGTGATGGGATGCAGCCGTTCGAAGGTATTTGTGGACACGGCGCGGGGATTCCTTTATGCTGTAGGCATAGCCGTGGCGATCGGGGTGCCGTGCAGCGCAATCGTGGCCGGTCACTGGCTCGAAAGCTACTCTTACAGGATCGGCAACTCGGTATGGATCTACCTGACGGCGGCGTTTGTCATGCTTGCGGTGGCCGTGGTGTCGATATCCTGGCAGGCGGTCAGGCTGATGGATACGGACCCGGTGGATGCGCTCAAGAGTGAATGATGCAGGAAAATTATTATCTTTACAGAGTAAATGCATAACTGTCAACAAGCTTCAATGATATGAACACCTGCCTGAAAGCCGGCCTGGGGCTGCGCTACCCCGGGTTTTCCATAGTACTGATCCAGATGTTCTCACTGGGGAGGCTCAAGGAATTTGACGAAAATAAAGCAATATCCTCCGGGATTGTGGAAAAAGTGGTCAAAAAGAGTATAGACCACCTGATATTCGTGATGAACGACAAGGACAGGGACAACATCAGGAGATACCGTCTTCACGGGTTTGACTTCTCCCTGGTGCTTGACAGGCCGTATCACGAAGAAATGAAAGGCCACGTGTCCGTAGAAATGCTGGTGCTTTTCGGATACATGGTGTCCCTTACATACCGTTTCGTATTCGACGGGGACATCTGCTCCCTGTCAGTGCCTGCATCCACAGACCACATCATCGCCATGCTTTCCGCACACCTGAGTGCAGAGCACTGGAGCCGCAACGAAGGCGAGGAGGAAACCAACATCAACCTGGAGATCAAGGACTTCAAGATTTCGGGACTCAGTATAGACGCGGACGGCAATGTCCGCAGTCCGGATGAAGTCGGGGAACTCTACCTGGTGGGATGCAGCAGAGTATTCGACGAACTGAGTGTCAGATACAAGAGATTCATCAAGGACCGGTGCTCATCATACTCGAAAGGAATATCCAGGGAAGAGAGGCTTTTTGACAGCAAGGCAGAGCATAGCGGAAACAATTCGTACATGGACCTGCACTATGCAATGGTGGACATATGGGAAAACGTGAGCCATCCGGACAGCAGCGGCTGCGACCTGTTTTCCCTGGACAGGCCACAGCCGCTTGACGAAGAGCAGATCGTCCAGCACATCAAGGATTTCCACAAGGAAGAGCTCATAGGGCTCATGTCCCTTTATCCGGAAGAATGGCCATACCGCGACAAGGAAGCATACGGTGAAGTATGCGGATGCAACATAGCGATTGACACCGACGACCTCGTCCTAGTAAATTCAAATGTCTGCGTAGTCATAGGCACATACGGACGGCGCGGGGCAGGGTCTCCAGTAGACTGGGCCGAGCATCTCGAGGAGAGGAAAGACTACCATGTCTCATGGCCCGAGTATCTGTTCATACTTGAAATGGTGCTGGCAAAGAAATATGTCATCGGCTATGCCAGCGACCAGCTTGTAGACTCTACTCTCAATACCGGGCACATGTCCTCTTCCGAGCTAATAGCATATAACGCCGAACTGAGCATCAGACTCTCCAGGATGGTCCTTCAGCTTAATGTGGTCAAATATTCAAAATTCATGTCCCACAAGGTCATGTTTGACAGGACTACCAAAAGGCTTGACATTGAAAATGACCAGAAAAGACTCATAAAGCTGATGGAAATGGTAGACAGCAGCCTGCATAACATAAGCGACTACAAGGCGGTAAAGTCAGACTATGTGCTCAATTTCATTCTGGCGATCATTTCGGTAGTATCCACGTTTGAAATTCTGTTCCAGGATGTCAGTCTTCCGTTCATCGAATATATAGGGCTGACTTCCAGCAAGACAGCCGCGATAATGGTATGGTTTGTCGCAGCCATGGCATTCTTCGGCATACTGCTGGTCCTGGTAAATGCCTTCAGGAGACTTGTCGAAAAAGGAAAAAGACTGTTTGAAAAATGATACGGAAAGCTGAATTACAGGATCTTGAGGTATTGAAAGACATGTTCTGGACTCATATCTCAGGCCACACTGAATACATCTCCCACGGGGAACTCCAGATGGGAGTGGGCGTAGCAAGGAATGACGGAGGGGAGTTGGTCACCGGACCTTCCGCCTCCGGAAAGGAATACTGGATGAAATATATTTCAGGAAAATTCTCTTCTCCGGATGCGGAGATATTCGTATCTGAGGATGACGGCAGGGTCTCGGGCTTCTGCGTCACAGAAATCACGGAAGACGGCGCCGCTCCGTTCGGGATAATCTGCGACATCCTGGTGGATGCAGCCTCCAGAGGGCGCGGTACCGGAGGGGCGCTTCTTGAAAAGGCCCTCTCCTGGCTCCGTGGCCGCGGAATTGAAGATGTATATCTTGAATCCGGGAAGAATAATGCAGAGGCCCATGAGTTCTTCATCAGAAGGGGATTCGTGCATGTCTCGGACGTCTTCAAACTGGCATGACATGAAGCCGGGCGCAGGCGGCCCGATGCAGATGCACTGATACCGGGGCGGCAGGCCCTGTCACTCTGATCTCAGGTGTCTTGCAGGATTGGCGGCGGCAGCCTTGAATGTACACAAGGATACGCAGGCGAGAATGACGGCTGCCAGTACAAGCCCTGTGGCGAGGAACAGCAGGAAATGGGGCCGTATCTTTTCCGGGAAGTGCTGAAGCCACCTGAAGGCGGCGACGGCGGCCAGCATGAGCCCTGCCAGTACAGCCGGGATACATATCTTGCCTATATTCCTGAGCATCATAGTCTGGATGTCGGCTGCGGAAGCGCCGTTAACTCTGCGGAGCGCATTTTCCTTGCGTCTGCGCCTCATCTCGTCAGAAACGAAGCCGACAAGTCCGGCAAGGACAATCAGCAGCATGAATGCGGCAGCCGCCAGGACTGAATTGCGGAAATGTTCCGTGTCCCTGTATGATTCATGGATGTCATCACGGTAAGTGCGGAGGATGATGTCATTCTCCGGAGAGAGCCTCTTCAGGAGGGACTCGGCCCCGGAAAGAGCTTCCGGTGTTATCTCGGAGAACCTTATGGTCAGGTACAGCCGCCGGAAGCCTTCAGGCAGCGGCAACAGGCATACAGGGTCCTGTTCCAGGAAAATGGACTGCATAGTGAAATCCCCGATCACACCGGAGACGACTATCCCGTTCTGCGGAAGGACCCTGCCTGTGGGGCTTCAGTCCCAGCCGAGCGCATCAGTCAGACGGCGGTTTACAAGAGCCGGTGACGGGTCAGACATTTCTCCCGGGATATCGCTGCCCTCAGTAAGCGCGATCCCGAGAGTCCTGATGAAGTCCGTGTCCACGAAAGTATATCTGCATGTCGCCACCGTCTCTCCGGAGCCCGGGTCGACAAGCTGCATCCCGTAAAATTTCCTTGTGGGTATGTTTTCCGAGAAAGTCACCCCTTCGATGCCCGGCACCTGCATGAGCCTGTCCTTGATCATCTGCCTGCCGGACTGTTCCACCCGGTCAAAGGAACAATACGCCAGCTGACCGGCATCGTATCCCATGTCCTTGCCTGTCATGAACCTGTACTGGGATACCGCTATGACCAGGAATCCGGTAATGGCTGCCGAGCATGCCACCTGGATGAAGAGCAGGACATGTTTCCACATATTCCTGTCACGGGCGCCTCTCCTGAATATGTCCATGGCCGGGACAGAGGAGAATATCTTCGCGGGAATGAGCCCGGCTATGGCAGTGACCAGCAGCGAAGCCAGAGCGTATCCTGTCAGTTGCCCGTATGAGAACAGATTTCTCAGAGGCACCCCAGTGAGGCTCTCTATGATGTCTTTCCCGGCATACAGGAGAATGAAGCTCAGGGAGACAGAGACCAGTATCAGGAATACACTCTCCCACAGGGTCGAGATGAATATGTCCCCGGACGTGGCTCCGGAGCATTTGAATACGGCCCTCTCCCCTGCCTCATATATGCTGGTCCCTGCCTCTACTCCCGGAATCTCTGCGGCTGCCGTAGGCGCCACAGGCTGCAGGGTATGGCTGTAGTCCAGCGTATTTTCTTCCGCGGTACCCACATGCGTGGTGTACAGGCTCTGTATCCGGTACAGGTTTTCCACTCCAGGAATCCAGCGGTCATAGCTCAGGTCAAATGCTATCTTGGCGACAAGGACCATACCTGCCACTATGCCGGATGTGAGCGCGAACACTTTCACCAGGCTGTCCCGCTTCCTCCGGGCTAGATGTCTTATT
Organism: Candidatus Cryptobacteroides faecavium; assembly: GCA_017694995.1. Taxonomy (GTDB): domain Bacteria; phylum Bacteroidota; class Bacteroidia; order Bacteroidales; family UBA932; genus Cryptobacteroides; species Cryptobacteroides faecavium. Next base: position 37,048 of record JADIMB010000090.1, on the reverse strand, counting down.
GCATAATAAATTCCTTTCATACCGTCTCATTCGTCGTGCAATGAGTCCACAGGGTTGGCGTTGGCCGCTTTCCTGGCCTGGAGTGTGACGGTCAGGACAGTGACTGCCAGCACGGCGGCAAGCGCCGAAAGGAAAATCCAGACCGGTACCGGAGCCTGATATGCGAAGCCTTTCACCCAGGCCTTCATGATGGAATATGCGACAGGGACCGAGACTGCGAAACATATCAGGGTCATGATGATGTAGTGCCTGTTAAGCATCTTGAGTATCATGCCGATAGTGGCCCCGTGGACTTTCCTCAGTGCTATCTCCTTGCGGCGGAACTGAGTCTCGAAGCTCACTATGCCCAGAATGCCGACCAGGGAGATGACCAGTGACAGGATGGCTGTGATGGCTATCAGGCTGTTCAGTTTCTCCTCCTTCTCGTAAAGCCGTCCGATGCTCTCGTCCATGAACCTCAGATAGACGTCGTTCCCGTTGATTTCAGGGTTGAACTCTTCGATACAGTCCCGGATCCACTGGAATGTCCCGGCAATGTCCTCCCCGTCTATCTTTGCATAAACTACTGACAGAGGCCACCATGGGTCGGAGCCGAACACATACAGGGCAATCGGGTCGATCCCGTAATGCAACGGCTTGAAATTGAAGTCTTTCACTATCCCGACAATCTCCGCCGGTTCACCCACATGCCCCTGCAGCCTGGCCCCGAGTTTGAGGAACGGGAACTTGAGCATGGTCTGCTCGTTCATGATGAATGTCCCGTCCGGGTCAAGGTCATCGGAAGGGGAGAAATTGCGCCCCTCTTTTATTGTCATACCGAAAAAATCAATGAAATCCGGAGATACAGGCAGCACGTCCAGCTGTACCCTGTGTCCGTCAAATTCGCGGCCCCATCCCATTTTCGTATTGGAGACCAGCCAGTTGCCTGCAAAGGTGACATCCTTGACATGAGGATTCTGCCTGAGTTTCTGCTCGAAGCTGTCAGCCATGCTGCCGATCCTGGAGCCACAGCTGAATTCGACTATCAGATCCCGTTTGAACCCCATGTCCTTGTTCTTCATGAAAGAAGTCTGCACCTGGATGTACAATGCCATCGCTATCAGCACGAAAGAGGCTATGAACTGGAATCCCACAAGGACACTTCTGAGCATCCGCCCTTTAGGCGAGAGGGAGAATGACCCTTTCAGCACCAGTGCAGGCTGGAAGGATGTGCTGTAAACTGCCGGGAAGAGACCTGCAGCAAGTGATGAGACCAAGGCCACGACAGCCCCGATAAGGATGACAGTGACGTTGTCCGCGACCTGCATCGACCCGGAGATATAATATGTGAATGAGGTACCGGAAATCAGATGGAGTGCCAGGATGCCGAGTCCGAATGCCGCCGCCGCAATCACCACAGCCTCGCTCACCTGTCTCCAGACCAGGGACAACCTGCTGGAGCCAAGCACCTTGCGTGTGTTTATGTCCTTGATGATCAGAGGCACCGAGGCAGTTGCCATGTTGATGAAATTGATAATGGCTATGGCGATGATTATAAGCCCGACGGCAAATAGTGTCCCGGTAGTTGACCGGTTCCCTTTCCCCATGGAGTCCCCGCTCACGTCTTTGGAGAAGTAGGCATCATGGAGATTGGTGAGGCGGACGCCGTTCTCGAACATTTTCCCGTATTCGGACTCAGGGTCTATCTCGAAGAATTCAAGCAGCTTTTCCTTGATCAGGGCGGCGACCTCGGAGGCATCAGAAGGGTCGGCCAGCTTCATGTAGCAGTTGTAAGACCATTCGCTCGTGTTGTTCCTGTCGTCGTTGCCTACCTGTATCAGCGCTCCATTGGCCACGCTGCTGTTTTCAGGGAAATCCTTGTAAACGGCGGCTATTCGGTATTCTGCTCCGGAGTATTTGTCTATAAGCGTCTCTCCCGCAGGGCTTTCTCCGGGGAAGAGACGGTCAGCCACAGACTCTGCGATGATGATACTCCCGGGCCTGGCGAATTCCGCAGGGTCCCCTTCCGTGAATTCAAACGGGAACACTTTCAGCATACAGGTGTCCATGACACTGGATTCCAGGGTGTACTCCTGCTGCTCATCACCCTGCCTGTACCATTCCGAGGAGGAGTTTTTCCAGTACCTGTACACTCCGAGCTCCTCTACCTGGGGAATCGTCCCCTTGAGCGACTCGATGAAAGGCCGGCATATCGTTATACCGTATGCCCCGAGGTTGGACGGGTCATTGACGAATTCGAGCCGGAAGACTTTCTCGTGCCCAGGGTAGTTCCTGTCGTACCTCCAGTCATACCGTACCTGTATCATTATCACCATGAACGCAGTGAAAGCCACTGTGAGTCCGATGATGTTCAGTGTGGAGCTAAGCCACCTGTTTCTGCTGAAAAGCCGTTTCATTATCTGTCGTTTTTAAGGATTCCGTTTTAAAAAGCTGTTTTGAAATTTACCTGTCATTCCGAGCGGAGGTTCTTCACCGGATTCTCGTTCGCCATCCTCCAGCTCTGCCATGTGACCGTGGCGGGCGTGGCGGCCTTTGAAGTGACGCACTACGTACCACAGGTTTCTTAACATGGTGTGCTGTGTGAAAAAACGATTATGCGATTTATAGGACCCTGAAGCAGGTTGAGTTTGTATAACTAACGTATATTCAATATATTATGTTTGGCTACCATGCTTCAGGGTCCTATATGGATTCTTCTACAGCTCATTGGCTACATCCTTGACTATCCGCCCGTCGAACAGGTCGATGGTCCTCTGGGCCACGGCGGCATCCCTCTGGGAGTGGGTCACCATCACGATGGTAGTGCCTTCCCTGTTCAGCTCGGAGAGCAGGTCCATCACCTCCTTGCCATCCTTCGAGTCAAGGTTACCGGTCGGCTCGTCCGCCAGGATCAGCTTGGGTCCTGCCACCACGGCACGCGCGATCGCCACCCTCTGCTGCTGTCCTCCGGAGAGCTGCTGAGGGAAGTGCTGCGACCTGTGGCTGATGTTCATGCGTTTGAGTATCTCTGTGACTTTCTGTTTCCTCTCCGATGCGCTGATGTTGAGGTAGCGCAGAGGAAGTTCGACATTCTCATAGACATTGAGTTCGTCGATTAGGTTGAAGCTCTGGAACACGAATCCGATGTTTCCCTTGCGGAACTTCGTGCGGTCCTTCTCCTTGAGTCTTGCCACCTCGTGGCCGAGGAGCTCGTAACTGCCGCTGGTAGGGTTGTCGAGCAGGCCGAGGATGTTCAACAGGGTGGACTTCCCGCATCCTGAAGGGCCCATGATGGCGACAAACTCGCCGTCATTGATCTCGAAAGATACGTTGTTGAGAGCGGTGGTCTCGATTTCTTCCGTGCGGAATACTTTGCAGAGGTCTGTAACTTTAATCATGACTTCAAAATATTAGATGTTGATAATTTTCAGTAACAGCCGGGATATGTAAATTATTTTTACAGTCCGGTCAAATCCCGGTACCATAATATGTAATTACTGTGCCGATATATTTAAAATATTACAAATCAATAAATTGCAATTTCGGCACAGATCAGGAGTGTAAAGAAATTTTACACTTTACTGTAAAGTTTCTTTACAATGCCCGCCATACCCGGACCGCACGGGATCAAAAATTTTGGCAGAGAGAATTTACTTTGTAGATTTGCAGCATATTAATAACCATATAATAATGAAACGGACAATCAGATGGACACTTACGGCATTCGCCATGGCTCACTGCCTCATAGGAAATGCACAGATATCATCTGAAAACCAGGCACATGGAGTGCAGTCTCCGGACCCTGGAAAATTCTACGAGATCCGGACTTCGGGAGGACTGGTGCTGGACAACAACGGCAGTCTGGAGCCGAATTCGGGGATATTCACATCCAGGCGCACTGAAGGGAAGGAATCCCAGGTATGGCAGATAATCCCGTCCTCGAAAGAGGGATGCATAATGATAGTAAGCCCTCTGACAGAAATGGCTCTTGACAACGGCAACCACGGGACCTCCAGCGGCCCTGTCCTGCAGTGGACTAAAGACCCGGGCAATGCCAACCAGCAGTGGGAGATGACCCGCAACACGGACGGCACATGGTCATTCCGCAGCGCCGCGGGAGGATGCTTCCTCGGATACTCCAGCGCAGGCGTTGTAGGAGAGCCGGCATGGCAGCTCCAGCCTGATTCCGGGACAGACTCTCCCGCAGGGAACATGAAATGGACGCTGGCCGAGTCCAGGTTGAAAGTCATGCCGTTCAGGCTCTCGCACAAGAGCGACAACGACTGGGAGAACGAAGCCGTGTTCGCCATAAACAAGGAGGAAGGCCGCAGCACATTCACCCCGTTCGCCACCATGGATGAAATGAAGAGAGACGCGTTCTACAGCACCCCGTGGACGGAGCCCAACTCGTCAAGGAGAATGTCTCTGAACGGCATGTGGAAATTCCACTGGTGCAGCAAGCCTTCCGACAGGCCTGAGGACTTCTACAAGCCGGGCTATGACGTAAGCGGATGGGACGAGATACCTGTACCGTCAAACTGGGAGATGCTCGGCTACGGCACACCTATATATACAAACATCACATACCCTTATATGAATGTCCCGCCGTTCATCATCCCTCAGAAAGGATATACTGCAGAAAAGGAGCCGAATCCGGTAGGGTCCTACAGAAGGGAATTCACTCTGCCGCAGGACTGGAAAGGGAAAGAGATATTCCTGCATTTCAACGGCATATACAGTGCGGCGTACATCTGGGTAAACGGCAGGAAAGTCGGATACACCCAAGGGGCCAACAACGACGCCGAATTCAACATCACGAAATATGTGAAAAGCGGGACAAACACTCTCGCGGTAGAGGTGTACCGCTGGTGCGACGGGAGCTATCTTGAAGACCAGGACATGTTCAGGCTCAGCGGAATACACAGGGATGTATACCTGATAGCGACACCTAAGGTGAGGCTCAGGGACATGTATCTCACATCAAGTTTCTCTCCTGACATGGGGAGCGCGGATCTGGAAATAGAGGCCGAAATCTCGAATTACGGACCATCAAGCGAGGGAAACATGCTGAAAGTCACACTTACAGGCCCGGACGGCAGTCTGGCCGGATCGGCCGAGCTGGAACCGGGACATATCGGCAAAGGCACAAGCGTCCATGTCACCGGGAAAATCCCAGTAGAGGCCCCGGAGCTGTGGAGCGCAGAGACACCTTATCTCTACACTGTGGATTTCGAGCTGACTGACAATGAGGGGAATACACTTGAGGCCACATCCCAGAAATTCGGATTCAGGAAGATAGAGATCCGTGACAACAGGGTTTTCATCAACGGGCAGCAGGTATTCTTTAAAGGAGCGAACAGGCATGACATCCACCCTGAGTTCGGCAAAGCTGTGCCGCTTGAGACCATGATCACCGATGTGCTGATGTACAAGAGGTTCAATCTTAACACAATACGCACAAGCCATTACCCGAATGACCCGAAGATGTACGCATTGTACGACTATTACGGGCTGTATGTCATGGACGAGGCCGACCTGGAATGCCACGGCAACATGTCCCTGAGCGACAACCCTTCATGGAAAGAAGCGTATATCGACAGGGTGACCCGCATGGTGCAGAGGGACAAGAACCACCCTTCCGTGATATTCTGGTCGCTGGGCAACGAATGTGGAGGGGGACAGAACTTCGTGGCATCCTACGAGGCCGTAAAGAAGATGGACAGCAGGCCTGTCCACTATGAAGGGATGAACGATGCCGTGGACATAGACTCAAGGATGTACCCTTCGATGGAATATATGGAGGAGTTTGACAGGCAGCCGCGCAACAAGCCTTTCTTCCTGTGCGAATACGCCCATGCCATGGGCAATGCGGTAGGCAATCTGGACCAGTACTGGGACTATATCGAGAACAAGTCTGAAAGGATGATAGGCGGATGCATCTGGGACTGGGTGGACCAGGGGATAAACATGCCGGGACAGGCAAAGGACAGGTACTATTTCGGAGGCAGTTTCGGTGACAGCCCCAACGATTTCGACTTCTGCTGCAACGGCCTCACGACCCCTGACCGCCGCGTGACACCGAAGCTCCTGGAGGTGAAGAAGGTGTACCAGTATATGGAATTCAGCCTGGCCGCAGATGACAGGGTGGAGATCCTGAACAAATACAATTTCCTTGATCTCGACGGCTTCACTCTCCGCTACAGCGTCATCGGTGACGGCGTGGAGGCCGGATGCGGGGAAATCGCCCTTCCGCAGTGCGCACCTGGAGAAAGGGCTACTGTCACAGTGCCTTATTCTGAATATGTAAAGGATGACGGCAAAGAATATTTCCTCAATGTGGAAGCCGTGCTCGCGGAGGACTGCGTATGGGCAGAAGCCGGACATCCGGTGGCAAGCGCCCAGATGCATATATCAGGATGCTGGACGGATGAAAGCGCATGCTGCGGCAGACCAGGGCTTTCCGCCACGGAAGAGGAAGAAGGGTTCAGGGCCGTCAGGGAAAGGGACGGGTCGCTGGTATTAAGATGCGGCAGTACGGAAGTCACATTCAGTACAACCACAGGCATAATGACAGGCCTGAGATATGACGGCAAGGACATGATACACGGGCACGAAGGCCTGGCCTTCAACGGCTACCGCTCCATCAACAACGACGCCCGTACATGGCAGCCACAGACCATCTCAGTAAAAGAATTCGCCTGGGCCCCGGACAGCACCGGGAACTCTGTCACAGTAAAGACTGTGATGGAAGCGGTATCGGGGAAGACGACAGTGCCGTATACGGTATCATACCGCATCATGGCATGCGGGGCAATAGATGTGGAGGCATCATTCTCCACAGGCGAAGGCCCTCTCCCTGCAAGACTTGCCCTCCAGGCATACCTGTCCCCTTCCCTGGAAAACATCGAATGGTACGGACGAGGTCCACTCGAGAATTACCAGGACAGGAAGGATGCGGCATTCGTCGGAAGGTACAGCAGCACAGTCTCCGGCATGAGGGAGTGGTACACCCGGGCACAGAGCATGGGCGAAAGATGCGACACCCGCTGGCTCAAGTTCACTGACAGTGACGGCAGGGGGCTCATGATCAGCGCTGCAGGGGACACATTCGACTTCAGCGCCACTCACTACACCGACAAGGACCTCTGGGAGACCAAGTACGGGCATGACCTCCCGTCCATAGAAAAGGCCGAAGTGGTGCTGAACCTGGACTGCATCCAGAGAGGCATAGGCAATGCCAGCTGCGGCCCTGGCCCGCGCCCGGAGTTCGAGATCAGGCCGGACACCACATACAGCTACTCTTTCAGAATAACACCAGTAAAATGACATTCATATGAGATTATCCCTTTTTCTGCCCGCCCTGCTTACAGGACTTCTTCCAATATGCATGGATGCGCAAGTGCGTACCGAGACCCTGCTGGAAAAAGGATGGAAGTTCACCAGGGAAGATGACAGCTCTTTTTCCGGAGCGGATTTTGACGACTCCGGGTGGCAGAGCGTCACTGTACCGCACGACTGGGCCATTTACGGACCTTTCAGTGTGGATAATGACAAGCAGCACACTGCAATTGTCCAGGACGGGCAGAGCGACCCGATGGAACATGCCGGACGGACAGGAGGGCTGCCTTTCGTAGGGACAGGCTGGTACAGGCTGCCCCTGGAAATCCCTTCTCTTTCAGACGGGAGGAAATGCACGCTCGTGTTTGACGGGGCCATGAGCAACGCCGTGGTCTTCATTAACGGCAAGGAAGCCTTCCGCTGGCCTTACGGATACAACTCCTTCTGGTTCGACGCCACACCTTATCTGGCAGAGGGCACCAACGTATTGGCCGTAAGGCTTGAAAACAAGACAGAAAGTTCCAGATGGTATCCCGGTGCCGGGCTGTACAGGAATGTGCACCTTATAATAAGCCAGGACGCCCATATTCCTGTATGGGGCACGCAGGTAATCACTGAGGAAATCGGAGGCGACTATGCGAGGATAAGCCAGGAGACATCACTGGAAATCCCTGATGACAGGACATTTGCCGACTACAGGATCGAGACCGTGATCAAGGACGCCCAGGGCCGGACAGTGGCAGAGGACAGGCTGCAGGGGACGGAGTATGACGGCGGAAGATTCCGCCAGTGCTTCACTGTGAAGGAGCCTCACTTGTGGGACACCTCCTCCCCGTATCTTTACACCTCAGTATCAAAGGTATATGAAGGAGAGACACTGAAAGACGAGTATACTACTGTCTTCGGTATACGCACAGCCAGGATCGTACATGGGGAAGGATTTTTCCTCAACGGCAAGAAAGTGCAGTTCAAGGGCGTATGCAACCATCACGACCTGGGGCCGCTCGGAGGCATAGCCAACGAATCAGGCATCCGCAGGCAGATCCGCATTCTCAAGGACATGGGATGCAACGCAATCCGTACATCGCACAACATGCCGGCGCCTGAGCTTGTGAAAGCGTGTGACGAGATGGGCATGATGCTCATGGCGGAGACATTCGACGAATGGTCTGCCGCGAAAGTCCAGAACGGATATCACCTTCTTTTCGGAGAATGGGCGGAGAAGGACCTTGTGAACCTGGTCCGCCATTTCCGCAACAACCCCTCTGTAGTGATGTGGTGCATCGGCAACGAGGTCCCTGACCAGTGGGACGGGGACAAAGGCCCGAAACTCACACTCATGCTCCAGGACATCTGCCACAGGGAGGACCCGACAAGGCCGGTTACCAACGGCATGGACGCCCCTGACGCAGTCGTGAACAACAACATGGCCGCTGTCCTGGATGTGCCTGGATTCAACTACCGCCCGCACAAGTACCAGGAAAACTACAGCAAACTGCCGCAGAGGCTCATACTCGGCAGCGAGACGGCCTCGACCATCAGCTCAAGGGGCATATACAAATTCCCCGTAGAGAGGCGCTCGATGTACAAATACCCTGACCACCAGGCATCTTCGTATGACGTAGAGCACTGCGGATGGTCCAACCTCCCGGAAGACGATTTCATCCAGCATGAAGACCTGCCATACTGCATAGGGGAATTTGTCTGGACGGGGTTCGACTATCTCGGAGAGCCGACACCGTACTACTCGGACTGGCCAAGCCACTCGTCCCTGTTCGGTATTGTAGACCTGGCAGGGATCCCGAAGGACAGGTACTACCTCTACAGGAGCCACTGGAACGAGGATGATGAGACACTGCATATCCTCCCTCACTGGAACTGGGAAGGGCGCGAAGGCGAAGTGACGCCGATATTCGTGTACACCAGCTACCCTAAGGCGGAGGTCTTCATCAACGGCAAAAGCCAGGGAATCCAGGCCAAAGACATGACGGTCAATGTGTTCAACAGTGCGGACTCCCTATCCAGGGCTACTCTCAAGAGACAGAGGCGCTACCGTCTGATGTGGATGGACACTGTTTATGAGCCGGGCACAGTGAAGGTCGTGGCCTATGACAATGATGGCAACCCTGCGGCAGAAAAGGAGATACATACCGCAGGAAAGCCTTATGCGATACAGCTTGAGGCTGACAGGAGCTCTGTCATGGCAGACGGGAAGGACTACTCGTTCATAACAGTGAAAGTCGTGGACAAGGACGGGAACCTGTGTCCTCTGGCCGACAATTTCATAAGTTTCAAGGTGAAAGGGGCCGGCTACTACCGCGCCGGGGCAAACGGAGACCCTACCTCGCTCGAATCCTTCCAGGCACCGGGGATGAAAGTATTCTCCGGAATGATGACGGCAATCGTCTCCCCTACAGAGACTCCGGGAGAAATCATCCTGGAAGCCACGTCAAAGGGGCTGAAGAAGGCATCAGTCAGGATTGAGAGCAAGGATCCCGGAAAGGACGGGGGTCAAATAAAATTTGCAAATCAACATTAATCGCATAACTTTGTACGATGTGCTGGTGTCATGGCGGACATGCCGACATCGGCACATTCTCACAATAATACCAGAATCATTATGGCTAAAGAAGTAGAAAAGGAAGGAACAGCCGAGATCAATGCCGCTAAACTCAAGGCATTGCAGGCTACGATCGACAAGATTGAGAAGGATTACGGGAAAGGAACGATCATGAAGTTGGGAGATCAGCCAAACGGTGAGGTTTCAGTCATTCCGAGCGGGTCCATAGCACTGGACCATGCTCTCGGCATAGGTGGATACCCCAGAGGGAGGGTCATAGAGATCTACGGGCCTGAATCCAGCGGAAAGACCACTCTGGCGATCCATGCCATCGCACAGGCCCAGAAACAGGGAGGCATAGCGGCCATAATAGACGCCGAGCATGCTTTTGACAGGACTTATGCAAAGAACCTGGGTGTGAATCTGGACACCCTGCTCATATCCCAGCCGGACAACGGGGAGCAGGCGCTCGAGATTGCGGACAACCTTATCCGTTCAGGGGCCATCGACATCATCGTGATAGACTCAGTGGCGGCCCTTACCCCTAAGGCGGAGATCGAAGGAGAGATGGGTGACGCCAAGATGGGGCTCCAGGCAAGACTCATGAGCCAGGCGCTCAGAAAGCTCACAGCCAACATCAGCAAGACCAATACATGCTGCATCTTCATCAACCAGCTGCGCGACAAGATCGGTGTGATGTTCGGCAACCCTGAGACCACAACTGGAGGAAACGCACTCAAGTTCTACGCCTCAGTACGCGTGGATGTGCGCCGCACAAGCCAGATCAAGGACGGAGAGGAAGCCCTCGGCAACCGCACAAAGGTGAAAATCGTGAAGAACAAGCTCGCCCCTCCATTCAAGAAAGCAGAGTTCGACATCGTGTTCGGGGAAGGCATATCCCACGTGGGTGAAGTCATTGACCTCGGAGTGGAGTTCGACATCATCAAGAAGAGCGGGTCATGGTTCAGCTACAACGACACCAAGCTCGCCCAGGGCCGTGAAGCCGTAAAGCAGCTCCTTACGGACAACGTGGAGCTATGCGACGAGATCGAGGCCAAGATACGTGAAGCGCTCAGGTCCGTCCAGGACTGACCTGAAGAATTCAGGATGACTTTATCTATCCAACAGCTGCAGCCATGACAGAGGAAATATTGAATAAGCAGAAAGCGTTTTTCCGCAGCGGGAAAACGCTTTCCGTGTCTTACAGGAAATCAGCGCTCGAGAATCTGAAAAGGACGTTGGTGGAAATGGAGGGCGAGATAAACTCCGCACTGCTCTCCGACCTCGGCAAGAGCAGCACGGAGGCCTACATGTGCGAGACAGGCATGACACTGGCCTCGCTCAGCCATACCATAAGCCATTTGAGGAGCTACTCACGCCGCAGGCGGGTACGCACTCCCCTGGCGCAGTTCCCCGCCAGGAGCTATATCATTCCTGAGCCATACGGGAATGTGCTGGTGATGAGCCCCTGGAACTACCCGCTACTGCTGACCCTGTCTCCGGCAGTGAGTGCAGTGGCTGCAGGCAATACAGTAATACTCAAGCCCAGCGCATACTCCCCTGCCACATCCTCTGTCATAAGGAAAATCATCGGCAAAGCATTTCCTCAGGAGCATGTGGCCGTGATCGAAGGCGGCCGGGAAGTGAACTCCGGCCTTCTGGAGCAGAAATTCGACTACATTTTCTTTACAGGGAGCAAGTCCGTCGGCCGCGTCGTCATGGGCAAGGCTTCCGCACACCTTACTCCCGTGACACTGGAGCTTGGAGGGAAAAGCCCGCTGATAGTGGACAAGGACCTTAAAGACCTGCGCACGGCTGCGCGCAGGACAGTATTCGGGAAATTCCTGAACTGCGGGCAGACATGCGTGGCACCGGACTACGCCGTGGTGCATGAAGACATCGCGGAGGAATTCATTGCCCTTTGCAAGGAAGAGACAGTACGGATGTTCGGATCAGCCCCGCTGGAGAATCCGGCCTACGGGAAGATAGTGAACCGCAAGCATTTCGACCGCCTGGTCTCATGGCTGGAGGAAGTCGGGCCGTCATCAGGTACGGCTCCGGCCTGCAGACCAGGCCATGCGGAGATACTCTTCGGAGGAGGGAGCGACGCAGACACACTCAAGATAGAGCCTACCATCGTCATGGCAGGCAGCATAGATAATCCGCAGAGCGACAGTCTCACACTCATGCAGGACGAAATCTTCGGCCCGGTGATGCCGGTGCTCACTTACCGGGAGATAGAATCAGTGATAAAGTACATAGACGAGAGGCCAAGACCGCTCGCGGCATACATATTCACATCCGACAGGCATCTTGAAAGGACACTGCTGGAGAGGCTGCATTTCGGCGGAGGCTGCGTAAACGACACCATCATACATCTGGCTACAGAGCAGATGCCGTTCGGAGGAGTAGGTGAAAGCGGTATGGGAAGATACCACGGGAAGTACGGATTCGACACCTTCACCCACTTCAAAAGCATAGTGGACAAGCCCTTATGGCTCGACCTCCCGATGCGCTACCAGCCATACAGCGGGCTGAAAGAAAGAATAATCCGCCTCTTCCTGAAATAGAAGACCGGGCATGGGGCCCGTGGAGCTGTACTGAAGACAAGAAGACAACAACCATTAATTAATATTTTTCCAAATGAACAAGAAGTTTTTTTCCGCAGCTGCTGTCCTGCTGGCTACCGGCATCTGCACCTCAGCCCAGGATGACGGATTCGACCTGTCATCACAGAGACTTGAAGCACAGACCATAGCGAAAGTGCCGGGACACAAGGTTGACCATAAGGGAATGGTCCTCAACCCTGTCCCCCACAAGATCGACATCGACGCAGACAGAAGCCTTGACCCTGCGGCAGGGTTCAGGATAAAAGACAGGCAGGGAGCCTTCTTCGGGGATATTTCATTCCTCCGGCAGGACAAGAAAGGCATCCCTCTTTCCATAGATTTCGGAGCCAGGGCCGCCGAGAAAGCCGGTGTAAAAAACACTGAAGGCGCATACTGCCTGAGCATAGACGAAAAAGGCGTAAGGATTACAGGCCATGACGAAAGAGGGGCTTTCTACGCCCTGCAGACCCTGAGGCAAGTCCTTGAAAGCGGCCGCCTGCCGTACATGACTGTATTTGACTGGCCTGACCTCAAATACCGCGGAGTCGTGGAAGGATTCTACGGGACACCGTGGTCGCATGAAGTAAGACTCTCTCTCATAGACTTCTACGGAGCCAACAAAATGAACACGTACATCTATGGTCCGAAGGATGACCCTTACCACAGCTGCCCTGACTGGAGACTCCCTTACCCGGAAGACGAGGCTGAGAACATCAGCGAACTGGTGCGTGCCTGCGGGAAGAACAGGGTGGATTTCGTGTGGGCGATACATCCAGGGCAGGACATAAAATGGAACGAGGAGGACTACAGGAACCTCCTGAACAAATTCAACATGATGTATGACCTGGGAGTGAGGGCTTTCGCCATTTTCTTCGATGACATTTCAGGTGACGGGACCAACCCTACCAGGCAAGCGGAGCTCCTCAACAGGCTCAATGCCGAGTTTGTAAAGGAAAAAGGCGATGTGAGGCCCCTGATCGTCTGCCCTACAGATTATTCAAGGCTCTGGGCCAATCCGGGGGAGAACGGGAATCTCGCCATATACGGAAAGACACTTGACCCGAGCATAGAAGTGTTCTGGACAGGAGACTATGTATGCAGCGACCTTACCAGGGAAACTATGGAATGGGTCAATTCGCGGATCAGGCGGCCGGCATTCTACTGGTGGAACTTCCCTGTGACTGACTATGCCCGCCACATCGTGATGCAAGGTCCCGCCTACGGTCTTGACACCACACTCACTTCCGGAGACCTCTGCGGTATTGTGAGCAACCCTATGGAATACGGGGAGGCCTCCAAGATAGCCCTTTACGGAGTAGCCGACTACAGCTGGAACACAGGGGCATACAATGCGCTTGACAACTGGGAAAGAGGCCTTGCCCATATCGTGCCCGGTGCCGCAGAGGCATACCGCACGTTCGCCATCCACTCCTGCGACACAGAGACAGGATACAGGAGAGACGAATCCTGGGAGACAGAGACCTTCCTTGTGGACAACTACACCCGTGAGCAATACGACGCCCTGCTCGCAGAATTCAGGAAAATCAAGGAAGTGCCTGCACAGATGGAGGCAGGATGCACCGACAGGCTCCTGCTGGAAGAACTCCGCCCTTGGCTGGTGGAATTCGGAAGGCTCGGGGAGCGCGGGGAAAAGGCCCTCGGGCTCATAAGGCTGCTGGAAGAAGGGAAGACAGAAGAGTTCTGGACAGAATATACATCCAACCTCATGACTGCAGACAGGCTGGCATCATACAATGCGCACAAATGCGGCACATTCAAGCTCCAGCCTTTCTATGAGAACGCCATGGATGACCTGGGAATCATGTTCTACGAGAAGCTTTCAGGGGAAAAATCCTCTGTGGTACGCGGGATAGGGTCCTTCAACAACTCTTTCTCCACACAGACGAAACTCATGTTCGACAACGACTCCACCACATACTACACATCGGGAACAGCGCAGAGCAAAGGCTCGTGGATCGGGGTTGACCTCTGTTCTGCAGTCCCTGTAGAAGAGATATTCATCCTCCAGGGACGCAACTCAACGGATGATGTGGACTACTTCGACCATGCGGCCCTGCAGTACTCGGCCGACGGGAAGACTTGGCACACGCTGATAGACGACATGCAGAAACAGTATGTCATAAAATGGGAGGGAGAGCCGGTGCAGGCGCGCTTCGTGAGGCTCCTGAGGCTCGACTCCCCGAAACAGAACTGGGCATCTGTCCGTACATTTGAAGTCAATCCGGCCAAACCGGGGAATCTCGGGTTCCAGATACAGGCCGCCGACCCTCAGGCCGCAGTGGACGCCTTCGACAAGGATGTCCAGTCATTCTACAGGTGTGAAGGGACCCTCTCTTTCGGACTTGCTGAAGGAAGCAGGTCACTGACTCTGCTTACAGGGGACGGCAGCGGATTCACTGTAAAGCAGTTAGACAAAGACGGCAATGAAATCCTGTCAAGCACCCGCAGCGGGGCATTCACATCGGTGGAACTGGCTCCGGAAACGGCTGGAGTGGCCATTGACGGCACAGCCGACATCTATGAGATCATTTTCAACAAATAGGGATGCCTCATGACAGGATATGCCAAAAGAATGATTTTCCTTTCCGGGGCAGCCGCACTCGCTGCTGCCCCGGCTCAGGAAACCGCCGCAAAAAAACAGAAGCCCAATATAATCTTCATCCTCTGCGATGACATGGGGTACGGTGACCTGGCCTGCTACGGGCAGAAATACATCAGCACCCCGAACATAGACAGGATGGCCGGGGAAGGGATGCGTTTTACACAGGCCTATGCAGGAAGTCCTGTAAGCGCCCCCTCCAGGGCAGCGCTCATGACCGGGCAGCACTCCGGACACGGGCATGTAAGGGGGAACAAGGAGTACTGGACAGACTCCCCGGTGATGCAGTACGGGGTGAACATGGACTATACGGTCACGGGACAGGAGCCATACAGTCCCGACCACATCATCCTGCCGGAAATCATGAAAGAGAACGGGTACACTACAGGCATGTTCGGCAAATGGGCCGGAGGCTATGAAGGCTCTTGCTCCACACCGGACAAGCGCGGGATAGATGAATTCTTCGGATACATATGCCAGTTCCAGGCGCACCTGTACTATCCCAACTTCCTGAACAGGTACAGCAAGGCCCTGGGGGACACCTCAACAGTCAGGGTAACTCTGGAGGAGAACATCCGGTACCCGATGTACGGGGAAGAATACAGGAAGCGCACCCAGTACTCGGCCGACTTGATACATGAGGCAGCTATGGAATGGCTGGCACGGCAAAGCGGGGATGTCCCTTTCATGGGCTTTTTCACGTACACCCTGCCGCATGCGGAGCTGGCGCAGCCGGAAGACTCCATACTTCTGGCATACAGGGAAAAGTTCTTTGAGGACAAGACATGGGGAGGGAGTGAAGGATCCAGGTACAACCCCGCAGTGCACACACACGCGGAATTCGCGGCGATGATCACACGCCTGGACACTTATGTAGGGGAAATCCTCGGACTGCTCAAGGCGAAAGGTCTGGACAGAAATACCCTTGTCATCTTCACCAGTGACAACGGCCCGCATGAAGAAGGAGGGGCGGACCCTGGCTTCTTCGGCAGGGACGGCAAGCTCAGAGGGCTCAAAAGGCAGTGCTACGAAGGAGGGATAAGAGTGCCGTTCATAGCATGGTGGCCCGGCCACGTTCCAGAAGGGGTGACAAACGGGCACCAGCTTGCCTTCTATGATGTCCTCCCCACTTTCTGCGAGCTCGCAGGGGACAGGAAATACCCGGAAAAGTATCTTGGCGGAGACACCGACTGCTTTGACGGCATATCATTCGCCCCTACCCTTCTTGGTGACGAGGAAAACCAGCGGAAGCACAAGTTCCTTTACTGGGAATTCCACGAGACCGACCAGATAGGAGTAAGGGCCGGGGACTGGAAGATGGTGACAGTCAAGGGCAAGCCCAGGCTTTACAATCTCGCGGAAGACATACATGAAGACCATGACATAGCAAAAGACCACCCGGAGATAGTGAAACGGATGACTGAAATCATCCACAGGGAACACCGTCCGAGCAGTCTTTTCAGAGTGACACTGCCGCCTTTGGAACAGTCCGGGACCGCAGATTAACCGGCAGTGGACTGTTCCGGGAAAACCGGCAAAGTGCTACAAAGAACGATATTTTTCAAGAGCCTTGGAGAGCAGAAGGACTGCCTTTTCAAGGCTCTTTGTTTCAAGCACATAAGCAATCCTGACTTCAGAGCGCCCGGCTCCAGGCGTGAAATAGAATCCCGATGCAGGGGCCATCATCACAGTCTCGCCGTCATACTCGAAATCTGAAAGACACCATGCACAGAACCTGTCAGCATCATCAACCGGCAGCCTGGCTATCGTATAGAACGCTCCGGCCGGCTCAGAAGTCACCACTCCAGGGATCCTGCCCAGTCCGTCAAGAAGCACCTTCCTCCTGCGGTCATACTCGTCCCTTATCGGCTCCAGATACTCCTTGCCTGCGCCGCAGGAAGCCTCCGCGACAATCTGGCCCAGCAAAGGAGGACTCAACCTGGCCTGTCCCAGCTTGAGAACACCCTCTATAACAGACTTGTTCCGGCTCACCACGGCGCCTATCCTGATGCCGCACTCTGAGTATCTCTTTGAGAACGAATCCAGGATGACGACATTCTGGTCGACTCCGCTCAAATGCCCTGCGGATGTATACACGGCATCACCGTAGACAAACTCCCTGTAGACTTCGTCTGAAAAAAGGAAGAGGTCATGTCTTCGGACAATCTCCGAAAGCATCCGCATCTCATCCGCCGAATACAGGCTGCCGGAAGGGTTGTTCGGATTGCAGATAAGGATAGCCCTTGTCCTTGGCGTGACCAGCTTCTCGAACTCCTCCGCAGGAGGCAGGGCGAAATTGTCCTCTATCCTGGTCATGATAGTCCTGACATTTACTCCCGCCGCCGCGGCAAAAGCGATGTAGTTGGCATATGTGGGGTCAGTGGTGATTATCTCGTCACCTGGATCCAGACAGGCCAGGAAAGAAAAGAGAACCGCTTCCGAACCGCCCGTAGTGACCATTATCTGGTCCGGGGTATAATTCATCCCGTATCCTGCATAATACGATGACATCTTTTCACGGAGAGACAGGAAGCCCTGCGAAGGGCTGTACTCCAGGACAGTCCTGTCTATATGCTTCAATGCATCCAGACCCACCTGAGGAGTCTTTATGTCAGGCTGCCCGATGTTCAGATGATATACCTTGACGCCTCTCGCTTTTGCAGCGTCAGCAAGCGGAGTCAACTTTCTTATAGGGGAGTTTGCTATATTTGTTATCCGTTCTGAAACCCGCAACATAATCCGTCAGAATCTGAAACCCAAAGTCACATAGAATATATTCCTCTTGCTGGAGAATATCTCGGCAGACTTTGAACGCTCGGTCAGTCCCCAGTCATATCCGGCCTTGACCTCTATCAGTCTGAAAAGCTCGACTCCTACACCTCCTCCGAGCGCGGCCTCAAACCTCTTGTATGAAGGCAGTACCTCCGAAAGGTCCTCGTTGAAATCACCGGACTTGAACTTCCCAGTATAATAATTATAGGTCAGCTGTCCCCCATAAGTGTCACCTCCTATCTCCGCAGCATAATCAAAGTTCTGTGTGTGGCTGAGACCGACAGAGAATACAGGACCTGCATAAACCTGGATCTTGAGTATCTTGGGGACAATATTGAAGGCATACCTGACCCTCAGAGGCACATTGAGATAATGAGCTTTCTCGGAGCCGCCTTTCATGCTGAGTTCGTCAAACAGGGTCTTGGCAGACTTGTCTGTGGCGAACGAATAGTTCAGCCCTACATGCACGCCGAGTCCTGCCACTATCCTTATTTCATCACTTACCCCCACATAAAATCCGTTCAGGCTGGAATTATGGCTCAGGCCGTTCCCCTTCATTGAATATCCGAGGTTCTGATATCCGGCTTCTATACCGACCTGTGCTGACGCACTGTAAGCAAAAGCCGAAAAAGCGATCAATACTGCAATTAATTTCAATTTTTTCATAACATTGAATTTTTTTTAACCGCCCAAATTTATAAAATTTTTCATAAGCAGCCTGATTTTTGCCGGCATTAATTCAGCAGGAGCCTCATTTCAGCACGCAGTCGGAAACATTCTTTATCCCTACAAGCCCGTAATAGGACTCCACAATATCTCCGTTCAGATAAACTCTCCTGCCGATATTCCCGGGATGGTCCACCAGGCTGAGTTCCTCGCGTATCTCCCCGGCAGGAAGCGAGACAGAGATACAGGACTCTTTCGACCCGGCTGACGACCTCGGCGCTATCGCCAGGTTTGTGTCAGAATTGAAAGGCGGAGAGAACGAGACGGAAGTTTTCGTCAGGTCTCCCCCCACGATATAGCCGCAAACCCATACATCCCTGGCTCCGACACTTGACCTGGCCTGGG
Organism: Candidatus Cryptobacteroides faecavium; assembly: GCA_017694995.1. Classification (GTDB taxonomy): domain Bacteria; phylum Bacteroidota; class Bacteroidia; order Bacteroidales; family UBA932; genus Cryptobacteroides; species Cryptobacteroides faecavium. The sequence continues at coordinate 18,099 of JADIMB010000090.1, read as the reverse complement.
CTACAGTCATCGAATTCTCAGGAGAAGAGCCTTTGCCGGAGTCGCCTTCCCCGATTACATAACTTTCATCAGTCCATATTCTCGAAGTGTCTACAGCAATGGATATCGAGCTTTCGTCCTGGCCGAGTATCTCATCCGAGACCTGTATCCCGACAGTCAGTATCTCCTGGCCCGACAGCTTCCGTGTCATCAGGATCTTATCCTTGCCTCCACTGCTCAGCACCACAGACACACTCCCCGGCCGGAAATAAGCTATGCGTTTCTCCGAATAGCTGTACATCAGCTTCCCGTCTTCTGAAGATACAAACAGCACTCCGTCAGGGAAAGCTGTCAGGAAATCAGGCGAAATCCTCAGCCTTATCCCGGAATTGATCTGCCTGCATTCCAGGCTCACATTCACCACTCCCTCGGACGGGACTATGACACACTGCTCGTCACCGTACTGCGGCCTGGAAAACTGCGGCCTGCTGAATTCAAAGGATTTTGCGCTGACCGTATAGCTTCCGGGCGGCACTGACAGGGACTCAGGGGAATCGCCATAATATCCCGAATAGACAATCTCACCTCCGGAGTCCCTTATCTCGAGGATGAAATCATTTGTGTCAGGCAACTCGGCATTTTCCAGTGCCGCCCTGTACCCATCTTCAGGGAAACTAAGCCTGAGCATCCCGCATCCACGGTCCGATGCCGCGTTCTTGCTGCAGCCCGCGATTGCGCACACAGCGGCCAGCTGCACAGCCGCAATGGCAGAATAATGAAGAATTCTCTTTCTCATAACTTGCATCTGATTTTGGTAACGGACGCAAATGTATAATGAGAAATCGGCCCCTGGCAAGCCTGGGACCGATGTTTTTCTGTTTTTTAAACTTTTTTCTTTTTTTTAAAAGGCCTTATAAAAAAGACGCATGGAATATGCTTTTTTTCAGTCTTTGACCACTCTGATCTTCGCATATTTCAGAAGCAGGATCTTGTCCCCGTAATCATCAAAGGAGATTTTTGCCTTGAGATCAGACGGTCCTCCTGTAATCTCGATGATCTTCCCGAAACCGAAACGGTTGTGCTCCACCCTCTGCCCGGCCTTCAGCTGCAGGATAGGCGTAGGCTCGAACTCCGCATCAGGTCTTGGGGGCACCACAGTGACGGCCGGCTTGCGGGACGGGATGATTGTCCGGCTGCCTCCGGATGCGGCTGCAGCGGGTCCCTTCCCTGGTGTGGCCACCTGCCTGACATTTCCAGACCTGCCATATGAATAGCCCGGGAATCCTCCCTGGCGTCCCTGCGTCCCTGAGGAGTAACCGGGATTTGAAAACGGCCTGGCGGAACCCTGTCTGGACCATGCCGGACTGCCGGAGAACTCCCCGCCGGAATCCTCGGCACTCTCTCCCAGAGGATTAAGGATATACCTGCTGTCTATCTCCCTGATGAAACGGCTAGGGGAGTTGGACTCATGCTTGCCGTTCCTCATGCGGGTAGTGGCGAACGACAGCTGGACAGACTTCTTGGCTCTGGTCATAGCCACATAGAACAGTCTCCTCTCCTCCTCTATGTCATTTTCGGAAGCCATGGATCCGCCGGAAGGGAATATGTTCTCTTCCATACCGGCCACATATACATACGGGAATTCCAGACCCTTGGAAGAATGGACAGTCATGAGGGTTATCCTGTTGGTGGCGTCCTCCCCTTCCTCCATGTCCACTGCACTGAGAAGTGACACATTCTCGAGATACTCGTCAAGGGTGACCGCCGGGAGATCCGTGGCAGCCATTTCCGCCCCTTCACCGATAGTGCCGTCAGCCTGCATCTGTTCGAAATATTCACTCTGCCGTTCCTCCACAAAAGTCTTGACACTGTTCAGGAGCTCCTCCACATTGGCGGCTCTGGACTGGCCTTCAATGCTGTTGTCGCTCTTGTACAGCATCAGCAGACCTGACTCGAGGGCAATCGAAGTGGAAAGTGTCCCGGCATCTTCACTCTGCGACCGGGAGGAAAACTTCAGCATCATGTCACAGAACACTTTGAGTTTCTGGACTGCGGCGGGTTTCAGGCCGTAAGTTTCCACGCTCTGAAGATAAACTGCCTTGAAAAGCGGAAGAGCGTTGTCGGCAGCAGCGGCCGCCAGAGCGGCCAGCGAAGTGTCTCCGATGCCCCTTGCAGGCTTGTTCACCACCCTCTTGAAAGACTCGTCGTCATTCAGATTGGCTGCAAGTTTAAGATATGCCATCATGTCTTTCACCTCGGCCCTTTCATAAAAGGAATTGCCTGAATATATCACATACGGCAGATTCCGCTTCCGCAAGGCCTCCTCAAGAGCACGTGACTGGGAATTTGTCCTGTACAATACGGCGAAATCCTGGTACTGTGCAGAATCTGTCCTTATCCTCGAAATTATGGATGACGCTATAAGAAGAGCCTCCTCCTGCTCTGTATACGCGTTTATCAGCCTGATCTTCTCACCTTCTTCTCCCTCAGAGAAGCATTTCTTTGGAATCCTGGCGCTGTTCTTGGCTATCAGAGAGTTGGCAGCATCCACAATCGTCCTGGTGGAACGGTAGTTCTGCTCAAGGCGGAAAGTCTTGTTGTCAGGATAGTCCTTCCTGAAATTCAGGATGTTCTCTATCTTCGCTCCCCTGAAAGCGTAAATTGACTGGGAATCGTCCCCGACAACGCATATATTGTGGTGTGCGGCCCCCAGCTTCTTCAATATAAGATACTGCGCATAATTCGTATCCTGGTACTCGTCCACCATTATATACATGAATCTCCCCGATATCGACTCGAGGGCCGCATGGTTGTCCCTCAGGAGAATGTTCATGTTGAGCAGGATATCATCGAAGTCCATCACTCCGGACTGACGGCATTTCTGGGCGTACAGCTGGTAGATGTCGCATATCCTCGGCTTGCGTGAAGCGGCATCGTTCTGCTGTGCCACGGCATTGCGGCGGTACGCCTCCGGGGTGACAAGGCTGTTCTTCGCCATCGATATCCTGGAAAGGACATCCTTCGGCTTGTACACCTTTTCATCCAGCTGAAGCTCTTTGATACAGCTCTTTATGGCACTGGTGGAATCACTTGTATCATATATGGTGAAATTGGAAGGATACCCCAGACTTTCCGAAAACTCCCTGAGGAAGCGGATGAAGACAGAATGGAAAGTCCCCATGAAAAGGCGCCTCGCCTTCCTCTCCCCCACCATAAGGGCTATCCTCTCCTTCATCTCCGAAGCGGCTTTCTTGGTGAATGTCAGGGCAAGTATCCTGTCAGGTTCGCAGCCTTTCTCAAGTATGTACGCTATCCTGCTGGTAAGCACTCTGGTCTTTCCTGAACCTGCTCCGGCGACTATAAGCACAGGCCCGTCAATACAGCTGACAGCACGTCTCTGCTCGCTGTTCAGCCCCTCCAATATCGTATTCGCATTATTTTCCATAATGGGCGCGAATATACGAAGAAGCCGAGTGCAGAACAAATTTTATTTGCTCTGCCGAGGCGCAACAGTATATGTGGACACGAAGTGGCCAAATATACACAGAAGCCGAGTGCAGAACAAATTTTTATATGCCATGCCTCAGGAGTGAGCCGTACATGCGGCCGACAGAAAAACTCATGACATACATAGGCTGTATGTTTACACAAAGCATACTTAATTATAAATCAATTACTTTGTCTGGACAGCCATAAAACTGCACATGGAGATATGGAGAAATCTTACAGACACTATTGCCAGATACGGGAATCTTCCCTATATTTGTGCCAGCATAACCGAGAATAGCACTAAACCTGAAATGTTCCTGATGTTTCAAACCACTCCGTATGTATACACAAATCCAATATACATCGGCATATACACATCAGGGAGCAGCCCTTTTCAGACAAAAAAAATATTCTGTGGCTGCCAGACTAAAACAACATAATAACTAACTACACATGCCAAAGCTTATGCTTAGAGAAAAGACCGGGGCCGTCCTTGCAGCCCTGTTGCTTTCTACAGCGCTTTCTTTCGCTGAAGCAAGCGCCGTCGACAAAGATCGGCATTCCATTACTCCCCCCCCTCATCAAAACTGAGTGAATCCGGTGCCGCCGGAAAAGCCGGACCACAGCAGAGAGAAAAAGGGATCACAATCAACGGTACTGTCCGTGACATGCAGCAGGAGCCGCTCATCGGAGTCTCCGTAATGATCCAGGGAACAAACACAGGAGCAATCACCGATGTCGACGGACATTACATCATCACTGTTCCGAACAAGGAATCAGTCCTTGAATTCAGCTACCTCGGATTCGAACCGGTAGCCATCACTGTCAGGAACCAGATCAACATCAACGTCAACATGCGGGAGACCGCCAACAGCCTCGACGAGTCTGTAGTGGTCGCATACGGACAGCAGAAAAGGGCCTCCATCGTAGGGTCCATCACGTCCGTGAACCCTACTGCCCTCCAGCAGGGATCGACCCGTGCAGTGTCCAACAACCTTGCCGGACAGCTTGCCGGCGTGATAGCCGTACAGAGATCCGGTGAACCGGGATATGACGGCTCCTCCTTCTGGATCCGCGGTATATCCTCTTTCCAGGGCACAGGACGCGACCCTCTGGTACTTGTCGACGGTATCGAGCGCAGCCTCGATGACCTTTCGGCAGCCGAGATCGAGTCGTTCTCTGTACTTAAAGACGCCGCCGCCAGTGCCGTATACGGCGTACGCGGTGCAAACGGTGTCATCCTGGTCCAGACAAAGAAAGGCTATCTGGGACGCCCGAAAGTCAATTTCCACATGGAGCAGAGCTTCACGCAGCCGGTAAAACTCCCTGACTACATTGGCTCTTACGACTACCTCTCGCTCATGAACGAACTGACAACGGCCGCAGGGAACCAGCCTCTGTACGGGGCTGAAGCCATGGAAGGTTACCGCACAGGATCAGACCCGGACCTGTATCCTGACGTAAACTGGCTGGACGCCATTTCCAAGGACTATGCAAGCAACACCAGAGGAGACCTCACCATCACCGGAGGTAGCGACATTCTGAGGTATGCCCTCGTCGCTTCATACTACGGGGAGAACGGTATCTTCGAAAAAGACCCGAGGAAAGACTGGGGCGGCCTGCATCTGAACAAATACAACGTCCGCTCCAATGTCGACATCAACATCACAAAGACCACGATAGTCGGCATCAGCATCGGAGGCTATCTCCAGGAAATAAGAGGACTTGCAATAGGCACTGACGACATATTCAACCGTGCATTCGATACCCCGCCATATGTACACCCTACACAGTACTCTACCGGACAGGATGTAAGGGTAGAGCAGAGAAACAACCCGTGGGCAGAGACCACCCAGCACGGATACAGCAACTCCACGGCGTCGAAGATAGAATCTCTCTTCTCCGTCGAGCAGAAACTGGATTTCGTGACCAAGGGACTGAAAGCGAAGGCCCTGTTCTCTTTCGACCGTTATTCGCGCTCTTATGTGAACAGAAGCAGGACACCTATATATTATTCACCTGCTACAGCCCGGGACGAAGAAGGCAACCTGATACTCGGAACCCCTGGCAACGGACAGGAGTTCCTCGACACATCCAGCGATGCGGACTGGGGAAACAAGGCAACATACTTCGAGGCCAACGTAACGTACGACAGGACATTCGGGAAGCATGCGGTAAGCGGGCTGTTCCTTTACAACCAGCGCGACTACAATGACGGAAGCGTCGTTCCTTACAGGCGCATGGGTATCGCCGGCCGCGCATCCTATACATTCGACAACCGCTATGTGGCCGAGTTCAACTTCGGATACAACGGTTCCGAGAACTTCACGAAAGGCAACCGATTCGGTTTCTTCCCTTCAGCAGCCGTGGGCTGGCTCGTGTCGGAGGAGCCGTTCATGAAGAACGTGAAGAAAGCCATCTCGCTCCTGAAATTCCGCGCTTCATGGGGTCTTACAGGTAACGACCAGCTCTCCGGAAGAAGGTTTGCATTTCTCTCGACCATCGACACAGACGGCTCATACCAGTGGGGATATGACGCCTCGCTGAACAGGTCGGCACGCTTTGAAGGTGAAATCGGAGTCACTGACCTCACATGGGAGACCGTAGAGAAAATCAACGTAGGTATGGAACTCGGCCTGTGGAACGCATTCAACCTCCAGGTGGACTGGTTCAAGGAGATGAGACGTGATATCTTCATGCAGAGACAGAACATCCCTACGGCTGCAGGTTTCCGCAAGACACCGTGGGCAAACTTCGGAAAAGTGAACAACACAGGTGTCGACCTCGCCCTCTCTTTCAACAAAGACATCAACAAGAACCTCTACATCGGTTTCCGCGGGACATTCACCTACGCCCACAACACCATCATCGAGCAGGATGAGGCGCTGGGAGTTATCGGCACCAACCGACAGAGGACAGGACACTCCGTAGATGAACTCTTCGGGCTCAAGGCTGTAGGTCTTTTCACGGAGGAGGATTTCGTGACAGGTCCGAACGGAGAACTCACCCTCAGGGATGACATTCCTGCGCACACTTTCTCGACTGTACGCCCGGGTGACATCAGATACGAGGATGTGAACAATGACGGAGTCGTCAACGCGATGGACGAGGTAGCGATGGGAGGGACAGTAAACCCTGAAATCGTATACGGTTTCGGAGGAAACGTCAGATGGAAGAACCTCGACTTCAGCTTCTTCTTCCAGGGCAACGGAAAGACCTACCGCTTCATCGGAGGTCCTGCGGCGAATTTCCTTCCGGGTTCATCCCAGGGTACAATGGGTAACATACTCTCCAACTACAATGACCGCTGGACTGAAGAAAACCCGAGCCAGGACGTATTCTACCCGAGACTCTCATGGGGTCCTAACGCGAACAACAGCCAGAACTCTTCATGGTGGTACAAGGACATGAGCATGCTCCGTCTCAAAGACGTGGAGATCGGTTACTCCCTCCCACACAGATGGATGGACAAGATACGCCTCGAGAGCATCCGCATCTACCTGAAAGGCTCAAATCTCGCGACCTTCTCAAGCTTCAAGCTGTGGGATCCGGAACTCGACACCCAGACCGGTTCCAAGTACCCTATCATGAGATCCGTCTCCATAGGATTCGACATTAATTTCTAAATCACAAACAACATATTTGAACTCATGAAGAAATTTATCAGAAATATACTTATCCTGGGCATAGGCCTCTCCGGCATGACAAGCTGTTCGGACTTCATAGACAACGCCCCGGATGACACTCTGACAATGGAGATGGTCTTCAATGACAAAGTACGTACTGAAGACTGGTTTGCCGGAGTATATACAAAAGTGCCTGACCCTTACTGGGGATTCCTCAGGGACTACGGATATGATGCCCTCGGAGATGACCTTGACCCATCCCAGAGATGGCAGCAGTGGTGGGGCGGTTCTGTGCTTAACTTCCTGATAGGACAATGGTATACAAATTCATCATGGAACGGGGATGTATGGTCAGGATGCCCTATCCGCATCCGCTCCGCATTCCAGTTCATAGAGAACGCGCATGCACTGCCTGAGCAGAACCTCGATGCGGAAAGGGTCGAGGACATGAAAAACCAGTGCAGGTTCCTTATAGCTTACTACTACTGGCTTATGCTTGAAGCCCACGGAGCCATCCCGTTCTTCGACGGGCTGGCCAATGTAGAAGACCCTAACCTGATGAGAGGACAGGAAAGGTTCGACTTCATGGTCGACTGGATAGACGGGCAGCTCAAAGAACTCTCGGGAATCCTGCCTGCGACAAGGACGAACACATACCTGGGAGAAGCCACCTCCATCATGTGCCTTGCCGTCCGCGCAAGGATGCTGCTGTTCGCCGCCAGCCCTCTCGTGAACGGGAACCAGTGGTATGCGGGACATGTGAACTCCAGAGGTGAAGAAATATTCAACACCACATATGACGCGTCAAAATGGCAAAGGGCCGCAGACGCATGCAAGGAGCTTATCGATGCGGCAGAGGCCGCCGGACACAGGCTCTATAAAGCATACAATGACGACGGGACCCTTGACCCGTTCATGTCATGCTACGGGGCGGTGATCAACCAGGTGAACATGACCAACCTTGTCAACAGCAACCCTGAGGCGCTCTTTGTAAGGCCTTCAAGCGACTACAGCCAGTTTGAAGGGCACTCCACTCCGCGCGGAGCCAACGGGAACGGCGGTAACGGTATATACCAGACTCTCGTGGACGCCTTCTTCATGAAAGACGGCACAGTACCTATCACCGGATACAGCGGAGACTACGGGCATCCTGTAATCAACCCTGAATCAGGCTATACTGAAAAAGGATTCTCCACAGCTCCGGACATCAGGAAAACGAAGTATGACCTGTACAGGAACTATACCGGAGAAGCAGGGGAAGAAGTGGTTGTCAACCAGAGCAGGAACGGGGCTACCTACAACCAGGTGGCATCGGCAGGTACATTCAACATGTATGTGAACCGTGAGCCGAGGTTCTACCTGACCGTGATGTGGAACGAGCAGTGGTACCACCAGGCCGGACGCAAGACCGATTTCTATTCCAACGGTGTCGACGGAGGACCTACACATGACGCTCCGCAGGGCGGATACCTGAACCGCAAGAAGGTATCCCTTGACCAGAACAACAGGGACAGCCAGCACCCTTACCGTCCAGGCATCCTGTACAGACTCGGCGAAGCCTACCTGAACTATGCAGAGGCCCTCAACGAGTGCGACCCCGGAAACCCTGACATCCTGAGATATCTGAACATGATCCGCGAACGTGCCGGTGTGCCTCAGTACGGCACGGGGACAGAAACCATCTGCGGGGAGACCTTCAACCAGATTCCGGTACCGGCTGACCAGGATGCAATGAGGGAGGCCATCCGCAGGGAAAGGAGAGTCGAGCTGTGCTGCGAGGACGGGCTCAGATATTTTGACCTCAGGAGATGGCTCATGGCAGAGGAAGTCCTCGACCAGCCGACATACGGCATGAACTTCGCCGGCACAGAAAAATCCGACGACCCGTCCAATCCGGCAGCATTCTTTGTCAGGACAGTCGAGATGGCAGACCGTGCCTATGAAAGGAAATACTACTGGTTCCCTGTATACCAGACGGAAATGGACAAGGACCCTACACTTGTACAGGCTCCGTTCTGGGACGAGGAGTAACTTTATCCAACAGCGTCCAATGGCTGGATCCGGCTTGCCGGGTCCAGCCGTTTTTTTGTCGGCAGAAGCATATAATGGACAAATTGACAGATATTTGACAAAAAGTTCAAGTCATTTCCTCCAGGCATATAAAATAAGAAAAAATTTCATTAAATTCGCGGCGGTTTTCTGAAAATACTCAAAACGGTTTTTATAATGTCAAACAACATTGATTTGAAACGAGGACTGGATATTCCCATCACGGGTGCTGCAGTCCAGAAGACCAAGAAGGTGATTACACCTGACGTTGTAGCCGTCAAACCGACTGATTTCAGAGGTCTCCTGCCGAGACTCCTGGTCAGGGAAGGCGACAAGGTCCTGGCGGGATCTCCTGTCTTGGCTGACAAGAAATCCCCTGAGATTCTGTTCACGTCACCGGTAAGCGGTACCGTGACGGAAGTGGTCAGAGGAGAAAAAAGAAAGTTGCTTGAAGTCCGTATCAAGGCTGACAAAACTCAGGAGTATGTCGATTTCGGTGCCAGGAAAGTATCCGGACTTGACGCTGAGGCTGTAAAGGAAGCCCTCCTGAAAAGCGGCCTGTGGCCGGCATTCATCCAGAGGCCATACGGAGTCATCGCAAATCCGCAGATCAGGCCTAAGGCGATTTTCGTATCCGCTTTCACTACTGCACCTCTGGCCGCAAGCGCTGAATACGCCTTCAGAGATGAAATGGACAACATCCAGACAGCGGTCAACGCAATTTCAAAACTTACCGACGGAGGCGTGCATGTCTCCCTCAACAGGGAGAACTGCTCAGGCACTCCATTCCACAAACTGGCGAATGTCACTTTCCACGTCTTCTCAGGCAGACATCCGGCAGGAAATGTCGGGGTCCAGATCCACCACATCTCCCCGATCCAGAAAGGAGAGACTGTATGGACAATCACCCCGCTGATGCTTGCAGCAATCGGAAAGCTATTCAACACAGGGAAATACGACATGTCACGCCTTGTTGCTGTGACAGGCCCGGAAGCCAACGACCCATGCTATGTACAGACCGTGGCCGGAATGCAGATGGACTGCATAGCTGACTTCAGGAAGGACAGCGGCACCGCTGTCAGATTCATAAGCGGGGATGTCCTCACAGGGACAAATGCAGGAGAGCACGGCTTCCTCGGATTCCATGACAACCAGGTGACCCTCATCAAGGAAGGAAAGGAATTCGAAATGCTCGGATGGGCAAAGCCTTTCAGGACAAGTCTCTTCAGCTTCTCACACACCTATTTCTCCTGGCTTACACCGAACAAGAAATACGATATGGACACGAACCTCCATGGAGGTCCGCGCGCTTTCGTGATGTCTGATGTGTACGGCAAGGTGCTCCCTATGGACATCTACCCGGTATATCTCATCAAGGCATGCCTTGCAAACGACATAGACAAGATGGAGAAGTTCGGCATATATGAAGTCCTTGAAGAGGATCTTGCCCTCTGCGAGTACGTATGTCCTTCGAAAATCGAGATCCAGTCCATACTTTCGGACGGCATTGACCTGATGATGAAAGAAATGGCTTAAAAGTGGAAGTTATGAGAAAATTTATCGATAAAATCAAACCGTCATTCGAAAAAGGCGGAAAATTCGGATTCCTTCATTCGACTTTCGATGCTTTCGAGTCATTCCTTTACGTTCCTGACACAGTGACAATCAAAGGGTCACACGTAAGGGACAGTGTCGATCTGAAGAGAATAATGATCACAGTAGTCGTAGCCCTTGTGCCATGCGCCCTTTTCGGCATATGGAATGTCGGCTACCAGCACAATATCGCATTCGACCTCGGATGGGGCTTCTGGCAGATGGTATGGTACGGATTCCTCAGGGTCCTTCCTCTGTATGTCGTTGCATACGTAGTAGGTCTTGCGATAGAATTCATATCAGCCCAGATACGCGGACATGAAGTGAACGAGGGATTCCTTGTCTCAGGTATGCTCATCCCGCTGATCGTCCCTGTGGACGTTCCTCTGTGGATGCTCGCCATCGCAGTGGCATTCGCAGTGATCCTCGGCAAGGAAGTGTTCGGCGGCACCGGCATGAACATATGGAACCCGGCCCTGCTGTGCCGTGCATTCCTGTTCTTCTCATACCCGAGCAAGATGTCCGGTGACACCATCTGGACAGGAGGTGTCACAAGATACCTCACTGACGGGACCGCATTCCAGAGCGGTAACGGGCTTGCGGACGCATTCTCAGGGGCCACCCCTCTCGTACATGCGGGAGCAGGCGGAGTACAGGGACTGACAGATGCAGGGACATCATTCATGGACCTCATTATAGGTACTATCCCTGGAGCCGTGGGCGAGACTTCTGTCATAGCCATCCTCATCGGTGCGGTAATCCTCATCTGGACAGGAGTGGCAAGCTGGAAGATAATGCTTTCATCCGTAATCGGGGCACTTGCCATCGGAGGACTCTGCAACCTTATCGGCGGGACACCGGCAATGGAAATGCCGGCATACTACCACCTGGTACTCGGCGGATTCGCATTCGGTACAGTGTTCATGGCCACAGATCCTGTGACATCAGCCCAGACAGAGACAGGGAAATGGATCTACGGATTCCTTGTGGGAGCCCTCACAGTGACCGTAAGGCTCTTCAACCCTGGATATGTTGAAGGAATGATGCTCGCTATCCTGCTGATGAACACGTTCGCACCTCTGATTGACCACTATGTCATCGAGGCGTCCCTCAGCAGAAGGGCTAAAAAAGTTAAAGTCGCTTAATATATATAAGGTATGAATACAAACGGTAATACATACACAATGATATATTCGACCGTTCTCGTAATCCTGGTTGCGGCGATTCTTGCTTTTGTAGCCATGATCCTGCAGCCTATGCAGAACGAGAACGTGAAGAAAGAGACCATCGGCAAGCTGCTCAGTGCCGCAGGCCAGGTTGACGGGTCCGTCACTGTAGGTGAAGACACCGATGTGATCGCACTCTACACGAAAACAGTCAAGGACGCATTCTTTGTGGACGGGTCCGGCAAGAAAGTCGGAGAAATGAACATCGGCAAGGAAAACGCCAATGACATCCAGGTATCCACTACAGCGGACCTGAAGAAACAGAATGACCTCCTCAAGAAAATCGAGGACGGCAACTCAGACCTTCTATCCCAGCTCAGACTGCCGGTATATGTATTTGACATCAACGGCAGGACTGTAACCGTCATCCCGTGCTACGGTGCCGGGCTGTGGGGCCCGATATGGGGATATGTGGCGCTTGCAGAAGACGGCAAGACCATCGACGGAGCCATATTCGACCACAAGGGGGAAACCCCTGGCCTGGGTTCAAAGATTGCGGATGAACCTTTCTACGGACAGTTCAAGGACAAGACTCTCGGAGAAGGTGACAATATGTTTGCAGTGATAAAAGGCGGTGCCAAGGACAACCCTCACGGTGTCGATGCCATAAGCGGAGCCACCATCACTTCCCAGGCTCTGGGACGCAGCATCAACCTGTGGGCGAAATACTATGAGCCGTATCTGAACACACTGTCTGCATCCGCCAGGGAGAATGGCGCTCCGGTACAGTTCCAGTTCGTAGAAGAATAATGAGGAGGAATATCTATGGCAAAAATCGATTATAAAGAAGTACTGCTCAAACCGATATTCAAGGGCAACCCTGTGACGGTACTCGTCCTTGGTATCTGTTCATCACTGGCTGTGACAGTGCAGCTTGAAGGAGCCATCGTAATGGGTCTTTCAGTGACTATCGTCACAGGACTGTCAAGCTTTGTGGTTTCCCTGATGAGGAACTCGATTCCGAACCGTATCCGAATCATCGTCCAGCTCGTCGTAGTGGCGCTCATGGTGATTCTCGTGGACCAGGTGCTGAAAGCATACATGTACAGTGTCAGCAAGGCGCTGTCCGTCTATGTCGGACTTATCATCACCAACTGTATCGTGATGGGACGTATCGAGGCATACGCCCTGGGCAACAAGCCGATCCCGTCCCTTCTTGACGGTCTTGCAAACGGCGCCGGATATGCCCTCATCCTTATCGCCCTCGCTTTCGTGAGGGAAATCCTCGGATCAGGCACACTGTTCGGAGTAAGGATAATACCTGAAGCGGTGTATGAGGCCGGCTACATGAACAACGGCCTTATTATCCTGCCGCCTATGGCCCTCATCCTGCTGGGATGCATCGTATGGATACAGAGAAGCATACAGAAAGACCTGCAGGAAAAATAACATCTAACTCGAATCGGATATGGAATATATAAGCTTATTCGTAAAGTCAATTTTTGTTGACAACATGATATTCGCCTACTTCCTGGGCATGTGCTCATATCTGGCGGTATCTAAGAATGTGAAGACAGCTACCGGTTTGGGAATAGCTGTTATCGGTGTGCTGCTGATCACACTGCCCATCAACTACCTGCTGAATGAATTCGTACTGAAGGCCGGCGCCCTCGCATGGGCCGGGCTTCCTGATGTGGACCTGAGCTTCCTCAGTTTCATCGTGTTCATCGCAGTCGTGGCGGCCATCACCCAGATAGTGGAAATGGTAGTGGAGAAATTCACCCCGACCCTGTACTCGCAGCTGGGTATCTTCCTCCCGCTGATCGCAGTGAACTGCGCCATCCTCGGAGGCTCCCTCTTCATGCAGGAAAGGGATTTCGTGAATTTCGGTGAAGCCACTGTCTATGCGCTCGGTTCCGGTATCGGCTGGTTCCTGGCTATCGTGACCCTGGCTGCAATCAGGGAGAAGATGGCATACTCCAACGTGCCTGCCGCCCTCCGCGGACTCGGTATCACATTCATCACCGTAGGTCTGATGGCTATCGCCTTCATGACATTCATGGGTATTCAACTTTAATCCTGGAGGCGAAGAACGATGAATACGTTATTTACAACACTTATACTTGCGGTGATAACAATCACCGTTGTCACCATCATACTGGTGGCTGTGCTCCTGTTCGTCAAGATCAAGCTGACCCCGGCCGGGAAGGTGAAGATCAGCATCAACGACGGGAAAAAGGAAATCGAGGTGACACCAGGCTCGTCCCTGCTCGCCACCCTCGCGGACCAGAAGATTTTCCTTTCTTCAGCCTGCGGCGGTAAAGGAAGCTGCGGACAGTGCAAATGCCAGGTACTTGAAGGCGGCGGGACAATCCTGCCTACCGAAGTAGGTTTCTTCAACAGGAAGCAGATTAGCGAACACTGGAGGCTCGGATGCCAGGTCAAGGTCAAGGAAGACATGAAGATCAAGATCTCCGACTCGGCGCTCAGCGTCAAGAAGTGGGAATGTGAAGTGGTATCCAACCACAACGTCGCCACCTTCATCAAGGAGTTCGTCGTGAAACTCCCTGAAGGCGAGCATCTCCACTTCAAGTCAGGAGGATACATCCAGGTGGATGTCCCTGCCTGCACAGTGGACTACAGGAACATCGACGTGGATCCTGAATACAGGGAAGACTGGGAGAAGATGGGCGTATTCGACCTGAAGATGGTCAACCCTACCCCTACCCTCCGCGCATACTCCATGGCCTGCTACCCTGCAGAGGGCGATATAATCAAGCTGAACGTGCGTATCGCCACTCCGCCTATCGACAGGGCCACAAGGAAATTCCTCCCTGTAAACCCGGGTATCTGCTCTTCATACATCTACTCGCTCAAGCCGGGCGACAAGGTGACAATCTCAGGTCCTTACGGAGAGTTCTTCCTCCCGGACAACCTTCCTGCAGACCAGGAGCTCATCTTCATCGGAGGTGGCGCAGGTATGGCCCCTATGAGAAGCCACATCATGCACCTGTTCAAGACAGAGAAGACCACAAGGAAAGTGAACTTCTTCTACGGTGCGCGTAGCCTTAAGGAGGCATTCTACCTCGAGGACTACCATGAGATCGAGAAAGAGTTCCCTAACTTCAAGTTCCACCTGGCACTTGACAGGCCAGATCCGGAGGCAGACGCAAAGCATGTGGCATATACGGCAGGATTCGTACACAACGTGCTTTACGAGACTTACCTCAAGCAGCATGAGAATCCTGAGGACTGCCTCTACCTGATGTGCGGCCCGCCTATGATGTCCGCTTCAGTGGAGAACCTTCTTGACAGTCTTGGGGTTCCTAAAGAGAATCTGCTCTACGACAACTTCGGGGCATAAAGTCCTGACACCCTATAAAATAAAAGAGGATGACGCGTGTCATCCTCTTTTATTTTTCTCGCACCTGCACATACGCAGGACCAGAATGGGATTCCGGACGGAATGTCAAATCTCATGGCAGTATCTACTTTACCGGTATCCTGAAGATGGTCAGAGACCTCGGTGCACATACCACAGGAGTCCTGGCCCCGGCGATTTCCATGATGCTCTCCCTGCCTGAGACCTTGAGCGGGTCCTCAAATGAGTTCTCGTCAGTGAATTCATCCGAGGTGAGCTCTATTTTCCTCACCGTGTCTGATACCGACCTGCCGCCTTTCAGCACAAGGGACGTCTCCCAAGGGGTCTCGGTGCCGTTGACAAGCTTGACCACAAGCTCCCCGGCATCCCTGTCAATCCCGGCTACCGCATAATGCCTGTTCACGATCCGGTGGTCATATGTATAAATGAGCCTCCCGTCCATGTAGCATTTCCAGACACTCCCCCTGATGACTATACGGACATCATACCAATGGTCCTTCAGGACAGGCTCCTGATTACGGTAGTCAAACAGGGAGACCGACCCGTTGTCACCTATCTCCCTGAAAATCGCGGATTCGTTGGTATGGCTCCCCATGTCCGCCATGAAATAGTGGCCCTCATCCTTCATACCAAACACCACCTTGAAGCCCTCCCTTCCGTCCAGCTTCCTGGCCTTCAACGAGATGACACAGTCCGAGACATTGACCCCATCCAGGAAGGCCAGGGCGTCTCCCGAGCATGATGACTGCCGGAGCTTTCCGTCACATACGCGCCAGTCACCGCGGACCGCCTTCCATCTGTCCCCGAAATCGCTGAAGCCGGACGTCGAATAGACTGTCCTTCCTCCGCTCTCAACCTTGAAATCACGGAACTCGGCAGAGGTCCCGCCTGTCGCCAGACCGACATAGCCCTCCGGACAATACGGCACAGATGTCTGCTCGCCTTTTATCGACACCAGGACATTGTAGTCCGGGCGGTTCTCCGAGAACAGCTTCATGACATGGTAGTTGGACCTCCCGTAACTGCTCCGGTTGTCCAGGACTATCAGATGATTGGTGTTGAAATGGGAGTTCGACAGAAGCGGAGCATAGGAGACCAGCTGGACCTTGTCCGCATTGCGCTCGACCCCTGTAAGATATGCCGCTTCCGCAAGCGATGAGTAAAGGTCTGAACGGCCCACTGCGGCATACTCGCCGACATACACCTTGTACGGCGTCCTGCGGGACAGCTTGTCATAGACCCCGGCATTGTTATAGAACCAGTCCGGTGTCTCATAATAATGAGGGTCTATCATCTCCACCTCGTCAAGCCTGTCTATATCCTTGCTGAACATCAGGGCCGTGATGACCGTTATCTGGGGGTATCTCTCCTTGATCGCCTTGTGGAAACGGTTGTAGTTCTCAGCATAGCGCCAGAACACATTCTCGTTCCCGACCTCGACATACTTCAGAGGGAATGGCTCCGGATGGCCGTTCTTCGCCCTGAGCGCTCCCCACTCTGTCGTCTCAGGATCCCCTATTGCATACTCTATAGCATCCAGGGCATCCTGGATAAGTGGCTCGAGAGCCTCGCCCTGGACATAGTCACCGTTCCTGAACAGGCAGGACATCCCGGCGTTGCAGACGAACATGGCATCCGAGCCTATGTCCTCGCAGAACTGGAGGAACTCATGATATCCGAACCCGTATGTGCTGCGGTAGCCCCACAGATTGTATTCACCTGGACGCGTGACAGGTTCGCCGACTGTCTCCTTCCATTTTACCCTGTTATCAAGCGTGAGCCCCTCAACGATGCAGCCCCCTGGCCACCGGATGAATGCGGGATGAAGACCCGCTATCAGCCCCGCAACGTCCTTCCGCAATCCGTTCTTCCTTCCCTTGAACGTATCCTCCGGGAACAGGGACACATAGTCCAGCCAAACACGCCCCTCCGCCGGGAACGTGATCTGAAGGGTATTGTCGGCACCAGATGCGTCCGGCTCCATGGTGACGGTATAGCGGTGCCACTGCCCGTCAGGGGTCAGGGAAACATCCCGTGACGCAATACGCCCCCCGGAGGAAGGCACTATCGAGACACGGCACCGCGATGTCCCCTCGGACCTGACATAGAATTCCAGGTCATATCGCTTGCCAGCCTCTACAGCCAGTCCCCAGTAGCCGGTATTAACTGCGCTCACATCCCCTCTCGCACTGCAGAGGTCCAGCCTCAGAGAGTGCGGAGTGGCATCGTTCAGAGGGTACTCGTCCGTAATGGCCGAGGAGGCCTGGGACCCGTCGGAGTACTGCACCCGCCATCCCGTCATCGCCAGGTCCGGGCTCCACCTCACACGGAAACAGTTCAGAGAGTCGTTGGAATAGCAGTGACTGTGCGGGGCAGCCGCATAGCCGTCCTCAAGGGTGCATCCGGACGGCAGGACCCCCTCCTCAAAGCCCCTGTTGCGCACCATCTCCGCATACAGGCCACCGTCTCCGGATCCCGTGATCTCCTCAAAGAACACCCCGTAAAGGGACGAAGGTATCTCCGCCCCGCGCTTTCCGAGGTCCACAACTATCTCCTGGGCCACAGCCTCCGGCTGGGATGAAAGCATCACTGCCACAATGGCAGGAGCGGCACCCAAAGCCGGCACCGCCAGCTTGCGCATAAAATCAAAATGTCGCATCGCTTAATGTCAGTTCGAATTATATTAGATTAATATTCAGTAGTTTAACGTCAGTTCGACGAATTTATATTTAACAATATTATATTAAAAATCAATATTTTATCATTTATGACCGGAATCCGTCACACTGACGTTAAGGGGATTTCCGGAGGAAAT
>JADIMB010000089.1 GCA_017694995.1 Candidatus Cryptobacteroides faecavium | reverse complement strand
GCCATATACCGATTCGTAGCATACAGCACAGCCGAACGGGATTCCCGAGCAGTGCAGCACAGAAATGGAATCCTGTCCGACACACCGTCCCATAACACCGCCGAGCATATCGTCAATCCTGCAGAAGAACGCAGGATACGGAGTCTTTTCCACCCCCACCACCAGACGGCTCTTATGGAAAATCTCGCTTCTGGCCGTCCCGTCCACCACAAGAGCCGAATTATGGGACTCGACCCATCTGCCGTCCTTGAGCCTGCGCGCGGAGTGAGACGGGGCCTCCCCTGCATCATAATATGTATACGAAGATGCACCGAAAAGAAGGTCCACACCCGGATAATCCTTCAGGAAACTGACGAAACGCCTGAAGGTGCGGCTTCTGCTGAAATCGTTGGTGACAATGTCATTGGTGAACGTCTCCGGAGCCAGGACCAGCAGCGGGCGATGCTCCTGCGCCCTGTATCCTGAGGTATCGGAAGACGGCACTTTCCTGTCCTCCAGGGACCTGCTTATCTGGTCCAGCAGGATTGCGGTCTGCTGGGACTGGGACATGGCCTCGAATTTATTGTAAGGATCTATATTAGGCTGTACGATAAGGACTTCCACAGGATCTTCCTTCTCGTCATACCTGTCATACATGACTTTTGACACTACAAAAGGAGCCGCCACAGCAGCAAGGCAGGAAAAGACAAGCGCAGACTTTGCCTTGACGTTGTACCTGTAAGTCCAGCTGCCGTCAGACAGGCTCACCATCAGAGCGAAAAGCAGAAGGTTACATGTCCATATCCAGAGCGAGCCGCCCAGAGTGCCTGTGAACTCGTACCACTGGATGGACTGCAGGCTGCGGGCAAAGGCATTGCCCAGGACAAGCCACGGCCATGAAATGTCCGCGTCGAAATATGCCCGCTCCCATGCTATCCAAATGACTGCCAGGAATATATACGGAAGCGCACCGGTGAAGTATTTCCTGCTGAAACGGAAGATTCCGAATATGAGCGACATCTGCAGAGCATTGGCGAATATGGCGAACAGCCCGCCCCCGACAGTGGCGTTGCATACCCAGAAAGTAGTGAAGGCATTCCACAGGACAAATGCGCTGTAATGGTATATCCATACCCTTCTCATTCCCGACATGGACGCTATGCGTTCCATACAAAGCAGGGGGATGAAGCCGAACAGTGCAAGGAATCCGCAATGCGGGACCAGGAACGGAATGGACATCATCACAGCAAACAGCAATACAAGGCCCCAGAGAAGAAGCCGGGGTCCGGCAGGATGTGGAGAAGAGTGTTTCCTTTTCATTTTCAAAAGCAAATTTCAGCGCCTTATGAAGACAACGGACGCAAAGATATGAAATTTTATGCTATTTTTGCGGCGCTAACTGGACAGTATATGTTTGTCGACATCCTGAAAGCCTTCATAATAGGCATCTGCGCATCAGCTCCCATCGGGCCTATCGCCATCCTCGTGATCCAGAGGTCCCTGAGCCAGGGGCACAAGGCCGGTTTTGTCGCCGGCCTGGGGGCATGCCTGGTGGATACGGTATTCTCTATCATAGCCATATTCGCACTGGCTTTCGCCCAGAAGATAATCGAGGAAAACCAGGAGCTGATCCTTCTGGCCGGAGGGCTGGTAGTGGCTGTAATGGGATGGAGGATGGCTGTCTCCAACCCTTTCAGGAAAGTCAAGGCGGAGACAGAATCCACGTATGTGTCAATAAAGGACTTTTTCCAGGCCATGGCGATGGGATTCTCCAATCCGGGGGCGATTTTCGTGATTTTCGCACTGTTCGCATTCTTCGGTATCGGAAGCTCCTCCCCGCATGACTGGAAAGTGGCCCCTATCATCGTGTCGGTCAGCGCAGGAGCGGCCGCATACTGGTTCTGCGTCACAGCTCTGCTCGACCACTTCAGGAAAAAGTTCAGGCTTGAGACCATCATGTGGATCAACAGGATAGCCGGCGCCATAATAGTCATAATCGGCCTTAGTCTCATCGGGGAAGGCCTGTTCCGCGTAATATTCCAGGGGAAGCCTCTGCTGTAAGGGCCCCATGCAGGGAAAATACCTGAATTTTGAGAAAAATTTAAAACAGATTCTTAAATTTGCATCGCTTTAAATCACAATCTTTATGGAAAAGTCTACTGTATATTTCACTGACCTGAGGACATCGCCAGGCAACAGTCTGCCCAAGAAACTGATCAAGCTGGTCAGAAAGGCAGGGATCGAGAAGATAGATTTCAAGGACAAGTTCACCGCCATCAAGATACATTTCGGTGAGCCAGGCAATATCGCATACATAAGGCACAATTATGCAGCAGCCCTTGTCGACATGCTCAAAGGGCTGGGGGCCAAGGTCTTCCTCACAGACAGCAACACCCTTTACTCAGGAGGGCGGTCCAATGCCGTGGACCATCTTGAAGCAGCCATGGACAACGGGTTCAACCCGATTTCGGCTCATGCAAACGTGATAATCGCCGACGGACTGACCGGGACAGACTACAAGGAGATAGAGCTCGGAGGGGAATACTGCAAGGCTCCGAAGATCGGGGCGGCAATCGCCGACGCAGACATCATCATTTCCATGAACCACTTCAAGGGGCATGAACAGACCGGTTTCGGAGGAGCGCTCAAGAACCTCGGCATGGGTTCGGCAAGTGTTGGCGGCAAGCTGGAGCTCCACTCCTCATCCCAGCCTGTTATAGACCAGGGGAAATGCATCGGATGCCGTATCTGTGAAAAATACTGCCGTCATGATGCAGTGAAAGTGGTGGACAGGAAAGCCCGCATTGACTACAGCAAGTGCGTAGGGTGCGGACAGTGCGTAGCCGTATGCCAGCATGAAGGGGCAGTGGTGAAAGACTGGGACTCTTCCGAGACACTCAACTACAAGATAGCCGAATACGCCCTGGCAGTGGTGCAGGGAAAACCTTCATTCCATATAAGCTTCATAACGAACGTCTCCCCTAACTGCGACTGCTGGAACCACAACGATGCAGCCATTATCCCGGACCTCGGCATTGCCGCATCGTTCGACCCTGTGGCACTTGACTGCGCATGCGCGGATATGGTAAAGGCCGCCCCTGTGCTTCAAAACAACGCCATCACCGACATTGACAGCAGGTCAGGACACGACCACTCACACGACCATCATGTGGGGGACGACAAGTTCCACCTGGTACATCCTGACACAAAATGGGAAGCTGGCGTGGAGCACGGCGAGAAAATAGGGCTTGGAAGCAGGGCGTACACATTGGTGAGAGTATAAGAAGCCGTTCATAATATAAAGGACTGACATGAGTATCAAAAGCTTTTTCGGTAACTGGATTGTAAAGAACCTGCTGCTGGCCGTCATCATAGTGGCCGTACTTATAGCCGCGGCAAACTTCCTGCTGAAAGGGATCACCCGCCACAACGAGGAAATCAGGGTGCCCGACTTTTCCAACATGACTGTAAGCGAAGCGCAGACAGCGGCCGCAGCACATAAGGTGAGAGTGTATGTCACAGACTCTGTATACATAAAAAGGATGGCCAGAGGCACGGTATTCCGTCAGGTTCCCGCTGCGGGAAGCCATGTAAAGAAAGGTAGACGCATAGCGCTCACTATCAATTCGGTACTTCCGAAAAGGATTACAATGCCAAACCTTGTAGGATATTCAATGCGCCAGGCAAAGGCAGAGCTGCTTTCCAGAGGCCTTAACCTCGGGAAACTGATTTACGTGGAGGACATCGCCACTAACAATGTCCTGAAACAGATCTGCCAGAACCGGGAGATCAAGCCCGGTACACCCATAGAAAGCGAGTCAGCGATAGACCTTGTCGTAGGATTGAGCAATCTTGACAACAAGACCTACATCCCCACTCTCTACGGGATAAAGTACTTGAGTGCAGTGGACGCGCTTCACAACAATTCGCTCAATCTGCGCGGGATCCATTTCGACGGCACAGTAAAATCCTACAATGACACACTTAATGCCTTTGTCTACAGGCAGGAGCCTGACACATCATCTGTGACCCCCTACCTGCTGGGGACAGAAGTGGACCTGTATTTTACCCTGGATGCATCCAGGATCCCCGTGCCGGAAGAGCCGGAATTTGACAACATTGACCTGACAGCGGATGAACAATAGCAACTTCAGTTACGAGGACGAGCTGGAAGAGACGGCATTTGAGGACGAGCAGCAGGAGATGTTCGAGCATTTCCGCTTCGAGCTGGACAAAGGCCAGGCTCCCATGCGCGTAGACAAATATCTCGCCACCCATATGGAAAACACCTCCCGGCACCGTATCCAGCTGGCCATCAAAGAGGAATATATAAAGGTAAACGGAAAGACAGCGAAGGCGAACTGCATAGTCAGACCGGGAGACATCATCACATTTGTGATGCCTTACCAGAGACGCGGGCTGGAAATCCTGCCGGAGGACATCCCGCTGGACATAGTATACGAGGATGAGGATCTTCTGGTACTTGACAAGCCGGCCGGACTGGTGGTACATCCTGGACACGGTCACTTTTCTGGAACTCTGGTAAATGCGCTCGCGCACCATCTAGGTATAAGCCAAGGACCTGATGCACAGGACGAAAGAATGGGCGTCCTAGTGCACAGGATAGACAAGGACACATCCGGACTTCTGGTCGTTGCCAAGAATGAGGAAGCCCAGCTGGATCTGGCAAAGCAATTCTTCGTCCACTCGATAGACAGGAGGTATGTGGCCATAGTATGGGGAAATCTGAAAGACGATGAGGGGACGATTACCGGCAACATAGGACGGGACCCTTCCGACAGGATGCGCTTCAAGGTATTCCCTGAGGGAGACCAGGGCAAACATGCAGTGACACACTACAAGGTACTGGAGAGATTCGGCTATGTCACTGTAGTGGAGTGCCGTCTGGAGACAGGAAGGACACACCAGATACGTGTACACTTCCGCTGGATAGGACATCCCCTGTTCAATGACGCCAGATACGACGGTGCGGAGATACGCCAGGGGACAGTATACGCCAAATACCGCCAGTTCATCGAGAACTGCTTCAAGATACTCCCCCGCCAGGCCCTGCATGCCAGGACTCTTGGCTTCATACATCCAAGGACGGGAGAACACATGCTGTTCGAGTCTCCACTGCCGGCGGACATGCATGCCCTCATAGAAAAATGGAGGCAGTATGCCGCAGGTATGCTGCCTGGAAACGGCAACTGACAGACAACGGCTTACAGTGAGAGACTGAAACCGGGTATGTCCCGGGTATCATACACAAGCAAAGCGGCCGGGGTACCCCGGCCGCTTCATTGTTATGGATAAAAGTCAGAATCCTCTGGTGATTTTCAGCACCCTGTCAGGGTAATTTGATATTATGGCATCCACCTTAAGGTCTACAAGCCTCTTTATGTCATCAGGTGCATCTGCTGTCCACGGAACTATCTTCATGCCCCTGTCCCATGCCTTGCGGCAGAGTTCTGCATCCGTGTTTGTATAATGCGGACTGAGCCACTCGGGTGTAAAGTCAAGAAGAGACATATACGCATCGAAATCCGTGTCATCCTTGTCCACAAGATATGAAAGGACAAGCTGCGGATATTTCTCATGCATATAATTCAGCGCCCTGACATCAAAGCTCTGGATTACAAGCCTGTCGCCAAGACCTTTTGACAGCAGAAGCTCCACACACCTGTCCACGAACTCATGGTACTCAGGCCAGTTCTTCCCCTCGGTCTTCCCTACCTTGGACTTGATTTCGATATTGTACCGCGGCATAGTCATTCCGTGCTCCCTGGCATAAGACTCCGTGAAGTCCAGCAGTTCCGATGCCAATGGCTTGTGCTCAGGCACACAGGCCTTCTCCGGCCAGACAGTACTTTTCTTGAGCCCGGTGTCATACATGGCCACAGAGTCATAAGGCATGGTATAGATATATTCCTTAGGATCATCCGGCCTGACATCCGACCCGTCAGGTCTCGTTGCATAACGAGAATGCATATAGGCGTCATGCGAGACAACCACCTGCCCGTCTGCGCTTACCTGCAGGTCAAGCTCCAGAGTGTTGACCCCAAGGTCAAGGGCGTTCTTCATGGCGGTGACAGTGTTCTCTGGCATCAGCCCTGCCCCGCCCCGGTGAGCCTGGACATCGACATACCCCTTCATATCCACGTCATATTTCCATTGCCTTCCGTCCCCGGCCTTCACAACGACTGTGACTGTACGGGCATACTGGTCAGGCTCGGCAAGGAAATAATGGATGTTCGGCCTCGGCTTCTTGTACTCGGGAGTCTTCTTGCCCTTGTCCTTGTATACTGCATTAAGTTCGCGGATGAATATAGGAGAATAGTCGAGCACCTGCTCCATAGGGCCCATAGGTTTACCGTCCTGGAACCACTCTACAGTCCATGACGGGTCATAGTCCCATACATTCGCCACGACTCCGTTCGGATGCAGAGGAGACTGCCCCGGGTTGAAAATCTCCACCTGGAAATCCTTGTCATGCCCGACAGACTTGTAGTAAGAGGAGAGCTTCCCGTCTTTCATTGAAAACACCTTGTATCCACCGGGAGTACCGTCGTTGCAATGGTCTGCAATCCACCATGTCCCGCAGATAGCCGCCACATTGCACTCGCTGATTCCGGTAGCGATATCGAAATTGTTGTTTATATGGGTATGCCCTGAAAGGAAAGTGACCTGCCTTCCCTTTACCAGCTCCAGAAGCTTCTCCCCGTCCTTGGCATAGGAATAATCCTTGAACCAGTATATGAACGGTGCATGCTGGGCGATGAAAAGATGCGACGTCTCCGGAATATGCTCAAGCAGGCCTTTCACCCATGCCAGTACGCTGCCTGCATATCCTTCGACATATTTCTTCTGAGTGTCATATATGATATTGTCAAGCACGATTACATAGTCGTCACCTATCCCGAAAGCGTAGTTCTCAGGTCCGAAGGTCTCCCTGTATGCGGAAGAGGTGTTGTGGTCTCCCTTCAAGTCCTTCTGGTGGTCATGGTTCCCGATGACCGGATAGAACGGAATCCCGGTCTTGGAGATGGCCTCCCTGTAGGCGGGATACATGTTCATAGAGTCCCAGCATATGTCACCCAGCGTTATGCCCACAGTCAGTCCTTCTTCCTTGCAGCTGTCCACCGTGGCGTACAGGTCAGGCAGACCCGTCCTCTCGAACTTGGCGAAATGCTTCTCATGGAGAGTCTGCGGATCGGCTATGGCCACAATGGTGTAGTCCTTCGAGTCAGATGTCCTTACCAGCTCGAAATCAAACCTGTCATTCCCCTCTGCCGGGATATAGAACACCGGATTACCGGACCCGTACTGTGCCGTGTAGCCCGCAGGCGTGATGACATACACGAAATCGGCATCATCCGCGATGTCCATCTTGAATTTTCCGTTCTTCCCGGTGACAGCGAAACTGCTGCCGTCAGAAACAATGACTCCGGAGAGCTTTTCCTTCCCGCACTTTACAGACCCTGTGACATCCCGGGCCTGGAGCACTGCAGCTCCCGCGAACACGGCCAAAGCCGCAACAAGAATTTTTTTCATATATACTTGAATTTTTAAAGAATAATCCGTTTCAACAAATCAAGTGCAAGTTACAAATTATTTTCGAAACGAAAGAAAATACATCAGATGAACTTTCAAACCAAACAACATTCACCTTATCCGTATTTTCATGGCATTATGAACAAAAAGAAGCGGCAGCTCCCGAAGAATAAAACTTCTGTGCTGCCGCTTCCATTTTTACACATATCTAACAGGCTTCGATTACTCAGCCATACCAAATATCTTGATATTATCAAGGAACCACCTGTTGGCTGTACTTACGCCCCACTGAGTCTGCTTGATAGCAATCTTTGTGTCTTTCGTTACCTTTGCTCCAGTGAGTTCCATCGATACACTTATCCATTCCAGTTTCTGCCCATCGGCAAATCCTGACTCAGGAATATCATATGTCAGAACATTGCTTCCGTTAGTTATTTCAACGAACAGGTTGACAGGATCTATTTTTCCTGACCCCTGCCTCATCGGGCACCAGTCAAAGCTTATAGACAATGACTCACCATCAGGAATACCGTCTATTGCAGGCAAAACAATACCTGCCTGATAACCTGTCTTTCCGAATTTCAGATAATTCCTCTGCAGGTATATGCACTCGCTTTCATCTTTACCTTCTGCCCTCACTCTCAGCATCTCATACCCCTTTGCTTCAAGGGCCTCCAATGCAGAGACTCCGTCAACTTTCGGTGTAGGAAGCTGAGGGCAATATGCATCCAGATCATCTGTTTCAACAGTCTGTCCGGCTGATCCGCCACTGCCACCGACTTCAGACCACGGGTCAAGCCACTCGAAATCTTCTGAGAAATAAATGGCTTCAACAGGACGCTCCCCTGTTATTTCAGTTGCCATAATATT
>JADIMB010000088.1 GCA_017694995.1 Candidatus Cryptobacteroides faecavium | reverse complement strand
GTACGTGCGTTTCTATATGTGCGGGACAGAGAATGCCGACTGCATACCTTATGAGGTGCGTTATCTTGATGCTGCAGAGGAGCTTGTCTTCTACAGCAACAACAACAAGGAGCGTCTCAACCTCAGCACGGGCCCTTACCTGTCAGAACTTGCTGAACTCAAGAGGCTGACTATAGCATATTTCGGTCTTACCAAGCTGGATCCGAGTATCACGAACCTCAAGAAGCTCGAGTACTTGAACCTTGCCGGGAACAACTTCCAGACAATCCCGTCAGAGATTTTCACCCTTATGGATAACCCGGATTTCCACGCCCTGCGGCTGAATACGAATTACCGCAGCCTCGTGTATGACCTGAGCAATGCTACGAACCTCAACAATCTGGGCGGCTTCTATGACGAGACTGAAGCTCAGTTCCGCCGTCTGCTTATGCACGAGGGGCTTGATACCCTCACCCTCGGCGTGAACTACTTCCGCGGTTCCCTGCCGACATTCCTCAACCCTGACGGTACCGTAGAGGCCGGGGTCCGTACGTATGACCAGTATCTTCAGGAGAATCCTGGGGCTGACACCCTGTCTGTACTTGCAGGAAAGAATATGCCTTGCGTGCTGCCTAAAATCAAGTATTTTACCCTCAACAACAACCGTTTAACAGGCATGCTCCCGAAATGGCTGCTCTACCATCCGAACCTGGACTGGATAGATCCGTTCACCCTGGTATTCTCCCAGGAAGGCTCGCTGCCCCGGAATGAGGACGGAGTCGTGGTCAACGCCGGTTTTGACAATGTGCCGATTGATTTCGATTACGAAGGAGTCGAGGGTGCTGAATACGGCGGCTATTATGAACTGTATACAACAAAAGAGCTTGCTCCGAACAATTAGCATTTAATCAGGAAAGATGAAAAAAGTGAGAATATATGCAGCATGCGCCGTTGCGCTGATGACAGTCATGGGCGCATGTACCAAAGAAGACTTCAGCGGTGCCGGCAGCCAGGCCCCTTCACAGGAGCCGGTTTCCCTTGATGGCGAGGTCATCGTGAAGTTCGATCCGTATGTGGGTGACATTCTTGACAGGATGGGAGAGGGTATCGCCACCCGCTCCGGAGTCCTTTCCGTAGACGAGGTCCTGGACCTTGTCGGGGGCTATGAACTCGAGAGGGTATTCCCGTCCGATCCGCGGTTTGTGGAGAAGGAAAAGAAAGCCGGCCTCAACCTCTGGTATGTGGTCAGGTTCGATGACTCCCGGTACGGTGTGGAGGATGTGATCAGCAAACTCTCTTCTGTAGGGGAAGTGCAGGCCGCTGTCCCGAACAGGATTATCAAGAGGGCTTATGACCCGCAGGCTAAACCTGTACCGTTCACTCCGGCGGCTACACGTGCCGGTGCATGGACTGATCCGGGTGCATTCAATGATGAATTTTTCAAATACCAGTGGGATCTGGTGAACCGTGGCGAGGACAACGGGTCTGTGTACACTGTCGATTCCGGCAATTCCTCTTTGGCTGACCTTACAGGTGAAGCCTTTTTCGGGAAGAAATTCGTGAAGGATGTGGATGTGAACCTTTTCTCTGAAGGGGAAGGCTCGAACGGGGCATGGGGCCGGTGCACCGGAGACCCGTCCGTGATAGTGGCTGTGCTTGATGAAGGGGTATGCCTCGAACATCCGGACCTGATGGCAAATATATGGTCCAACACTGCGGAGATTCCGGGCAACGGTATCGATGATGACGGCAACGGCTATATCGATGACGTGAACGGATTCAACTTCATCGTGGGCAACGGCCAGATCACATGGAATGACATAGCCGATACAGGGCACGGCACACATGTGGCCGGGACGATTGCGGCAGTAAACAACAACGGCCTCGGTATCAGCAGTATAGCCGGAGGTACTCCTGAGGCTCCTGGTGTCAAGATCATGTCCTGCCAGGTGTTCTCCGGAGGGATGGCCAGCAACAGTGTGTCGCTTGTCAAGGCCATAAAATATGCCGCCGACAACGGTGCTGTAGTCCTGCAGTGCAGCTTCGGCTACAACTCCGGCGCCGCCAACCCTTATATTTACGGGCAGGGTTTCCGTACCCAGGAGGAATGGGAGGAGCAGAGTCCTCTCGAGAAGATAGCCCTCGAATATTTCGTGAACAATGCAGGAAGCCCTAATGGTCCTATCGACGGCGGTATCGCCGTGTTCGCTTCAGGAAACGAGTATGCGCCTGCAGCCGGTTTCCCTGGGGCTGCCGATTTCTGCGTGTCTGTAGCGGCTGTCGCCGGGGACGGCACACCTTCTACATACACCAACTACAGCACAGGTACTTCTATTTCCGCTCCGGGAGGAGACAGGGACTATTATTACGAGTATCTGGGGACTGGCAGTGACGGTATAGGCGCTGACGGACGCGGAGCAGTGGGCACTGTCCTTTCTACTCTCCCGGAGCATGTAAGCGCAAGCGGCTACGGCTACATGGAGGGGACTTCGATGGCCTGCCCTCATGTTTCCGGCGTAGTCGCCCTGGGTATTTCCTATGCGGCGCAGCAGCACCGCCACTTCACTTCAGAGGAGTTCCGCCAGATGCTGTTCGACTCGGCAAACCGCAATATCCTTGACCAGGCTTCATCTGGAAAGAAATACTATTATACATACATCTCCGACCTCGGGCTTGCCCAGAGGACATATTTCGACATGGACAAGTACAAGGGCCAGATGGGTACCGGCTTGGTCGATGCAGGCGCCCTGCTTGACATGATAGACGGAGGTGCAGGTGTGGCTATGAAGTTCCCTAACATATATGTGGCTGCCGGGGCCGAGGTGACTGCTGATGCCGGCTTCTACATTGAAGGTACGGAATTCTCTGTGGCTGTGGCGGACGAAAGCGTCGCCACTGTGACAGAGGTGTCGGAAGGGAAGTTCTGCTTCAAGGGTGTCAGTGCAGGGATTACGACTGCTACACTGACATATTCCGGCGGCAGCCAGGATTTTACCGTGACAGTGCGTAACACTGTGGGAGAAGGCTGGCTCTGATTTTTGTCCATATGAAGTTTCCCGTAATATTGATATGCGTATTTCTTCTGCCTGTCTGGCTTCCGGGCCTGCGGACGGAGGGTCATTCCGGGCTTTCAGGCACAGGGTTTTCTCCGGTGCCTGAAATGTCCTTTGATTCACTGAGCATTGATATAGGACGGATTGAAGAAGACGGAGAACCTGCAAGGTGTGTTTTCCGGTGGAAAAACTGCAGCGGCTCTCCCGTGTCCGTGGTAATGGTACGGACTACGTGTGAATGCCTTGTACCCGAGTTCTCGACAGAACCTGTCGCTCCGGGGGAGGAATCTGCAGTCGCATTTGTCTATCATCAGAAAGGACATCCAGGGAAGATTGACAGGAAGGCTTTTGTATATACCGGGCTTTCTTCGTCGTCTCCTACAGCCGTCCTGGAGGTGAAAGGGACAGTAGTGCCTTCTGCCAGACCTGTGTGGCAATACCGTTACAGGATGGGGCCGCTGCTGCTCAGACAGACCATGGTGCGTATAAGCGGTAATGAACTGCAGGTGGAACGGATTGCATGCATGAATGACGGGGAGTCCGGCCTTTCCCTGAGCGTGGACAGCTCTGCACTTCCGGAATGTTTTTCGTTCAGGTGCGAGCCAGGCGTCATCGGGCCAGGCGAGACAGGTGACATTGTCATAAGTTTCGACCCCGGAAAAGTCAGGGGCAGCCTGCCGGACGAGATACCGGTCATCCTGCAGGGCCTGGATACGTCTGCGGGAGACAGGACATTGAAAATTATGATAGGGGAGAGCAGTGAAGAAGTATTGTCTGCGTACCCCGTGAAACAACAGTAAAAATTCAAGAACAATGAAAAAGATATTGAAGTCTGTATTTGCCGCTCTGCTGGCATCGGTTGCATTAAGTTCATGTACGGAGGACAGCCCGGAAACAGTCTCTTACCTTCCTGTGACGGCCAACAACATCTCAGGGACATGGCAGCTGAGCGAATGGCTCGGCAAGCCTGTGCCTGCGGGCAGTTATGTCTATATGGACATAGTGAGGAGAGACACTGAATTCACACTGTACTACAACCTGGAGACATTCTCCCCGTATGTCAGGACAGGCATATATTCTGTCGACGAGGAGACAGGTGTCATAAGCGGGCGCTATGACCATTACGCCGGCGACTGGACACACAGCTATACGGTCTCCGAACTCACTCCTGACCGCATGGTGTGGACCGCTGTCGATGACCCTCAGGATGTGTCAGTCTATGTCCGTGTGGACAGCATCCCGGAAGATATCAAAGGCGCGGATACACCTGATGAGGGAGGAGACGCCGGATCCGGTGATACCGCGGAATAACGGCGGACCGTTTAAGGATACAAAAAAAGAGGACTGCAGTCCTCTTTTTTTTGTATCCTGATATTCCTTTAGTCCGTTCCGCAGCCTGCCTTCCCGGTCAGCATGACAGCGGAGTCATGCAGAGACGTCTGGATTCAAAATGGGCAAGATACCTGAATCCGGCGCTGCGGACGACGTCCGCGAAGTGCAGGAAATTGTCCCCGGTCCTCTGCGCGTCGTGCGAGTCTGACCCCAGGCTGACAGCCTCGCCCCCGAGCTCCCTGAAGCGCCTGAGTACGGCGATGTCCATCTCGGGAGTCCTGCCGTGGTAGTCCTTGTATGTCTTCGTGTTGATTTCAAGGGCCTTCCCTTCCTGGGCGAGATATTTGAACATGGCGTCGAAT
>JADIMB010000004.1 GCA_017694995.1 Candidatus Cryptobacteroides faecavium | reverse complement strand
GATCTGACATGACTAATCATCGGCAAAACAATGGCAAAAGACACTAGACCGGAAATCGCGATCATCGGAGGAGGCCAGCTCGGCCTGATGATAGCTGAGGAGGCGCATAATCTCGGGGCCCGTGTGGCTGTCCTTGATCCGTCTGCCGATGCTCCAGCCTTCGCTGCCGCTGACCGTCACGTAGTAGGACAGTATGATGACATCAAGGCTCTGGAGAAGCTCTGCGACGGCTGTGATGTAGTCACTTACGAGTTTGAGAATGTGCCGGGTGAAGTCCTCAGGCATATTGAGAGCAGATACAACATTAAGCAAGGCGTCCAGCCTCTTTTCGATTCGCAGGACAGGCTGAGGGAAAAGGCCAATGCGCGCATACACGGACTCAAGACCCCTGGATTCATCCCTGTGCCGGCACTGGATTTCATGACGCCTGAAGATGGCGGGGAATCCATTCCGGGCAATCCGGAGTATCCTGTGCCTATGACCGCGGATGACGCCGCTTCGCTGGACCGCAGGGAAAGGCTTCATCAGATAAAAGAGGCCGTGAGGGTCCTCGGGATGCCTTGTGTGCTGAAGACCAGGACAATGGGGTATGACGGCCACGGCCAGTATGTGATACGGGAAGAGAAAGACCTTGAGCCGGCTTCAGACCTTCTGGCGGTGCCTTGCATACTTGAGAAGTTCGTGGATTTCGACTACGAGGCGAGCGTGGTCATGGTCAGTGACGGGGAGAAGACCATACATTTCCCGATAGGAAGGAACATCCATACGGACGGGATACTCGACCTCTGCGTCGTGCCTGCTCCCGGACTTTCTGACGGGCTCGCCGAGAACGTGGCGGGGAAGAAGATTGCCGCCGCATGCGAGGCCTTCATGAAAAGCTGCGGATACAAGGGTATACTCGCCATAGAGCTCTTCATAAAAGGAGACGATTTCTATTTCAACGAAATGGCCCCGCGCCCTCACAACAGCGGGCATTATACCATAGAGGGATGCAGCGCCAGCCAGTACAGGGAACTCTGCCATTTCCTTCTGGGGATGCCGCTGGAGGACCCTCTGCTCCTGGCCCCGACAGTGATGAAGAATATCCTTGGCAAGGATCTCGATGCGGCAAAGGAGATAGTCGCGGAGTCGCTGGAAGGCGCCGGCCCAGGTGTGAGTGTCTCGGATCCTGATGATGTGGACAACGCATTCTGCGGGCAGGCCGGGCCTGGGGTCTTCGTGCATCTTTACGGGAAGATACAGTCGAGACCGAAAAGAAAAATGGGGCATATAACATTTACCCCCATGACTTTAAGCGATTTCAACGTCAAATGGGCTGACCGGTTTGTATAGGCCTGAGGACGGGACAGGAATGAAAAGGCCGTAAAGCCGGGCGGCGGATAAGAAAGAAATTAATATTGTAATTGAAATATGAGTGCCAACTACCGCGTTTTCGTAGAAAAGTATCCAGAGTTCCAGGTCGAGGCCAGGAGCCTGAAAAACGAATTGAATGAGAATCTGCAGCTTTCGCTTGGCAGCCTCAGACTCCTTAATGTATACGACCTGTTCGGCTTCACTCCTGAGCTTCTGGAGAAGAGCAGGTATTCTGTTTTCGGAGAGATTGTCACAGACAGGGTTATGGACGAGTGTGATCTGACGGGACAGAAGTATGTGGCCATAGAGTATCTTCCGGGGCAGTTCGACCAGAGGGCAGCCTCGGCTGTGGACTGTGTGAAGCTGATAGAGCCGGATGCGGATGTCCGCATAAAGAGTTCCAGGCTTATCATACTTGATCCCGGGACATCAGAGGAAGATATCGACAGGATAAAGCATTATTGCATAAACACGGTGGAGTCACGCCAGAAGGATCTCTCGAAACTGAGTGACTCTGAACAGGCGCCTGTAGCCCCTGTCCCTGTGCTTGATGGACTTGTGGAGCTGAAAGAAAATGAACTTGCACCTTATTGCAAGAAGATGGGGCTGGCCATGAACGCAGATGACCTGCGTGAGGTGGTGAACTACTTCAGGAAGGAGGGGCGCGACCCGTACGAGACCGAGCTCCGAATCCTTGACACGTACTGGAGCGACCATTGCCGCCACACGACCTTCACTACCGAGCTCGAGGAGATAGGTGTGGAGGACTCATTCATAAAGGAGGACATTGAAGGTACCCTGAACCTGTACCTGAAGATGCGCAAGGAACTGGGCCGGGAGAACAAGGGGCTCAACCTCATGGACATGGCCACTATCGGCGCCCGCTATCTGAAGTCTAAGGGCCTGCTGGACGACATGGAGGTGAGCGAGGAGAACAACGCCTGCAGCATCTATGTGGATGTGGACGTGGACGGCAAGGTGGAGAAATGGCTCCTGCAGTTCAAGAACGAGACCCACAACCATCCTACTGAAATAGAGCCGTTCGGAGGAGCCGCGACATGTCTGGGCGGCGCCATCCGCGACCCTCTCTCCGGAAGGAGCTATGTATACCAGGCCATGAGGGTGACCGGCGCGGGCGACATCTACCAGAAAGTCGCCGACACCATGCCCGGCAAGCTGCCTCAGAAGGTCATAAGCCGCAAGGCTGCGGCGGGATACTCCAGCTACGGCAACCAGATCGGTCTCGCCACCACCCATGTCCGTGAGATCTACCATCCCGGATATGTGGCCAAGAGACTTGAAGTCGGGGCTGTTGTCGGGGCCGTCAAGGCGGAGAATGTGCGCAGGGAAAGCCCTGTTCCGGGTGATGTAATCCTTCTGCTCGGAGGCCGCACCGGACGCGACGGCATCGGTGGCGCCACAGGCTCGTCCAAGGAGCATACGGAAGCCTCCCTCGAGACCTGCGGGAGTGAGGTACAGAAAGGCAACGCTCCTGAGGAGAGGAAGCTCCAGAGGCTTTTCCGCCGTCCGGAAGTGACCAGGCTCATCAAGAAGTCCAACGATTTCGGCGCAGGCGGAGTCAGCGTGGCCATCGGGGAGCTGACCGACGGGCTGGACATCTATCTGGACCGTGTGCCTGTGAAGTACAGCGGCCTGAATTCCACTGAGCTGGCCATCAGCGAGTCCCAGGAGAGGATGGCTGTCGTGGTGGAGGCAAAGGACCGGGAGGAGTTCGAAAGATACTGCCACAGCGAGAACGTCGAGGTAACCCACGTGGCTGATGTCACTGACTCGCAGAGGCTCCGCATGTACAACGGCGGGAAGCTCGTGGTGGACATTTCCCGCGAGTTCATCGACAGTGCGGGTGCAAAGCATTATGCAAAAGCCGTTGTAGGTGCAGTCGAAGACCGCGACCCGTTCGAAAAGGAGGTTAAAGGCAAAGACTTGAAAGAGAAGATCTTTTCAGACCTTACCGAATATAATGTCACTTCGCAGAAGGGTCTTATAGAGATGTTCGACTCCACGATCGGACGCTCTACTGTCTTGATGCCGTTCGGAGGATGCCTGCAGACCACCGAGACACAGGTGTCCGTGCAGAAGCTCCCGGCGGACGGGTATACCGATACGGCCAGCATCATGGCTTTCGGGTACAACCCGTATATCTCCACATGGAGTCCTTACCACGGGGCTGCATATTCCGTGGTCGAGGCATGTGCGAAAGTCGTGGCAGCCGGGGCGTCATACAGTCACATGAGATTTTCTTACCAGGAGTATTTCGAGAGGATGACGCATGACCCTAAGTCATGGGGAAAGCCGCTTGCGGCACTTCTGGGTGCCATAAAGATGCAGGTCGGGCTCGGCCTGCCTTCCATCGGAGGGAAGGACTCCATGAGCGGCACGTTCGAGCACATCAATGTCCCGCCTATGCTCATGGCGTTCGGAATCACTACCGTGGATGCGAAGAAAGTGATTTCCCCGGAGCTCAAGTGGGAAGGCAACAGGCTGTATCTCATCCGCCATACCCCTCTGAAAAACCATATGCCTGATACAGGGCAGCTGATGAGGAACTTCGACTATGTGACAGGGCAGATAGAAGCGGGGAACATAGTGTCCGGGTACGCCGTCGGATTCGGCGGAGTGGCGGAAGCCCTGTGCAAGATGTCATTCGGGAACGCCTTCGGGATAGATGTCAAGGTCTCTGAGGCGGACCTGTTCAACTACGGCTACGGCTCCATAGTGGTGGAGTGTGAAAAGGAACTGGACTTCCCGGCGGCAGAATACCTCGGGACAGTCACTTCCGGCGAGGACGGCATGCTTCATATCAACGGTACGGCACTCTCCATCTTCGAGCTTATGGACGTGAACGGCGTGAAGTTCGCCCAGGTATACCCTGACTCATGCGAGCCGTCATTCAAGAAGACATACCCTTCCGGAATGGGAGGAGTCAAGCCGCTAAAAGTCAAGAAGTCAGACCTTAAATACAAAGGGGAGCCTGTAGAGCGCCCTGTGGCATATCTGCCTGTATTCCCAGGGACAAACTGCGACTATGATACAGCCAAGGCGTTCCGCAATGCAGGGGCTGAAGTACGTTTCGGGGTGTTCCGCAACCTCACTCCGGAGGATGTGTTCAGCTCTATCGCCGAGATGAAGAAAAACATTTCCGAGTGCCATATCCTTGCCCTCTGCGGCGGGTTCTCGGCGGGAGACGAGCCGGACGGAAGCGGCAAGTTCATAGCGAATGTATTGAATAATGCCGAAATAGCTGACGAAATCCATAAACTCCTTGACCGCGGCGGCCTTATCCTGGGGATCTGCAACGGATTCCAGGCGCTTGTCAAGTCCGGGCTGCTCCCTTACGGACGCCTGGGCATGGTGACCAAGGATTCACCTACGCTTTTCAGGAACGACATCAACCGCCATATCTCCCAGATGGTGACCACGAGGGTGGCCACCACCAATTCCCCGTGGCTCTCGGGCTTCTCTGTCGGAGACCTGCACACCATAGCGGTAAGCCACGGGGAAGGGAAGTTCGTAGTTAACGAGGAGCTTGCCAGAGAACTGTTCGCCAACGGTCAGGTGGCATTCCAGTATGTGGACCCTGTGACGGAGGAGGTGACGATGGAGTCCCCTTACAACCCTAACGGTTCCTACTACGCCATCGAAGGTATCATCAGCCGCAACGGCCAGATACTCGGCAAGATGGGCCATACTGAACGTTATGAGAACAATCTTTTCAAGAATATAGAAGAGGAACTTGAGCAGCCGCTCTTTGCCAATGCTGTCAACTACTTCAGAGGCAAATAAATACATAGGAGGTAAAACAACACAAATGGATTCTGGCCGGAAAGAGATAGAATTGTATGGCGGAGGGGCGGTCGTAAGGGACTGCCCTGAAGACAGGACAAGGATTGTAGTACATTATACAGACGACATCACAGCCTTCAGCCTTATAAAAAGGGCGACGATAGCCGGAAAGGGCATGGTCAACAACGAGATCTCCTCGTTCCTGCTGGAGAGGCTGAATGCCGCCGGCATCAGGACATATTTCCTCAGGAAGCTCTCCGTAGACAGCCAGCTGTGCCTGAAGACAGAGCCCATACCCCTGGAGGTCGTGGTGAGGAATGTGATAGCCGGATCCCTGGCTGACCGTCTGGGGCTGGAAGAGGGGATTCACCCGGCCAATGTGATATATGACCTCAGCTACAAGAATGATATGCTGGGTGACCCTCTCATAAATGATCATCATGCCGTGGCCCTCGGGCTTGTGAGCTATGACGAGCTCAAGGAGATATACGGCTATGCTGCAAGGGTGAATGATGTGCTGAAGGATGTCTTCCTTAAGGGGGACATAGAGCTCGTGGACTTCAAGGTGGAGTTCGGACGGCTTCCTGACGGTACGATAATCCTTGCGGAGGGTATCACTCCAGACAATTCCAGACTCTGGGACCTCCGCACGAAAGAAAAGCTTGACAAGGACCGCTTCCGCAGAGACCTGGGTAAGGTCGGGGATGCGTACCGTACAGTATACCAGAGACTTGTAGAAGAAAACGCATAAGAAGAAAGGGAAAGGAATATGAATTTTCCGGAAACAGATAGAAGTCTGCATGAAGAATGCGGGGTGTTCGGGGTCTGGGGGGTCCCGGAGGCGGCAAGCCTCACATACTATGGACTCCACGCTCTCCAGCACCGGGGCCAGGAGGGCTGCGGGATAGTCACGGTCAATGAAGACGGTGTCCTGAAAAGGGTGAAGGGAGAAGGCCTGGTCACTGAAGTGTTCAACGAGGCGAGGCTTTCGGCCCTGCAGGGCAATATGGCTATTGGCCATGTAAGGTATTCGACCACGGGAGGCGGCGGTATCGAGAACGTCCAGCCGTTCCTGTTCCGCCACAATACCGGGGATTTCGCCCTTGCCCATAACGGCAATCTGGTGAATTCCGTTCTGCTGCGCAAGTACCTGGAGGACAGGGGAAGCCTGTTCCAGTCAACTTCCGACAGCGAGATACTGGCGCACCTTATCAAGAAAGACAATGCAGATGCACGCAAGCCGAGGATATTTTCTATAGTCCATGCTCTCAACATGATAGAGGGGGCGTTCGCATTCCTGATCATGACCTCTGGCAGGATATATGCGTGCAGGGACAAGTACGGGCTCAGGCCGCTGTCGATAGGCCGCCTGGGGGATGGATATGTGCTGAGCAGCGAGACCTGCGCTTTCGACGTGATAGGGGCGGAGTTCGTCAGGGATCTGGAACCTGGGGAGATTGTGACCGTGGACCATCACGGAATCCGTTCCAGGAATTATTCGGAGTTCCGCAAGCACCTGATGTGTGCCATGGAGTATATCTATTTTGCACGTCCTGACAGTGATATAGAAGGGTGCAATGTGCACAGTTTCAGGAAAGAGACCGGACGGCTGCTGTGGCAGGAGGCTCCTGCGGACGCAGACATAGTGGTTGGGGTCCCCGATTCGAGCCTCAGTGCGGCGATGGGATACAGCGAGGCCTCGGGACTGCCTTACGAGATGGGGCTGATAAAGAACAAGTATATAGGAAGGACATTCATCCAGCCGTCCCAGGCGCTCAGGGAAAAGGGCGTGAGGATGAAGCTTTCGGCCGTGAAGACCATTGTCAAGGGCCGGAGGGTGGTGCTGGTCGACGACTCTGTGGTGCGCGGCACCACTTCAAGGAGAATCGTGTGCATGCTGCGTGAAGCCGGCGCGCGGGAGGTGCATCTGCGCATCGCCAGCCCGCAGATAACAAGGCCGTGCTTCTATGGTGTGGACATATCCACATACGAGGAGCTGATGTGCGCGCACAAGACCCTGGAGCAGGTGAAGGAAAGCATAGGGGTGGATACGGTCGCCTTCCTGTCGGAAGAGGCCCTGTTCAAGGCGGGAGGACGCAGCGGGCTGTGCCTGGCATGTTTCAACGGCAAGTATCCTACGGCGCTTTACCAGCCGATAGAGCAGGCCAACAAGGACGGGAAATTCTGACACCGGTAGAGATATGATGACAATAGGCATAGATGTAGGAGGAAGCACCACCAAGATTGTGGGGGTGGAGAACGGGGAGATCCGCTCTCCGCAGTGCATCACTGCCGCCGATCCGGTCACATCTCTTTTTGGCGCTCTGGGCAAATATATTTACGACAACGGGATAAGCCTGGACGATATAGGCCAGGTGATGCTTACAGGCGTCGGGAGCGCATATATTACCAGTCCTCTGTACGGGCTGCCTACAGCCAAGGTGGACGAGTTCATGGCCAACGCGGCCGGGGCCGGCTACCATAGCGGGCTGGACAGGATGGTGGTCATAAGCATGGGGACAGGTACCTCGTTCATAAGGGTGGACGGGGACGAGGTGTCGCATCTGGGCGGCCTTGCTGTCGGGGGCGGCACTCTCCAGGGGCTGTCAAGCCTGCTGCTGCGCACCTCGGACATAAAGAAGGTGATAGCTCTGGCGATGAAAGGGAATGTGGCCAATGTAGACCTCCACATAGGGGATATATGCAGGAATGACCTCCCCGGGCTTCCCATGGAAGTAACCGCGTCCAATTTCGGCAAGGCGGACCAGACCTCGGCTCCGGAAGATGTCGCCGCAGGGCTTGTCAACATGATATTCCAGACAATCGGGAGCTCGGCAAACTTCATCGCGAGGAATACGGGCATAGAGGATTTCGTGCTTATCGGGAACATGTCCCTGCTGCCGCAGTGCGCACCTCTGTTCGAGCGGATAGCCGGCCTCTACAGACTGAGGTTCCATATCCCGGACCGCAGGGAGTACAGGACAGCGCTGGGTGCGGCCTTGAGCTACCGGCCCGGCCATGGTCCGGATGAAAGGAAGTGGATACAGATGCTGTAGGACCTGCCCCGGGGACAGAGACCCTGAGGTACGCATGACAAGGAAAATTATAATTAATTTATTAAAACCAAACATATTATGGCAGTCAGTTACGAAAAAGCGGGTGTCAATCTTGAAGCGGGTTATGAAGTAGTCCGCAGGATCAAGAGCCATGTGGCATCCACTTCACGCCAGGGCGTGATGGGAAACATCGGGTCGTTCGGAGGGATGTTCGACCTTTCTGCACTCAATGTCAAAGAGCCTGTGCTTGTGAGCGGCACTGATGGTGTGGGGACAAAGCTCAAGATCGCCTTTGCGATGGACAGACATGATACTATCGGGATAGATGCGGTGGCCATGTGCGTCAACGATGTCCTCGCGCAGGGCGCAGAGCCGCTTTTCTTCCTTGATTATGTAGCGGTAGGGCATAACGAGCCGGCCAAGATAGAGGCCATAGTGGCCGGAGTGGCTGAAGGGTGCCGCCAGGCCGGATGCGCACTGGTGGGAGGAGAGACCGCAGAAATGCCGGGCATGTATTCTGACGGTGAATATGACATAGCCGGGTTCACTACGGGAGTCGTCGAGAAGTCAAGGCTCATTGACGGCAGCAAGGTAAAGGCCGGCGACGTGCTGGTGGGCATAGCTTCTTCCGGAATACATTCCAACGGTTTCAGCCTCGTCCGCAAGATCTTCTCGGACAACAGTCTGGACCTCAAGGCATCCTACCCTGAACTGGACGGGAAGGTCCTCGGAGAGGTTGCGCTCACCCCGACAAGGATATATGTGAAGCAGGTGCTTGATGTAATCCGCAACTGCGATGTGCACGGTGTGGCCCATATCACCGGAGGCGGATTCGACGAGAACATACCGCGCATCCTCCGCGAGGGGCAGGGTATAGAGATAGAAGAAGGCACATGGGAGATCCTTCCGATATTCCGGTTCCTCGAGAAATACGGCAAGGTGGCCCACAGGGAGATGTTCAACATCTTCAACATGGGCATAGGCATGGTCCTCGCCCTTGACGCCTCCGAGGCTGATAAGGCCGTCTCGATACTCGAGTCGCACGGGGAGAAGGCTTCCGTCATCGGGCGCATTACAGACAGACCGGGTGTGGTCATCAAATGACAAGTAAGTGATACAATAATATATGAGAGCGTTATTTTCCGTAAGTGACAAGACGGGAGTGGCTGAATTCGCCTCTTCCCTCGTCTCCCTCGGATGGGAGATCATTGCTACCGGAGGAACTATGAGACTCCTTCGTGAAGCAGGTATAAAAGTGATAAACATCAGCGAGATAACAGGTTTTCCGGAGATTTGTGACGGAAGGGTCAAGACTCTGCATCCCAAAGTGCATGGCGCGCTTCTGGGCAGAAGGGACCTTGAGAGTCACCGCAGGGAACTGAAAGAGAACGGGATAGAATATATTGACCTGGTATGTGTGAACCTGTATCCGTTCAAGCAGACCATATCCAAGCCTGATGTGACCATGGAGGACGCCGTCGAGAACATAGATATCGGAGGCCCTTCAATGCTCCGCAGCGCTGCCAAGAACTGGAAGGATGTCACTGTCGTATGCGACCCTTCAGACTATGACGCGGTGATCGGCGAGATTAAATCCGCAGGGAACACTACTCCCGAGACAAGGCTCAGGCTTTCAGCAAAAGCCTATACCCATACTGCAGAGTATGATATAATGATAGCGACATATATGCGCAGGCAGGCAGGCCTCAACGAGAAGCTCTTCCTCGAGTATGACCTCAAGCAGTCTCTCAGGTACGGCGAGAACCCTCACCAGGAAGCGAAGTTCTATGCTTCGTCAGAAAAGGTGCCGTATTCCCTCGCCTCTGCAGAGCAACTTAACGGCAAGGAGCTTTCCTACAACAATATCCAGGATGCCAACGCCGCCCTCAATATCGTAAGGGAGTTTGACGAGCCGTTCTGCGTGGGTCTCAAGCATATGAATCCTTGCGGGGCGGCTGTAGGGAAGGATGTCGTTGAGGCATGGCAGAAGACTTTCGAGGCTGACAAGGTCAGCATATTCGGCGGGATTGTCGCCACCAACCAGGAGATCAACAAGGAGGCGGCCCTTCTCATGAAGCCGGTGTTCCTGGAGATCATCATGGCCCCTTCGTTCACTGACGAGGCCCTTGAGGTCCTCTGTACCAAGAAGAATCTCCGTCTTCTGAAGGTCGATATGACCAGGGACAACGCTCCTCACAAGCAGTTTGTAAGCATGAACGGAGGCCTTCTCGTCCAGGACCAGGATCTTACGACAAAGGCCGTTACGCCTGAAATGTGCGTCACCGAGACCAGACCGGATGAATCTCTGATGTCTGACCTCAATTTCGCGTGGAGAATCGTCAAACATGTGAAATCCAACGCAATAGTAGTTGTCAAGAATGGTATGACCCTCGGTGTGGGCGCAGGCCAGATGAACCGTATCGGCTCTGCTGAGATTGCTCTGAAAGAGGCCGAGGCCGCATATAAGGAGAAAGGTGAGGATGTGCGCAATGCCGGTCTCGTGATGGCTTCAGACGGGTTCTTCCCGTTCGATGACTGCGTGACTACGGCTGCCGGATATGGCGTGAAGGCTATAGTACAGCCGGGCGGAAGTATCAGGGACAACGATTCCATCGCCAAGGCAAACGAATGCGGCATTGCCATGCTGTTTACCGGGATGCGCCACTTCAAACACTGACAGCGTTATGGAAATAATCAATCAGCTGCAGCCTGGCCCTGAAGGTCATGTTGCGGTCTATACGAAAGTTGTAGGGGAAATCAAGATGGAACATCCGAAAGAAGCCACTGTACTGGTAGTCGGCGGCGGCGGGCGCTGCCACGCCATAGTAGATGCGCTTTCACGCTCGCCGCAGGTGGGCAAGATTTATTGCGCCCCAGGAAATGCCGGGATTGCCGCCCAGGCGGAGTGTGTCCCGCTGAAGGATACACAGGTGGAGCAGCTCAGGGATTTCGCCATAGAAAAGGAGGTGGACCTGACTGTCGTAGGGCCTGAAGTGGCCCTTGCCGCCGGAATTGTAGACCTGTTCAATGCTGCGGGCCTCCGTATCTTCGGCCCGGCTAAGGCAGCTGCCGTGATCGAGTCCAGCAAGGATTTCGCAAAGCGGCTCATGGCCAAGTACAATATCCCTACTGCCGCATACCGGACTTTCGATGAATACGCCCCTGCCCTTGAATATGTTCGCGGAGGGTCGTTCCCTGTCGTGCTGAAATATGACGGGCTCGCTGCCGGGAAGGGTGTGGTGATCCCCGAGACTTTCGAGGAGGCGGAGCATGCCTTGAAGGATATGCTTCTTGACGACAAGTTCGGGAAAGGCAAGGTCGTCGTGGAGGAATTCCTCACCGGTCCCGAGTTCTCCTTCATGTGCTTCGTGGACGGGGAGCGTGTGTTCCCGATGGCCCTGTCCCAGGACCACAAGAGGGCTTACGAGGGAGACAAAGGTCCGAATACAGGCGGTATGGGGGCATATTCCCCGCTTCCTTTCATCACTGACGAGGACATGGAATACGCCATGGAGCATATCATGAAGCCTGTCGCGTCCGCCATGGTCAAGGAAGGCCGCCCGTTCAAGGGTGTCCTTTACGGAGGCCTGATGAAGACTCCTTCAGGGATCAAGGTGATAGAGTTCAACTGCCGTTTCGGCGACCCTGAGACCGAGGTCGTCCTCCCGCTCCTGGAGTCAGACATATATGATGTCTTCACGGCGATAGCGGACGGCTCCCGGATGCCGGATATCAGGTGGAGAGCCAGGGCTTCGATGGGATTTGTCATGGCCTCCAAGGGCTATCCTGGCTCTTACGAGAAAGGATATGTCATTGAGGGGCTTGAAGATGCCCTTTCGGATCCGGATGTGAGAATCTACCATATGGGGACAGCCCTGAAAGACGGGAAGACCGTCACTGCGGGAGGCCGTGTGCTGATGGTGATAGGCTCGGGTGACACTTTGAAGGCGGCACATGACAAGGCCCTGGAGGCCGTTTCAAAGATAAAGTGCGACAATCTTTTCTTCCGCCGGGACATAGGCTGGAGAGTACTTTGAAATGTTGATTTTTTAAACATTAATTAGTCGAACTGAAATTATGATAATAAGCGGTAAAGAATTGTCTGCCAAGCTGAAGGCAGAAATGGCCGCACAGGTATCCTCTTTCCCGGAGAAATACGGGAGGGTGCCGCA
Organism: Candidatus Cryptobacteroides faecavium; assembly: GCA_017694995.1. GTDB lineage: Bacteria > Bacteroidota > Bacteroidia > Bacteroidales > UBA932 > Cryptobacteroides > Cryptobacteroides faecavium. The sequence goes on along the minus strand of JADIMB010000004.1, from coordinate 7,639 downwards.
CCTGGTGGTCATACTTGTAGGGGATGACCCCGCAAGTGTCTCTTATGTTACCGGCAAGGCCAAGGCTTCACAGGTAGTGGGCATAGAGAACACCACGATTCGCAGGCCTTCAGACATATCGGAGGAAGAGCTTCTCTGTCTTATCCGGGAGCTTAATGCGGACGATACTGTAGACGGGATACTTGTGCAGCTCCCGCTGCCGGAGCATATCAGCGAGGCCAGGGTGATCGAGACCATATCCAAGGACAAGGATGTGGACGGGTTCCATCCCCTGAATGTGGCCGCCCTGTGGCAGAAGCAGCCATGCACCCTGCCATGCACTCCCAAAGGCATAATAAAGATGCTCAAGGCCGCCGGGGTGGAAATCAAGGGGAAAAGGGCTGTAGTGATAGGCCGCAGCAACATTGTCGGCCTTCCTGTCGCCAAGCTTCTCCTGGATGAGAACGCTACAGTGACCATCGCCCACAGCCGGACTGCAGACCTGCCGTCTGTCACCCGCGAGGCAGATATACTGGTGGTGGCCATAGGACGTCCGAGATTCGTGACTGCCGATATGGTGAAGCAGGGGGCGGCAGTGATAGACGTAGGTGTGAACCGTGACCCGGAGACAGGTAAGCTCTGCGGGGATGTGGATTTCGCTGCCATAGAGCCTGAGGCTTCTGTCATCACACCTGTCCCCGGAGGGGTAGGCCCGATGACCATCTGCTGCCTCATGGAGAACACCATTGAGTGTTTCCTGAACAAGATGGCTCCGAAGAGGGTGTGACGCCGCATGCCCCACCGGGGCTGCCGCCGACAGGTGACTGGGGGTGGACAGACTGGATTTATGGAAGAAATCCATGACTCAGTATGACGTATTGACATTAATGAGAAAGATTCTGAAATACATGGATATAGTGCTCCTGTCCATACTGCTGGCAGGGGCACTTGTCTTTCGTTATGTCCCTGGGACCGGCGAGTTCTATGCCAGGGCTCTGTATCCGGTGATTTCGGCTGCTCTCTCAGCCGTCGCTTCTGTGTTCCCGTTCTCTCTGGACGAATGGACGGTGGTGCTGATGGCGGCCGGACTTGTATTGTGGCCTGTTCTGGCAAGGAAAAGGGGGAAAAGCTGGAAACGCATTGTCCTCAGGGAAATAGAATGGATACTGTGGATTTATGTATGGTTCTACTGGGGATGGGGCATGAACTATTACCGGGATTCTGTCTATGAAAGGGCCGGTGTGCGTCCCGCAGCCTATGACAGGGATGTCTTCAAGCATTTCCTGTACGCGTACTCCGACAGCCTTGACTCAGCTTTCAGCGCGGCCCGTGAAAATAATCCTTCCGCCTTTGTCGGGACCTCCGCGGCAGGCGGGCCTGGCATGCATGTCGGGCAGATACAGGAGGAAATCAAGGGAATCTACCGTCATGTCCCGGAAAATTACGGGCTTTCACGTCCCTACGGATACCAGAGACCGAAATTCACATGTTTCAATTTCCTTTACTCCGGAGTGGGCGTGCTCGGATATATGGGGCCGTTCTTCGCCGAGTCGCATCTGAACCGCGAACTTCCGGAGATGCAGTACCCGTTCACCTATGCGCACGAGCTGTCCCATCTGCTGGGGATAAGCAGCGAGGCTGAGGCCAATTTCTGGGCCTTCAATGTCTGTATCAGGTCTTCCCGGCCCGAAGTCCGCTACAGCGGCTATGCCGGGATACTCCCATACGTGATATCCAACGCAAAGGCCCTCCTGGAGAGACAGGAATACCTGGACTGGATCTCATCCGTGGATCCGGCTGTCATTGACCTGCTCAGGTCGGAGCAGGAATACTGGCGCAGCCGCTACAGTCCTGCCGTCGGCAGGATCCAGGACGCTCTCTATACCTTTTACCTGAAAGGCAACCGCATCCCTTCCGGCCAGAAGAACTACGCGGAAGTAGTGTCCGTCCTGCTTTCCCTGTCTCCGGACTTCTGACGTGGGCCTGTGAAACGGGGCCTGATTGGAATTACCGCTGTGACAGTCTGGCATGCATGGGGTCACCTGGACTTGCCCTGAGGAGTCCCGGTCTTCGCGCTTTTGACGGCGGCATCGAGTATCTCCATGACTATCATATTGTTTTCAAGAGAGGCAAGGTCAAATGGCTTTACTTCGATTTCACCGCGTACAGCGGCCTTGAGATAATAGAAGGAATCGTTGTACGGTGCCTGCAGAGGGGCCGGGGTGTATTCCCTGGAGGTGCCGCCTGACTTTACCGTCATATCTTCAGATGTCTTCTGGTAGATGTAGCCTTTGCTCCCGTAGATATACATGTCCTTGCGGTTTTCCGGCCAGTTCCATGACGGCATTATCTGGACTGTTATCCCTCCGGGGTATTGGAGTAATATGGTAGCGTCGTCATCCACCTTGCCGTATTTGTCCGGCTTCTGCCTGTTGGCCACTGCGTATACGCTTACAGGCCGTTCTCCTGAGAGAAGCCATGTGGTGAGGTTGGCTCCATAGCATCCGAAGTCCATTATGGCCCCGCCCCCGTTGAGTACAGGGTCTGTGAGCCACTGCAGGAACTCGGGACCGCACCCGATCTCTACCGGGCCCTGGTGTCCGTCATAGACCATGATGCGGGTGATATCTCCGATTGCCTCTTCGTCCTTTATTAGCCTGAATGCTTCATGGTTGGTGCTGTACCAGCTGGTCTCGTAATTTGTAAGGACCATGATGCCGTGTGCCTTTGCGGCTTTCTCGATTCTTCTGGCATGCTTCAGATTCACGGCTAGAGGTTTCTCGACCATTACGTCCACTCCGTTCTCTGCGCATGTCTCGACCGTGTGCAGATGGTCGTATGTGCTGCCGTATGCCACCACTGCCTCTGGTTTCACCGTCTTGAGCATTTCATCGAGGTCTGAAAAGAAAAGGGAATCGTCCACTTTACCTCGCAGACCGTTGTGCTCCCGGTAGTAGTCGTCCTTTTCATATACCCCTACAATTTCGAAGTCTCCTCTTCCTGTCCTGGAAATTACTTCCCACAGGTGGCCGTGTGTCACTCCTGCGACGGCTATTCTGAGCGGTTTCCCGTCCTGTGTCCCTGCCATGGAAGAGGTGATGCCCATAAGGAAAGCTGCGGCAAAAATACGCATAAGCCCGGGACGGAACAAATTTTATCCGGGAATATTCATCTGTCAAAATTGCTATTCTTGAGCGAAAATTACTAAATTTGCAGGATTTGATGAATTAAACTTATTCTTGATATGTACAGGACTCATACTTGCGGAGAGCTCCGCATCGGAAACGCCGGGCAGACGGTGACACTGGCCGGATGGGTACAGAGGACGAGGAAACTCGGCGGCATGACATTCATCGACCTGCGCGACAGGTACGGCATCACACAGCTGGCTGTGGATGCTTCAGCTCCGGCCGCTCTCATTGAGGCGGCGGGGTCACTCGGGCGTGAATACGTGATCCAGGCTACGGGAGAGGTCATAGAGCGCCAGAGCAGGAACCCCAAGATGCCCACAGGCGACATTGAGATCAGGCTCTCTGACATAAAGATACTCAACAAGGCGCAGACTCCTCCTTTCACTATAGAGGATGTCAGCGACGGCGGAGAGGAGCTCAGGGCGAAATACAGGTATCTCGACCTGCGCAGGAACCCTCTCAGGAAAGCCCTCGAGCTTCGCCACAGGCTTGCGCATGAGGTGCGCAACTACCTTGACAGCAAAGGTTTCCTTGAAATAGAAACGCCATATCTCATCAAGTCCACACCGGAAGGTGCACGTGACTTCGTGGTGCCTTCCCGCATGAACCCGGGACAGTTCTATGCCCTGCCCCAGTCCCCGCAGACCTTCAAGCAGCTTCTTATGGTCGCAGGCTATGACAGGTATTTCCAGATAGTCAGATGCTTCCGCGACGAGGACCTCAGGGCTGACCGCCAGCCTGAGTTCACCCAGATAGACTGCGAGATGTCCTTTGTCGAGCGGGATGATGTGCTTGACACGTTCGAGGGGATGATGCGTACCCTTTTCAAGAATGTCCTGGATGTGGATATTCCGGATCCGCTCCCGAGGATGAGCTGGTTCGACGCTATGGACAATTACGGGTCCGACAAGCCTGACATCCGCTTCGGGATGAAGATACATAAGATCACTTCAGATGTGCAGGGGCACGGCTTCTCAGTGTTCGATTCTGTGGAGTATGTAGGTGCCATCTGCGCACCGGGCCTTGCGGGTTACACCCGCAAGCAGCTGGACGAGCTGACAGAGTGGGTAAAGAGACCGCAGGTCGGAGCGAAAGGTCTTGTATATATAAAGGTGAACGAGGACGGTTCCATCAAGTCTTCTGTAGACAAGTTCTATACTCCGGAGCAGCTCCAGTCCATAGCAGACAGGATGGGGGCATCCAGGGGGGACCTTATCCTCGTGCTCTGCGGTCCGAAGAGGAAGACGCAGACCATGCTCGGCGTGCTCCGCATAGAGATGGGGAACAGGCTCGGGCTGCGCGACCCTCATACATTCGCCCCTCTTTGGGTGGTGGACTTCCCGCTTCTCGAGTGGGACGACGAGACACAGCGCTTCTATGCCATGCACCATCCGTTCACCGCACCTAAGCCTGAGCATCTGGACCTGTTCTACAGCGACAGGAAGGAGGACCTTGAAAAGGTCTGCGCCAACGCGTACGACTTCGTGCTCAACGGCACCGAGCTCGGCGGCGGCTCCATCAGGATACATGACGCTGCTGTGCAGCAGAGGATGTTCGAGGTGCTTGGCTTCTCGGACGAGGACGCCCAGTACAAGTTCGGTTTCATAATCAATGCATTCAAGTTCGGGGCTCCGCCTCACGGAGGGCTCGCGTTCGGGTTCGACCGCGTATGCGCCCTGTTCGGAGGCCAGGAGACTATCCGCGACTATATCGCATTCCCTAAGAACAACCAGGGCCGTGACGTGATGATTGACTCGCCTTCATACATCGACCAGGTGCAGATGGACGAGCTTTTCCTCGCTTCGACGGCAAAGAAGGAAGAATAACAGGTGCGGATCCGGTAAGAGACCGGCAGACCGCAGTTTAACAAGAAAGTAATCGGAATGACAGATCTGTTGGCAATTCACTGGCACATGAACCCCGATATTATCCATATCGGGGGATTTGTGCTCCGCTGGTATTCAGTGCTTTTCCTTGCCGGATTCGTGCTGGGATGGTTCATATTCAAAGGTTTCCTCAAAAGGGAAGGGCTGCCTTTGAGCCTTCTGGACCCTCTGCTTTTCACTCTGCTTATCGCCACGATAGTCGGGGCGAGGCTAGGGCACTGCATATTCTACCAGCCGGATTATTATTTCGGGAGCTGGAAAGGGTTCTGGGAGATTTTCATGCCATGGAAAGGAGGTCTTGCCAGCCATGGAGGGACGATAGCCATAATCCTTGCGATGTGGTGGTATGCCCGCCACTATGGCAGGAAATATGATTTCGACCTGCTCTGGATGCTGGACCACCTGTGTATCCCCGTATGTTTCGCAGGTATGTTCATCAGGCTTGGAAATCTCTGTAACTCGGAAATATACGGTGATGTGACCAGCCTTCCGTGGGGCTTTATATTCGACCTCAGGGGCGAGACTCTGCCGAAGCATCCTACCCAGCTTTATGAGGCCCTGAGCTATCTGATACTTGGGCTTGTGCTCATGGGACTGTACAAATACCGTCTCCCGAAGCTCAGGAGGGGTACTCTGCTGGGGATATTCTTCATCGTCCTTTTCGGCATGCGCTTCCTCATAGAGTTCATCAAGGAGCCGCAGGTGGGCTTCGAGGAGAACATGGTCCTGAACATGGGGCAGATTCTCAGCATACCGTTCATCCTGGCGGGTATCTGTCTGATAATTTACAGCTTCAGATGGGGAAAACCGGCCATGGTCGAGCATCCGCAGAAGCACAAGGCGGAGCCTACGCATTATGCCAAATCCCTGAAATAGGCAGCATATATGGATGAACAGCGACACAGGGCCGTCCTCACAACCGATACCTCCGGATGCAGCCGGAAGATAAAGGATGTCCTTGCCTTCCTGGACAGGCACTCCATAAGGTACACCCTCTATACCCATCCTCCGCTCTATACGATAGAAGAGGCCCTCGGCTACTGGGACGGGATAGAGTCCACTCACTGCAAGAACCTGTTTTTCCGTAACCATAAGGGAAACAGGCACTACCTCGTAGTAATAGAGTGCCACAAGGAATTCGATATACATTCCTTCGAGCATATGATGAAGGAGGGCAAGATGTCTTTCGCATCCGCCGAAAGGATGGAGCGCTGCCTTGGGCTGCAGCCCGGGTCCGTATCCCCGCTGGGACTTATCCATGACATGGTACCGGAGACTGGTGCACAGACGGTCATGCTCCCGGACAGTGACGGGAATCCTCATGCCGTGCAGTCTGTCCCGGGTGCCGCCCCGAAGGAGCTGTTCCCCGACGGCCACCGCGTGAAGCTGTTCCTGGACAGGGACCTGACGGATGCCCCGATGCTCAGTTTCCATCCGTGTGACAACACGGCAAGTGTCATCATCCCCAACGCCGATTTCCTCCGCTTCCTCTCCATCTGGGACGGCCACTATGAATGGATTAAAGTTTAAATATGATAAAGGCTATATTCTTCGACATAGACGGCACCCTGGTGAGTTTCAGGACACATGAGATCTCCCCGAAAGTAATGGAGGACCTTTACGCACTGCGCGGGAAGGGCATAAAGCTTTTCATAGCAAGCGGACGCCACTATCTGGTGATGGACAACCTTCAGGATTTCCCATTCGACGGATATATCAGCATGAACGGTTCCCTGGTCACCGTAGGAGGCGAAGTGGTCTCATGCAGGACACTCGGTGCGGATACGGCGAGGAAGGTAGGCCTCATGTGCAGGCAGCACGGCCTGCCTGCCGTGGCATTCTGCCGCGGGAGTTACGGAATCAGCATGCAGAACGACCTCACCCGCAAGACTTTCGAGATGATCAGGCTGCATGATGTCCCGCTCTATTCATGGGACAGCCTTGTGTATGAGGATGTGTGTCAGTTCACGATTTTTGCCGACCAGAGGCAGGAGAAGGAGCTTTTCACTGAAGGCCTCGACTCTGTGACCCTGTCCAGATGGTTCCCGTCGTTTTTCGACATGAACACGAAAGGGCTTTCCAAGGCGGATGGCATAGCGGCGGTCATAGAACGTTTCGGCATCACGGCGGACGAGGTCATGGCTTTCGGGGACGGGGGCAACGATTCCGAGATGCTCAAATACGCCGGAACCGGCATCGCGATGGGCAACGCGGATGATACCGCCATGTCAGCGGCGGACTATGTGACCCTGACAGTCGACCAGGACGGCATCTCCCATGCCCTGAGGCATTTCGGGTTACTTTAATGTCAGTTCGACGAATTTATGTTTGGAATCCGTCACACTGACGTTAATGATTTCCTCCTGAAATCCTGTCTGTCCACCCCCAGTCACCTGCGGTGACTGCCCCGGTGGGGCATGCGGCTCCGCTTCGCTGCGCCGGCACCTGCGCTGCTTCGGTTCCCATGCAGGAAACCTCGCTGACGCTCCGGTGCGGCCCTGTCGGGCCTTCCCATCTTAATCCCCAGTCACTTCGTGACAGCCCCTTGTTAAGGGGCGCCACCCCCTTCCTTCCCCCTCGCCG
>JADIMB010000087.1 GCA_017694995.1 Candidatus Cryptobacteroides faecavium | reverse complement strand
ACACCGTCCTTGGTAACCTGAGGAGCACCGAACTTCTTGTCGATAACCACGTTACGGCCTTTAGGACCGAGAGTTACCTTAACCGCGTTTGCAAGAGCGTCGGCACCTTCCTTCATCTGGGCACGTGCCTCAACATTGAATTTTATATCTTTTGCCATAATATTGTCTCCTTATATAATATATTAAAGAATTGCGAAAATGTCAGACTGCTTCATGATGAGGTATTTCTTGTCATCTACTGTCACCTCTGTACCGGCATATTTGCCATACAGGACCTCGTCACCTACCTTGACCTCCATAGGCTCATCTTTCTTGCCGGGACCGACCGCTACAACTGTCCCCTGCTGTGGTTTCTCTTTCGCTGTGTCAGGAATATAAAGTCCTGCAGCTGTCTTGGTTTCAGCCTCTTTAGGCTCGACCAATACTCTGTCTGCTAATGGTTTGATCATAATGCTATAATTTTTAATGATTAATCGTCCTGTTCAACCGTCACTGACAGGCCTGCAAGCCATGTCAGCCATCCGGCCGACGGCATCCTTCAGGACAAAAGAAATGCCAGCCCGCGCAGACTGACATTTTGGCAGAAAAGTTTATCCTGCCGTACCAAACGGGAAAATCCCGTATTCTACAGGGCCACCTCAACCATGACGGGAAGATGGTCCGAAGCCTTTGTGACATCACCGCAGGAGAAATGCTCCAGCACTTCTGCCTTCACAACTCTGTATTTTGCTTTATTATTGAGAGCCAATATATAATCAATACAAGAATCTGGATTTTCTGACGGGAATGTGGGCTGTTCCGGAGTAATGACTGTCCATAGTCCGGCAAATTCTTTCATGGTCGGACTGTCCGGCTCCGCGTTCATGTCCCCGCATAGGAATACAGGCTTACTGCTGTCGCCGAACATGTCAGACATGACAGTATTTATCACTTTTACCTGCGCCAGCTGCGCCGTTTCTGACATATGGTCGAGATGCACCGATGCTATGGCATAGTCCTCAAGCTCCATCACAACCATAACCCGAGGCTCCGCCCCGTCCATTTTAGGAAGCCCTACAGACCGGCCCGCAACTACCTTTGAATCAGCAGGAACCACAATACCGTCCCCATAAGCGCCTCCATCATAAGGCATTGCACGCCCGAACTTGTACTGCCATCCGCCCATGATCCCAGCAAATGACTTGAGCTGGTAAGTCGCCCCTGTCCTTGCGGTACAGCTGTCAAGCTCATTGAGGGATATGGCATCAGCACCGATCTCTTTCATCATGCCGGCGATCATCTGCATGCTGTTTTCTTCATACTTTGTGAAAGTCCCGACATTATAAGAAACAATATTCAACGTCCTGCCGTCTCCGCATCCCTGTAGAAGGGATATGGCGACGGCAAGGCATGCTACGGGAAGAATATGTCTGTCCATAAGTCCTTTTTTTGCGCAAACTTAATAAAACTGATGAATACAAATTAGGATACTGTAAAAAGTTTTATGATAATTTTGTACCGTCAAGTATAAAAAGGGCATAAAATGATAGGGATTTTTGACTCCGGGATCGGAGGGCTTTCCGTATTCAGGGAGATTTACAGGCTGCTTCCCGGGGAGGACTACATATATTATGCAGACAGCAGGCATTGTCCGTATGGAGAGAAGAGCAGGGAATATGTAATAGGCAGGTCAAAGGAAATAACGGAATTCCTTGTCAGGGAAGGCGCCGATATAATAGTAGTGGCGTGCAATACCGCCACCGCCGCGGCAATAGGAATGCTCAGGAAGGCTTACTCCGATCCGTCGGCACCGGGCACTTGCGAGACTGTATCCATGATGTCGGACGGGAGGAGGGACCACATAATGTTCATAGGTATGGAGCCGGCGGTAAAACCTGCGGCAGAACTGACCAGGACAGGTGTGGTAGGCGTGCTTGCCACCGCCGGGACACTGAACGGCATGAAATACAAAGCCACCAGGGAAATGTTCGCAAAAGGTATAAGGGTAGTGGAACATGTGGGTGCAGGATTTGTGGAGCTTGTGGAGAAAGGCATTACTGAAGGGCATGAAGCAGAAAGCACTGTAGAGCGAAGCATACGTCCGCTGCTTGATGCAGGAGCCGACGTGATAGTGCTTGGCTGCACACATTATCCGTTCCTCATGGAGACAATCCGCAAAGCGGCCGGACCATCCGTATCCATAATAGACCCGGCTCCGGCAGTGGCACGTCATCTTGCCGATGTAATGAAAGAAGACGGGCTCCTGCCGCATGCGTGCATAAACAGCACAGAAGCGGCTGAACCCGTAAACACCAGGCCTTCGGTAAAACTGTTTTCATCAGGAGACGGGGATATCCTGAAGGAAACGTTCAATACCCTGATCCGTAAAATCTGAGAGAGCGGCTCAGAAGGGGGCCTTCTGCGTTACGCATGATTCGGCCGTCATGCCGGGCGGCGACGCAGGAGCCGCCGTATCCACATGTAGTAGCCGGTAAGAGGAAGAGAAGCACCCACAAGGGCGGCCAGGAACGCGAGTATCCTGGTGACGATGCCTCCCCAGCTGCCGACATGGACAGAATATATCCATCCGCGGATCCTGGAGTTCCTGTCCGAATCCCGGTAAAGAGATGAACCTGTAATCTCACCGGTAACCCTGTCGAAAGTATATCTGTCTGAAGCCCTGCGGTTTCCGAGACTGCCTGAAGAGACAGTGGCGGTACCGTCAGATACAGTGATGCTCCTGTAGCCCGGATTCCTCCTGGCGAGCTCCATATAGACAGCCTGCCACGATGCAGTGGAAACACCTTCCCCGGCCTTTCCTGCGGGACCTCTATGCCCTGTGCTCCCGGAAGAGCCGCCATGCCGCACACTCCCTGACCGGTCACCGTGTGCGGCCGCCCTGCTGACAGAGGTCCCGGCCCCGAAAAGCTTGTAGAACCCCGTCCTGTACCACCCGAACGACCATGTCAGCCCGGTGAGAGCCATCGCCAGAAGGAAGATGCAGGCATAGGCCCCGCCTGCGATATGCAGACTGTACCAGAATGGGCGCCATCCCTTGGATACACTGATTTTCAACCTGTTCTTCATCACCTTGAGGCTGTTCTTCCACCAGATTGACAGACCGGAAATCAGGACAATGACAAAGGCTATCGTGCTCACGCCTACCACAGTCTTGCCCCAAAACACAGTCTCCCCGGGCTTCATGCTGTCGAGAAGCCAGCGGTGCAGCCTGAACATGAAAGCGAAGAATGCAGGCCTCTCGCTCCTGCCCTTTATCTCGCCGGTGTACTGGTCCACACAGACAGAAGCCCTTCTGGGCCTGGAGATATTCACTTCCCAGGCCTTCCCCGGATCATCATATACCGTAATCCCTGTAACAGCAACCCCTTCATCAAGAGAGGCAGCCACAGAACCGGCAAGCGTGCCGAGCGGCACAGTAGACACTCCGCCCCCATCCGGAGCGGAGACCGGAGTCTGTACCCGGCATATGTCCCTGTGCAGCAGAGAAGTGATTTCATCCTCGAACACGAGCATCGCGCCCGAAAAACATATCAAAGTGGTTATCAGTCCGAACGGTACTGATAACCACAGATGTATCCAATGGAATACCTTTCTTGCCATAGAGTTCTCCTTACTGGAGTTTCCCGACAGCGGCCACCGAATCGGACTCCACTGTAAGCCCCTTCGCAGCGGTGGCTGTCCCCGGATCTATCTTATATACGGCAGGCTGCGCACCGTCACTGGTCACCACAGAGATGTATGCCGCACCGTTCTCGAAATACGGGAAGCCGCCGAAAGAGGAGATCAAATCCCGTGACGGAAGTCCGCTGACCCAGCTGAAATCCCCGGTGGAACCGCGGAATACAGCAAGTCCGTTGGTCGCTCCGCCGATACCCCCTGTCCCGTCAGCCTCGGTGTACATCTGGAGGAGGAACCAGTCATCGGAGATATGCCAGCAGCGGTACATGGCCTGCCCGCCTGACTTCTCTTCTATATTATAATAGTACGACCCGTCGAACTCCTCCGAACCTGCCTTGATACGCACCACGCCTGACTCGAGCACTCCTGTCTTCTTGTACGCCCCGGTATGGCTGCGTCCGTATCCCGGGGAGAACACGTAGACATCACCGTCGTCCGCAGCCCAGATGGTCTGGTAATACTGCGACTTGAAGCGTCCCGAAGCGAAACCTATCTTCCCTGTCCTCAAGATGACAGGATCGGAGAAAGTGTCATCGGAGAATATGGCCACGAACGCGCTGTCCGGGAACTGGGTGACAGGAATCTCCCCTGCCTCGTACGAGCCGGAGCCGCTGCCTCCTGACTCCTTTGCCACCAGGTCAGGATAAGTCACCCGGCTTCCTCCGTCATAGGCCACACCGTATTTGCTCATACCCATAGGCACTACGGAAGTATAGACCTTGCCGCCGGTCTCCTCGAGACCCGCGAATGTGACGTACTCGCCGTTGCCGAGATAGTTCTCGCAGCCTACAGAAGCGGTGCGGTTGGTCTCGGACGCTACATTCAGGTAGTTGAAAAGCAGGCCCTGGGCCTTGTTGCCGGAAGCGTCGGACTCGTCCGTATCGCCTGCCGAGACGGTCACGATATTGTCCCCGAGAGGCCCGTAGGTGGTGAACCTGCGGATCTGGTAGGTCTTAGGGCGCTGTGTCACTGCACCGTCATCCCCGAGGATGTAGGAGGCGGTGACACCGGCGTTGCCCTGGTTGTAGTTGAGACGGTAGAGGTACTTGTCCCCATAGAATACCCATGCTGTCCCGGCGTCTGTCTCGTATCCGGCGTTCCTCGCGGAGATTTCACCGGAGTCAAGAGTACCGGACTGGAGGATGGTGTTGGCCTCGTCCACAGAGGCGACCACGATGTAGCTGCCGGAGGAAACGGCTGTTTCCCCGCCGCCGATATTGTCCTCACAGGAGAGTATGGAAAGGCAGGCAAGGGCCACCGCAGGTAATGATAGGATGGTTTTCTTCATAATATCTGTTGTTATTTAATTGATTATCTTGTCCAATGTCCCCTGCCATGACGGGAGCCATGGCCGTGCCGGCGGCCGTCCTTGCCGGTGTTGTGGCTGTCTATATAGACCCGCAGCTTGCCGTAGAAGGCGCGTCCGGCTTTCTGGAGGCTGAAATTGTCATACAGCCTCTCGTCAGTGAGGTTGCGGCACTCGAAGGACAGGTTGTATTTCCCTCCTTTTATGCTGTAGGAGATGCCGATATTGTGCGAGAACTGTGTCGGCACCATCTGCTTGGACGAGGCTGAACCGACGGTCTCCCAGTAGAGAGGGAAGCTGTGGACATAGAAATTGTCATAAGTGACGGACAGGGTGTTCCCTTTCCAGATGAAGTCACGCCAGCGGAATGTCGCGTCCGCGTTGGCGAAAAGATAGGGCTGGTTAGGGATCCTGGCCTTGTAGGTAAGGCTCTCCTGCTGCGTACCGCCGGCGACATATCTCTCGTTGTTCCTCAGGTCCAGGCTGTTGAACGTCCCTCCCACACTCAGCCAGTGCGAAAAACTGTAGCGGAGGGATATGTTGAATCCTTTGGTGACCACCCTCCCGTGGTTCTCGTATGAGGCGTAGCGCTTGCCTCCGTTCTGGCTGTCGGTGCGGCGCATGATATAATCCTTGGTGTCGCGGTATATAAGGCTGCCCTCGGCGTAGAGGCCGTGCTTTCCGAAGTTGTCGGACCAGGTGAGGTTAAGGTTGAAGTTGTCGCTGTTCTCCGGCCTGAGGGCTATGCTTCCCATCTCCAGGTCCTCATCTCCGAAAAGCTCCTCGATGGTAGGCAGCCTGTAGGCTTTCTCGTAGGATAGCTTCGCCTGCATGGATTTGATTATGAACCATGTACCGGCGGCACCGTAACCGAACGCCCCGGTCGTGGCAGAGTGCGGGACATAGTCCCCCATCCCTGTAGATGAAGTGGACAGCATGCCGGAGCAGTACTGGCTGTAATACTTCCCGAACACGGATAGGTTCCATTTCGGGGAGATAGCCAGGCGGTAGGACAGCCCGGTGATATTCTTGGTGTTGCGTTTCGGCTCCACAAAGTCGGAGATGGCGGAGGTGACATCGTTGCGGCTTGTGCGCCTGAACGAGTTCAGTGTGTGGTGCAGGGTGAAGAAATGCGCATGGGAGATGGAGTATTCGACATTCAGAGTGGCGTTCCAGTTGGTGTTCTTGAACTCGGAGTCCTGATAGTTCTGCTCGCCGAGGGTGCCGTCCTGGTAACGCTTCTCGCCCAGCCAGTTGTAACGGAATGAGGATGTGTCTATATTGCGGGTGAGGTTGTCGTTGTATGTGGCGGTCAGGGTCACGTCAAGACCCTTGGTGAAGAGATCCCGCTTCACATACTCGAAAGAAGGCATCAGCGACCACCCGCGGCGGTGCTTCTGGCCGAAGACCACATCCTGGCGCACACCTGTCTGTATCTCTTTGTAGAAACGTGAATAGGTGAGGCTCAGAACCATACGGTCGGCGAACGGCTTATCGACAAAGCCGGCCTTGGCGATGGCGGCTTCATTGTGGTATGTGTCGTTGAAGCGGCGTACACTGCGGATATCGGTGTTGTCGATGGTGGATGTGCCGTCCCCGTTGAAAATCTCCACCGGGGTATCGACCCTGTAGCTGTTGTCCGAATAGTTCTGGAACAGGTTCACCTCGTACATGAGTCCGCTGCGGAAGGTCTGCCCGAAATTGACGTAGGACTTGTGCGTGTTGAACGAGCCGTAGGAGTATGACGCGTCCGCAAACCATTCGCGGCGAGACTTGCCGGTGACTATGTTTATCACACCTCCCAGCGCGTCTGTGCCGAACCCCACCGGGACAACACCCTTATAGACCTCTATACGCTCGGCGAAGTTCACGGGTATGTTGTTCAGGCTGAACGAACTGCCTACACCTTCCTGCGGCACCCCGTCGATGAAGACCTTGATGTGCTTCCCGCTGAACCCGTCAAGCATCAGGGACATATCTGACCCCACCCCTCCGGACTCGCGGATTTTCATCCCCGGCAGCCTTGTGAGGGCTTCGCTCAGGTTCCGGGTGGTGTTCCTGAGATCCCTGGTATCGACAGCCACCGCGTTGAAAGCCGAGCGTCTGATCTTTCCCACCCCGCCAGCGGCCGTGACTACGGAGCCGTCGAGCGACTCAGACTGCGGATGTACCGCCACATTGGTCTCCAGCGTCTCCCCGGGTCTGACAGTGACTCTGTATTCCTCTGTCCTGTAGCCCGGTGCAGAGACTGTAAGTATATACTGACCGGCAGGTGCGGAGAACCTGTACATACCGCTGCCGTCGGTGACAGCCCCGAAAGATGTGTCCTTTAGATATACCGTAGCGAAGTCTATGATTGCGTTCCCCTCCTCGGGACAATGGATTTTCCCTGCCAATTCCCCTTTTCCGGTGTCAAACTCCTGTGCGTATGCCGCCGGAACCGGTCCGGCCAATAATAAAATGAAGATATAGCGGGTTATGTAAACTTTCATTTGCATTGCCTGTATGTCTTTTTAGGGAGGTGCAAAGGTAGGGGCATACGGAAAGTGCCGCAATCCCAAATTATCGGGATTACGGCACCTGTATGATAATTAATGTTGGCTATTGCCCTATGGCGCAGCGGGACGTCAGAAAGTGAATTTAGTCATCAGCTGGATACGGTGGTTGGCGACCCAGTAACGTCCTGCCAGGCCGGCGGCCCCCGGGAGCTCCGCCCCCTCCTTCATCACGGAACCGTCAGCGTTGAGATTGTCCCCGAACTGGGCTGCAGTCACCTCGTACTCCAGCCCGAGAGTGAACTTCCCGATATTGTACGCAATGGTCGGCACAAGACGGAATGCCTGTGCCATCCTTTTGAAGTTCTGGCCGTCTTTAGCAAAGAAATAGTAGTTGTCGCCGGTATCCACGAAATCCTTCGTCGCCCCCAGATTGGCTATATATCCGGCCATGAACATACCCTGCAGCTTCTTTCCCACAGAAACTGAAACCCATGAAGAACTCGTGTGAGTCGCGGCATAGTCATAATGCCCGTCCGGATCAGACATGGAGGTAATCCCGTATCCGCTGACCAGGTTGAGATAGTCAGCTGCACTGCCGTATATCGTCTTTGCCTTGACGGTCAAAGTCTTGTACTTATACTGCAGATACAGGAACGGTGAAAGGGCCGTCATACGGTCGTCCACCTTGACTTCCGGGCTTCCTGCCACAGCCATCACTCCCGTATTTCTCGGCTTGATGCTCAGAAGGCTGACACCTGCCTTGGCAAGGAATCCTCCAGTCCTGTATGAAAGGCCGGCATATACTTCCGGCAGGATACCGTACTTCATATAGTTGGCAGAACTGCCGTCAGGGCCTGTCGAAGTGTACTGCATCTGGTATATGAACGACCCGGTGATGGTGAAATGCTTTCCGAGATTGGCATCCATGGTCACCTGCGGGCTGCGGTTGAAGGCATTGAACGGCGCACCGGTAGCAAGACTTATCACGTCAGGCTGGTCAGCCGCCAGAGGATGCCACGCCTGCCCCATAAGCAGGGAGACAGATGCCGTGTTCCTGCCCATAGGGAGGTCTTTCCACCCCAGCTTCATATATGCCTGGCGGAGCCGCAGTGTAGCCGTACCTGTAGAGCCGCTGAGGCCCGCGTAGAAGTCAGTCTCGACCTTGGCGGAAATGTCTGTCTTTCCTACACGGTACCCGTTCACATCAAGTCCGACCCTGGATGTGATGGCCAGGAAGCGGAAGGAAGGCTGTGCATTGAGGTCTTCCCCGAGTTCATTCAGATCCCTTTCGAAAGGCAGGTAATAGAAAAGGTTACCTGTTCCCGAGGCACTTTCCCTTGAATCGAAAGTGAAGTAGTTCCTTATGAAGCCATAAAGACCGAAATGATTCTTGAACTCTTCCTTGACTGCTGACGCTTTCTTCTCAGAGCCGGCGGCTTGCAATGTCAAAGGCAACATACTGGCCAGCAGGGCCAGCGGATAAAAAATCTTTTTCATAAAAACAAGGTTTCATTACAGTCCGGCATGTCCGGACCGGCTAAAATCAATATATTGTCTTAAGACAAGGCGCCAAAGATAGCACTTTTTTCACAATCTTATTACAGAGCGGAAACCTGCAGAACCGCAGCCCCGGACCAGGCACTACGCGCAGAATGACATGACCCGGCCGGAAACATCAGGGGCCACAGCTTTACAGCCTGGCCCCGTGACGAATTGTTTTATTTTGATTACACTGCGCTTCGGCGGGGTATCAGAAACCTATGAAGAAGAGCAGCGCGTACCCGAGCACGAAACCTATGGCTCCAATAATGATACCTACCTTGGTCATGTCCTTTGTAGTGACAAGTCCGGTCGAGTGGGCCAATGCGTTAGGCGGAGTACTTATCGGGAACAGCATCGCAAGCGAAGTGCACAGGACCGCACCTATGAGCAGAGTCTTCGACCCGCCCAGCGGATCCAGAGTCTCTCCCATGCCGACTCCTACCGCGCAAAGGATCGGGACAATCAGGCTGGCAGCGGCAGTATTCGATATGAAGTTGGAAATGAAGTATCCGATGAATCCCGACACAAGGATGACAGCGATAGGAAGCCATTCACCGAACGGTATCGATGTCACGAGATGCTCGGCAAGGCCGGTCTTGGTAAGGGCCAGTCCCAGGGCAAACCCTCCGGCCACCATCCAGAGCACACTCCAGTTTATTTCCTTCAGGTCATCCTTGGTAATGATACCTGTGACACAGAAAACCCCGACAGGAATCATGGCTACGACATTGGAATTGAGTCCAGTAAGCTGCTCGGTCATCCACAGCAGTATGGTCACCGCAAACGTAATCCACACCACATAAGTCCTCCAGGTCTTCTCGTGGGCGCCTTCGATCTTGAGTTCGATAGTCTTCTGCTTGAACGGGTACAACTTGAGCAGTACCAGCCATGCTATGAACAGCATGACAAGCACATAAGGTATCATCCGGAACGCCCAGTCCCCGAATCCGACATCAAGATGCAGGGAATCGTTGAGATACTGGAATGCTATAGCGTTGGGAGGAGTGCCTATAGGAGTACCTATGCCGCCGAGGTTGGCCGCTATAGGTATGGCAAGCGCAAGGGCGATGCGTCCTTTCCCGTCAGGAGGAAGAGTCTTCAGGACCGGGGCAAGGAAGGTGAGCATCATGGCGGCTGTGGCGGTATTGCTCATGAACATTGAGAAAATACCTATCACCATAAGGAACCCGAGAAGCACGAACTCGGATTTTTTCCCGAACGGCTTCAGCAGCACGCGTGCCAGCTGCACGTCCATTCCGACCTTAGTGGCGGCGATGGCAAGGATGAAACCGCCCAGGAACAGCATGATCACAGGATCGGCAAAAGTGGCCATCAATGACTTGTAGCTCACAAAAGTCCCCGTTTCAGCCGGGATTCCCGAACCTTTCATGAAAGAAAGGCTGCTGTCCGATATAGTAAGCAGCATTATCACAATGATAAGTACAGAAGTGGTCCAGGTAGGGATGATCTCGAACATCCACATCAGGGCCGCGAATACAAAAATGGCTATCGTCCTCTGTTCCGTGACGGTAAGGCCTTCAATGCCGAAGAACGTAGTAGGGACAAGCCACAAGAATAGGGTGATTGCCAACACGATAGGAAGC
Organism: Candidatus Cryptobacteroides faecavium; assembly: GCA_017694995.1. Lineage (GTDB taxonomy): Bacteria > Bacteroidota > Bacteroidia > Bacteroidales > UBA932 > Cryptobacteroides > Cryptobacteroides faecavium. The sequence continues at coordinate 672 of JADIMB010000087.1, read as the reverse complement.
GCAACCGTAAGCTTCCGGGAGATTTTTCTCTCTTTGGGAACCTGCTGTGTCATTATCAGTATAGTATTTTAGTTTGTGGTTTTAAAAATCGGGTATCAAATTTAGCAACATTTTACTAATGACAATGGCTGACGGTGTTTTTTTCAACGTTGACATATCGGGAAAAAATATCCGTAGAGCGGCAGATTCACTGCATTTGTAGATAATGTTTTGAGGGAGAGATACAAGACTGTACTTTTGCAATATACCAAAATGATGGAATATGAGAAAGATACATTATCTGATAATGCTATGCCTGCCGTTGTGCCTCTCAATACAGGCAAAAGCAGAGCCGGAGGGTATGCTGCCCGCTGAAAAAGCGGAAATGAAGGCAGGAAAGAAACCGGAAAAATCAAGAAAATCCTCTCAGAGGAACAGTTCATCAAATGGCGTGAGTCATTACACGAGAGCAGGAAAAAATAAAAATTCCGCACACACATTTCAAACATTTGTCATTTCAGACAAACAAACAAGAGGAGATGTCCTTAGATGCCCGGACATCTCCTCATTCATTTTCAACATGTGCAGGTCAGGACCCAGGATCAGATGACACCCTGCTCGAGCATGGCATGGGCGACTTTCATGAAGCCCGCCACATTGGCGCCTTTCACATAGTTGATATAGCCGTCAGCC
>JADIMB010000086.1 GCA_017694995.1 Candidatus Cryptobacteroides faecavium | reverse complement strand
ATGCCCCACCGGGGCTGTCACCGTCAGGTGACTGGGGGTGGACAGACGAAGGTCGCCAGACCTTCAGGGCCGCACCGGAGCGTCAGCGAGGTTTCCGGGAGGAAACAGAGCAGCGCAGGTGCCGGCGGAGCGAAGCGGAGCCGCATGCCCCACCGGGGCTGTCACCGTCAGGTGACTGGGGGTGGACAGACGAAGGTCGCCAGACCTTCAGGGCCGCACCGGAGCGTCAGTGAGACGGATTCCAGACATAAATTCATCGAACTGACGTTAAATTAGTTATCTTTGCGTCCGGGAATTCTCCCTCGGCAGGGAGACAGTCAAAACAGATTTGTCATGAAAAAATTGGCCATAAGCATAATAGCTGCAGCGATTACCTTATTATCAAGCATCTGGAGTATAAGTGCACAGGAGAAAGTTGCAGGTATAGCAGAATTCGACAAGACCGTCTACGATTTCGGGGATGTAATGCTCTCCGACGGACCTTTGAGCTGCACTTTCAACGTGAAGAACATAAGTGACAAGCCCATGCTGATACACAGTGTAGTCACTTCATGCGGATGTACCGATGTCAAATGGACAAAGGAGCCGATAATGCCGGGCAAGAGCGGAAGCATATCTGCCGTATATACCAACGATGAAGGCCCATATCCGTTTGACAAAGGGCTTACGGTCTACATATCAGGCATAGGCAAGCCGGTGATACTGCGCCTCAGAGGCATAAGCCATGAAAAAGAGCTGTCCCTCGAGGAGATGTACACAATCCGTTTCGGAGAACTGGGGATGAAAACCCTGGAGATGAAATGCGGCAATCTGGAACAGGGAGAGTCGCGCAGCGATGAAGTCACAGTAGCCAACCTGTCCGCGTCTCCTGTCACAGTGGGCTTCACAAATGTCTCCCCCAACCTTTCCATAAAGGTGACCCCCGACCCGATACCGGCCAGATCCACCGCGAAACTCCAGTTCACCGTCAACTCCGACAGGGACCTCTGGGGCAAGAACTGGTATTATGCGACCCCGACGGTAAACGGGAAGCAATACACAGCCTCTGAAAATGGGGTAAAGCACGACAGGATAGGAATATACGCATTCACAAAAGAGAATTTCGCATCGATGACCAAGGCGGAAAGGGAGAACGCTTCTCGGCCAATGTTCGAATCAAGCTCCTATACATTCGGTAAGATAAAGGCCGGGGCACCTGTGGATGCGACATTCACTTTCAAGAACATAGGCAAGTCCGACTTCAAGGTCTTCAAGGCAGATACGGATGCGCCGTCATGCTCTGTAGGGGAAATACCGGTGGTCAAATGCGGATATGAAGGAAGTTTCAAAGTCCATCTGGACACAGACGGGATGCCATCAGGAGAAACTCTGGTGATAGTGACCCTGACTACGAACTCGCCGTCAAGACCTATTATAAATCTGTTCGTTACGGGATACCTTGAATAAGTGAGGCCATACCTGCATAGCCTCCCTCACCAGTAATCCGCTGAAAGAAACCGCTTATGCTGATAGACATAATCCGCAATTCCATACTTATTACCGGGCTGGTCGTCATAATGATGATGATGATCGAGTCCCTGAACATAGAGTCAAGAGGACTGATATTCTCGGGCCTCAAGCGCACAAGGATAGGGCAGGTGATCATTTCCACCCTGCTCGGGCTCATACCGGGATGCATAGGAGGGTTTGCATCGGTATCCCTGTACACCCACAGGATCATAAGTTTCGGAGCATTGACAGCCATGATGATAGCCTCGTGCGGAGATGAAGCTTTCATGATGCTGGCGATATTCCCGCAAAAAGCCATGCTCATATTCGTGTTCCTTTTCATCCTGGCTGTAGTCTGTGGCATTTCAGTGGATTTCATCAGAGACAAGGTGCTGTCCGGAAGACATATTGACCCTGATTCGGCAGACGGCCTGCCTGATGACGACATATTCGAGCTGCATGCGGATGACCAGGGACAAGGCTGCGCACACGGGCACGGGCATCACTCCACCACGGTAATAAATAAAGGTAAACGTCACCTGGGATGGCGCAGGGCAGTGATGTTCATCGGTGTCGCAGTGTTCATAACAGCCCTTGTTACAGGAAGGCTCGGGCACGAGCATCTGCATGAAGGACACATGCATGCAGAATCCGCACTCTCGCTTGACCTGCTCAGTGAAGACTGGATGTATGTGATATTCGCCATATTGAGCATGGTTGTCCTTGGTGTGTTGAGCCTTGCCTCTGACCATTTCGTGGAAGAGCATCTGTGGAAGCATATTGTAAAAAGGCATCTTCCGGTCATTTTCGGATGGACAGCGGGAGTACTTGCCCTGCTCGGTGTCGCGATGCGCTATGTGGACATAGAAAACTGGATAAGCGGGAACACCGCACTGATGATACTGCTTGCTGCAGCCATAGGCATCATACCCGAATCCGGGCCGCACATGATATTCGTCACCCTTTATGCAAGCGGCATCGTGCCGCTACCTGTCCTGCTTGCCAGCTGCATAGCCCAGGACGGACATTCCTCCCTGCCGCTTCTTGCCGAAAGCAAGAAATCCTTCTTCAAGGCAAAGCTTGTATGCTGCACGGCCGCTCTTGCGGCAGGGTTCGCGGCCATGCTCATATAAGACGGCTGAATCCGCCCTGTCAGTCCCTGCTGGTGCGGAACGATGTCTGGCCGTCACTAGAATAATCCACCACACACCAGTCCTTGAGCCCCTGTCCGTCATAAATATCCACAGATATTACACCTGACATATTGAAATCAGGACCTGTAAGGCCTTCTTCATCCGGACGGGTATACGTAAAGGTACACGGTGACTCTGAATTTGAGAACAGTGCCCTGTAACCGTCAGAAGATGTCTCTTCTCCTGAAACAGTGAATGTGCCGGTGAAACCGTCAGGACTTTCCTCCGCAGTAATTTCCATCCGGACATCTGCATCCGTCGCAGGGACTTCTGATGTGATTCTCCAGACTCCGTCCCCGGCACATCTCACCACAACATCAAACGCATAATTGTTGTAGTAATAATATCCGCAGTAGTTATCCACCTTCCATTCAGTCCCGGCATCCCTTATGGACTTCCCCCCTGTATGGAAAGTCGCTTCGTAATATCCGTTTTCCATAGAAAGGGTATTTTCATCCAGATGCAGTACAAAACCGTTCAGCCAGGACTCCTTCTGCTCTTCAGAAGTCATGGCTTCAAACGTATCCAGCTCAAGCAGGAAAAACATCATGGACGCACATGGCTCGATGTACGAAATGACTACATTTGAACCGTACTCGGACAATTTCAACGAATCGACTATATTATAATTCCCGTCATCGACTTTACATGAGAACACAGACAGAAGGACTGCTGCAAACAATATCGTCTTTCTCATAACTTCTTTCATTTTACTTCCTGATAATCCGATCAAAATCTGAAACCGACACCTGCCTTGCACCCGGTATACATGGTACCTATGCCCACTTCAAAGAATCCGAAGACCTTTTTCCCGGCTGTCACGCCAACAGGGACCAGCTGGGCAGCAAGCCCGTTCACATAAGACTTGTTGTATACGCCGTACATATATCCGAAGCCTATCGAAGAGTACAGTTTCACATATTCCCTGTTCAGATAAGAGAACCTGAACTGAGGTATGAAAGTCAGTATTGCACCACGGTACATACCGGTCTGCTTCCCCGTGTCCGCGCTGATCTTCTTGCTGTAGATACCGTCACATCCTACCCCGAGCGAAAGGGCGAACCATTTACGGAAATGGAAGTCAATCTCTGCGGAGAAAGTCCCCGTAAGATACGTGTCTCCCGCCTGGTCCGCATACAGGTCAGACAATGACGGGCTGTATACAGTAAAGAAGAAATCCGGTATGACCAAAGAAGCATCGTACATGGAATACCCGCTCCATCCGGCCCTTACTTCATATTTGAAAGGGAGCGGCTCCCTGCTCTTTTTCTCCCTTCCGTAAAGGGACGTTAATGACAAGAGAGCCAGTACGGCTGCAATAACAGCGCGGGTGGCATATAAAGGGAATCGTCCCTGGTTCATAGGCAACCTCATTTTAAATGTTCGACTTTATCATGGAAATTCATAATGTACATGCAAGCAGACAGCATCATCTGTAGACAGGCCCATAGCCCTGGTAATGTGCTGGAGGAGCGAAATACAAGACAGGAGACCCTTCCCTTGAGACACCTGTCCTGCCCTGTCCGAACAATACCTTGAACCGGTCCGATACCTTGGCTCCATCTATCGCCACGGCAAGTTCTCCTGACTGCGGGACATAGGAAAACCCGTCGCTCCCGCACATCGGCATGGAGACAGTCCCGGAAGTGCCTTCTGTAGAGACTGTCATCGTATATCCGGACCCTTTCTCCCTGTATACCGAGCTGAGGTAATCCATATTCACCACACCGTTCTCCACACTCATACGCGCCTCCGCAGGAAAAGTCCCGGATGAGCTGCTGATTTTCATATAGCCGGCCTCCATCTTTACATCCATACAGTAATCCGCTGAATCCCAGTCAGGATAAAATGACGGATAGAAAGAATACACCCCATCGTCCACATAATACAAAGTGCCGATACCCGGAATGACGATCTTCTCGTAGAACAGCTCAGACCAGGACTCCCCGAAATAGCGGTCTGCAAGCTTCTCGGAAGCGTCCCTGTCCTCCTTTATCCCGCGGTATGCCGTGAAGAAATCCGCCATCTCCGCGCACCTGAAGAAATTGGCCACCTGCCACGGATATGCATTGTTGAACACATAGTAGCCCGGGTCATCTATGACTTCATCATAAAAGGCATCTTCCACAGAACACCCGCATACAGCGGCTGCCGCATATAATACCGTAAATATCCTTAATGGCTTTTTCATCCTTTCTCCTCCATCAGAATCTGTAACCGGCCCCGAGACGCAACCCGCAGAAAAGGCTGCCGAACCCCAGTTCTGCTGTCCCGAAGAAATTACCGCCCACTGACAGCCCTACCGGGTTAAGCTGGAATGCCGGATAAAGGGAAAGCCCGTTCGGCTTACAGGCATTGGAGAATCCGGTTCCTTTCCTTGCGCAGAAAGACAGGCCGGCGCCGAAAGAGGAATACATGCGCACTATCTTCTTGTTCAGCCAGCTTACCCTCAAGGCGGCCATAGGGGTAAAATAATCAAGGGATTCTTTCAAATCCGGCATATCACCACCCGGTCCTGGAGAGATAATCCCCACGGCATCCGGCTTACTGGAATTCCTGAGCCTGCCACCCTCGTAAGATATGCTGGTCTCCAGAGCCAGGATCTTTGTGAAGTTGTAAGTGAATGCCGCAGTCCACGTGCCTGTAGAGGTCTCCCTCTCGTCATAGGCGAACCTGGTGTAGATATTCTCTATGTTATACTGGTAATACGGATAGTTGAAATCGTATCCGAACGCGCAATAGCCCGGATACGCCGCCCCGCTGACAGAAAACTCATACCTCCTGAGACTGAATCCCGATGCACTGTCCTCCGTCCTGCTTCCCGCCCAGAGGCCAGTGCAGAATCCGGGAATTACGCATGCAAGCAGAGCAATCAATCCTTTTCGCATATTCATGAATTTCAGAACCGGCTATAGGATGCATCACTGGCTGAATTCGTTGCATCGGCTGATTCCCCGTTATTTGTAAAGAAATCTTTTTATACTCATCTTCGGGGTCTTCTCGAAAGGCTGGCTGACAAACTCTATCTTCGCCAGCCGGCTGTATACCGGAAGATTCCTGTTCACGGCAGCCAGCATTTCACCGGCAAGAGATGAAAGCCCCTCTGCACCGGCCCCGTCAGACTCAAGCTTGTCCCTGTCCGGATACACAAGGGCGACCAGTCTCGAGCCGCGGTCAACGACCACAGACTCTATGACGTAAGGCTGGCTGTTCACTACAGCCTCCACCTCCTCAGGATAAATATTCTGGCCGTTTGAAGAAAGTATCATATTCTTGCTGCGGCCTCTGATAAATATATTACCGTCTGCATCAATCACCCCGAGGTCCCCCGTCTTGAGCCATCCGTCCTCAGTGAACGAGGCTGCAGTGGCTTCCGGGTTCTTATAGTATCCTTCCATTATGTTCACTCCCCTGGCCTGGATCTCCCCCGGGATGCGGGCAGGGTCTTCAGAGTCAATCCTTACCTCGACCCTTTCGACACACTTTCCGCACGACTTCGGGACAAATTTGGTCCAGTGCTCATATCCCAGCAGAGGAGCACATTCCGTCATTCCGTACCCTACGGTATAAGGCAGCCCGAACTTGCGGAACCATACCTCGACCTCAGGGTTGAGAGCTGCGCCTCCCATGATAATCATCCGGACATTACCGCCGAAGGCAGACATAATCTTGTCACGTATTGCCTTGAATATTATCTTATTAAGCCCCGGAATCCTTGTCAGAAGCCTTATTGCCGGCTTATTGAGCACAGGCTGTACCGAACCCTTGAACACCTTTTCCATCACAAGCGGGACTGTCACCACAAGATAAGGCCTTACCGATGCCATGGCCCCGAGGAGCAATGTCGGCGTAGGGGTCTTTCCCAGGAAATAAACCGTCACACCTCCGCAAAGAGGATAAAGGAACTCGAACGCCATGCCGTACATATGCGCGAGAGGAAGCATTGAAACCATCGTCTCACCGAAACTGCAGGGCATGAAGTCAATCCCGAACTCTATATTCGAGCTGATAGACTCATATCTGATCATCACACCCTTGGGTGCGCTTGTCGTCCCGGAAGTGTAATTTATGAGGGCGATGTCACTGGCGTTGTCCACCGGATAGGACACGTTTTCCCTGGAGAAACCCATAGGATATTTCTTCCGGAACATATCTTCAAGTCCTGCCATGGTTTCCTCCAGCGCAGGATCAAGACAATACAGCAGTGAAAAGTCCCCGGAAGACATCACCCCCTTCAGGCGCGGCATCCTGCCAGGGTCCAGCTTCTTCCATATATCACTGTCCGTGATAAGCAGCAGGCTTTCAGAATGGTCCACCAGAGCATTTATGCTGTCCGGGTGGAAATCGGCCAGAATAGGGACAGTGACTGCCTCATATGTGTTTGCCGCCAGGAACGACACTGCCCAGCGGGCCGAATTCTTTGCGCAGATCGCTATCTTGTCACCCTTGTGCAGCCCTGCGGCCTCGAAAAACAAATGGAACTTTTCTATATGGGCGGCAAGCTCGCCGAAAGTGAATGATTCACCTTTGTAATTGCACAGCGCGGGAGCATCCCAGTGAGCCTTGATCTGCTCCTCAAGACGAGTGAAATAATGTTTCATAAAACAATCTTTAAACCAATATCTTACAAACTTACGGAATTTTATCCGTTTTTTCACAACAAAAATGTCAGCCGGGCATCCTGTTGCAGATAAAATGTATATCTTTGAGAGATCATGAAAAAATCCGGATATGAGAAAGACACCGATAGTAGCATTGATATATGATTTTGACGGCACCCTGTCTCCAGGGAACATGCAGGAGTTCGGATTCATCCAGGCCCTGGGGAAAAGCCCTGAGGAATTCTGGACTATGAGCGATGACATAGCCAAGGGGCAGGACGCAAGCAACATATTGAGTTACATGAAACTCATGTTCGATGAGGCAGCCAAGTCCGGGATGCATCTGAAGCGCAGCAAATTCAAGAGTTTCGGCAGAAGCATTGAACTGTTTGAAGGGGTAAAGGACTGGTTCAGGCTTATCAACGAATACGGGAAAAACCACGGCGTGACCATAGAGCATTACATAAATTCTTCCGGACTGGCGGAAATGATAGAGGGCACCCCAATAGCCAAAGAGTTCAAAAGGATATTCGCCTGCTCCTTCCTGTACAACGAGAAAGGAGAAGCCGTATGGCCTGGAGTGGCGGTGGACTACACGGCAAAGACGCAGTTCATCTTCAAGATCAACAAAGGCATCCTCAGCGTCAGGGACAACAAGCTGGTGAACGAAAGCCAGCTGGAAGAGAACAAGCGCATCCCGTTCCCTCAGATGATATACTTCGGCGACGGGGAGACAGATGTGCCGTGCATGAAGATAGTCAAGATGTTCGGAGGCCATTCCATAGCTGTCTATGACCCGTCGATGCCGGGAAAGAAAGCCACCGCGCAGAAGCTCCTGCGGCAGAAAAGGGTGAACTTCATTTCCCCTGCCTGCTACACGAAGGACAGCAGGACATACAAAGTGGTCTGCGCGATCATTGACAAGATACGCGCAGACCACCATCTTCAGCAGCTCGGCAATTTCAGATGATCAGTAGACCTTGACACTGAGTTTCCCGTAAGCCCTCTCGGCCTTCGCCCTTGCCTCCTCGACCGTATCCGCCGTAGCCAGGATGACACCCAGACGGCGGTGCCCGGAGATTTCAGGCTTGCCGAATATCCTGATCTGCACACCAGGCTCCTCAAGGACCTTGTCAAGACCGCAGAACTCGTACTCCCTGGTATTGCCTTCCACGACCACGGCTTTTGAAGCCGACGCCCCGAAGAAACGCACTTCCGGCACAGGGAGGCCGAGGACAGCGCGGGCATGAAGGGCGAACTCAGACAGGTCCTGTGAAATCATAGTCACCATGCCCGTATCATGAGGGCGCGGAGACACTTCACTGAAAATCACATCATTGCCTTTGACGAACAGCTCCACCCCGAAAATCCCGTATCCTCCCAGGGCATCGGTAATCTCTTTGGCTATATGCTCGGCCTTGCGCACAGCGTCATCCGGCATAGCCTGGGGCTGCCACGACTCACGGTAGTCTCCGTCCACCTGATGATGGCCTATTGGCTTCAGGAACAATGTCCCGGCAGAATGCCTGACTGTCAGCAGAGTAATCTCATAATCGAAATCCACAAACCCTTCAACGATCACCTTTCCGCTGCCTGCCCGTCCGCCTTCCTGGGAGATATGCCATGCCCTGTCGACATCCCCGGCAGTGCGCACCACGCTCTGCCCGTGCCCGGACGAGCTCATGACCGGCTTCACCACACAAGGCAGCCCGATCTCCTTGACTGCCTGCTCGAACTCATTTCTGTCCGAGGCGAACCTGTATGGAGAAGTAGGCAGCCCCAGAGTCTCCGCGGCAAGTCTTCTGATACCTTCCCTGTTCATGGTCAGTCTCGCGGCTTTGGCAGTAGGCACCACATGGTAGCCTTCATTTTCCAGTTCCACCAGAGTATCTGTCGCAATAGCCTCAATCTCAGGGATTATCAGATCAGGCTTCTCCTGCTCTATGACCTCACGCAGAGCCTTGCCGTCCAGCATGGAGATCACATGGAATGAATTGGCCACCTGCATGGCAGGAGCCCCCTCGTACTTGTCCACGGCAACGACCTGCACGCCATAGCGCTGCAGTTCTATGGCCACTTCCTTCCCCAGCTCCCCGGAGCCGCAGAGAAGGGCCTTCCTGCCGTATTTTGTGAATGTAGTACCTATATTGACCATATTGATTATAGTTTGGATTTTCAATGACCGGCTTATTTACCGTACCTTTTCAATATATCCCCGAAAGCGTCAATCCGCCTGTCCCTGGAGAAAGGCCATCCACGCCTTACATACTCTGTCCTGTCAAGGTCTATGTCGACCACTTTCACCCCTTCCTCGTCCTTGCCGAACTCTGCAAGGATCTCACCCTGCGGGCCGGCAGCGAAGGAATGGCCCCAGAACTGCAGGCCCGGAGTATTGCCCGAAGGGTCGTCCTCATGCCCTGTCCTGTTCACCGTGACGACCGGCAGCCCGTTTGCCACGGCATGGCCCCTCTGCACCAGCTGCCAGGCACCGCACTGGAGCTTCTGCTCCTCTTCCGGGTCGGTCCCGACACCTCCGATGGCCGTAGGATATATCATTATCTGCGCTCCGTTCAACGCCATGATCCTTGCCGCCTCCGGATACCACTGGTCCCAGCAGACAAGCACTCCAAGTGTCCCTACAGATGTCTCTATCGGCTTGAATCCCAGGTCTCCGGGCGTGAAATAGAATTTCTCGTAATAGCACGGGTCATCAGGGATGTGCATTTTCCTGTACTTTCCGGCGACAGTACCGTCCTTCTCGATGACTACGGCAGTATTGTGGTAGATCCCGGCAGTCCTCCTCTCGAACAGAGAGAGCACAAGGACAATCCCGAGCTCCTTCGCCAGCTCCCCGTATGTCTCTGTGGACGGGCCCGGCACAGTTTCAGCCAGATCGCACAGGGAAGCGTCCTCCGTCTGGCAGAAATATACCGAATTATGCAGCTCCTGAAGGACTACAAGCTGAGCGCCCAGAGCGGCACATTTCCTTATGTTGCTTTTAAGTTTCCCGATATTCGCAGCGATGTCCGTACCGCAGGACTGCTGCACCATTCCAACTTTTAAAATATTCATTGTCTGAGATTTAATATCACTGTTACTGATTTTCGCACCTGTTCAGGAAATTGTTTTGGAATTCAATGACATGAATTTCCTATGCAATCCCCTGCCCTGAGGTCCTGAGAAATCCCTCAGGAAACTGCATCGTTATGCAGTGCAGGGCTCCATGACCGGAAAGAAGCGCACTGCAGTCAATCACGGACACCTCCCTGTCCGGAAAGACCTCCTGAAGTCTCTGCCTTGCAACCTCGTCTTTCGGGGAACCGGTACCGGGCACAAGCACAGCACCGTTGAGGATCAAGAAATTGGCATAAGTAGCCGGGAGCCTGTATCCATCCAGATAGACCGGATCGGCAAAAGGGAGCGGCACAAGCCTGTACGGTTTCCCGTCCGAAGTCCTGAAGCTCTGCAGCTGGAGCATCATCGAGGAGAACTCCTCATACTGGGGGTCGTTTATATCGCTGCATGAGACATACGCGATGGTGTCCGGGGAACAGAACCTTGCAAGAGTATCCACATGGCTGTCAGTGTCATCTCCTATTATCTTCCCGGAATCGAGCCACAGCACCCTGTCCAGCCCGAAAGCGGACTTGAGCTCGTTCTCTATCTCGTCTTTCTCGAGGTACTCGTTCCTGTTCACCGAGCACAGGCACTCCGTGGTGGTAAGCAATGTCCCCTGGCCGTCGGAATCTATGCTGCCCCCCTCAAGCACGAAAGGGCGCATGTCAACGCCCATCACGTCATCCGCGAAAGCCCCCTGGCTGAAAATCTTCTTGGTGATCTGGTTGTCAAGGTCGGCCCCGAACTTGAGCCCCCATCCGTTGAAGACAAAATCGAACACATACTTCTCGCCGTTCTCCCCGATGACGGAAATAGCCCCGTGGTCCCTGGCCCATGTGTCGTTTAACGGAGCCTCGTAGAACATTATCCTGTCAAGGTCGATCTCGATGCCTTTCTTCTCTGAGACCGACGCGATGTCCGACTTGGCCTCATCAATGTCCCTGGCCACTATCATGAGGGGCTCGTACTTCAGTATGTTGTATGCTATTTCCACATAGCACTCCAGCACCTTGTCCAGCTGGTACCATTCCGTGTCGCTGTGCGGCCATGTAAGCTGCACACCGCTCTGTCTCTCCCATTCTGCCGGGAGCCGGCGTCTGCCTTTCCTTTCCATCTCTATATTAACGTCAGATCGACGAATTTATGTTTATGTTTAACAATATTATCCTAAAAATCAATATTTTATCATTTATGACCGGAATCTGTCTCACTGACGTTAAGGATTAAACTGGCGTTTAATCCTATGGTCTAACCCCCAGTCACCTGCGGTGACGGCCCCGGTGGGGCATGCGGCTCCGCTTCGCTCCACCGGCACCTGCGCTGCTCTGTTTCCTTCCGGAAACCTCGCTGACGCTCCGGTGCGGCCCTGAAGGTCTTGCGACCTTCGTCTGTCTACCCC
>JADIMB010000085.1 GCA_017694995.1 Candidatus Cryptobacteroides faecavium | reverse complement strand
GGCAAAAAGTAATCATTCTATCAAAAATGGTGCTAACAGACTGCCGCTGCGGCAAATATTTTTGTCAAAATTTCGCTTTTTATGGTTTTAAAGTAATCAGTCCTTCCTGTTGTCCTGGTCCGGATTGCTTCCTCCGGTAACCGTCCGGAATCCGCCTGACTTTATCTCAGCCGTGATCCTGTCCCTGTCATTTCAGGCATGGGGATTATGGTGTGGAAAGAATGAGTGCGGCGGCAAAGTGTTTCATGGCATTCTGCTGTATGATGTAGATTTTAACCTTTTTTCAAATGTAGGGAAAAATCGCTATATTTGCCAGATTTAAACCATATATTGAACAGCATTAGTTATGGGGTTATTTGATAAAGGGGTCCAGAAGACCAAGCGGAGCTTTTTTGAAAAGCTCTCCAGGGCTGTGGTCGGGAAATCAAAAGTGGATGATGACCTGCTTGACGCGATAGAGGAGGCCCTTGTGGCTTCCGATATGGGGGTGGAAACCACCTTGAAGATAATCGACAGCCTTGAGGAGAGGGTCCATAAAGACAGATATATGTCTCTGGACGAACTTACGGATATGCTCCATGAGGAGATCGGGAAGCTTCTGGACATTTCAGACGGGCAGGAGCCCGCTCCTTTCGACTTTTCAAAAAAACCTTATGTCGTGATGGTTGTCGGTGTGAACGGCGTAGGCAAGACCACCACTATCGGAAAGCTGGCAAGCATGCTCAAGTCCATGGGGAAGAAGGTTGTCCTTGGGGCGGCTGACACATTCCGCGCCGCCGCAGTGGACCAGCTGACCATCTGGTCGGAGCGTGCCGGTGTGGACATCGTCAGGCAGGCTATGGGGGCGGATCCGGCCTCTGTGGCATACGATACGGTGAAATCCGCGGTGGCCAGGGGTGCCGATGTGGCGCTCATAGATACGGCGGGACGGCTCCATAACAGGATAGACCTGATGAACGAGCTTACAAAGATCCGCAATGTCATGCGGAAAGTCATCCCTGACGCCCCTCACGAGGTCCTTCTTGTCCTGGATGCGTCTACGGGGCAGAATGCTTTCCAGCAGGCGAAAGAGTTCTCCAGGGCCACTGACATCACCGCACTTGCCGTGACCAAGCTTGACGGCACGGCAAAAGGAGGGGTAGTGATAGGGATTGTAGACCAGTTCAAGGTCCCGGTCAAGTTCATCGGGATCGGGGAAGGTGTGGACGACCTCAAGGTTTTCGACAGGAAGGAGTTCGTGGACTCGCTGTTCTCAAAAGAGGATTTCGGAAAATAAATAAAGGAACGATATGACTATATCTTATAACTGGCTCAAGGATTACATCGAATGTGACCTTACCGCAGAACAGGTGGCTGCAGCCTTGACTTCCATCGGGCTGGAAGTGGACTCATTGGAGCAGGTGGAAGAGATTCCCGGAGGGCTGGCCGGCGTGGTGGTGGCTGAAGTGGTCGAGTGCTATGACCATCCGGATTCGGACCATCTCCACATAACAAAGCTGAATACCGGCGCTCCGGACCTTCTTCAGGTGGTATGCGGAGCCCCGAATGTGGCGGCCGGACAGAAGGTGCTCCTGGCTACTGTCGGGACGAAGCTCGGCGAGGATTTCAAGATCAAGAAGTCAAAGATCAGGGGAGTGGAGTCCAACGGTATGATCTGCGCCGAGGACGAGCTCGGGATCGGCACTTCACATGAAGGCATAATGGTGCTGGACCCTTCCGCAGTGCCTGGCACACCGGCCAAGGATTATCTGCATCTCGCCACCGACTATGTCATAGAGATCGGGCTTACTGCCAACAGGGTGGATGCCGCTTCCCATATCGGCGTGGCGCGCGACCTGTATGCATATCTGGAACTCAACAACATACCTTGCCGCCTGAATATCCCGGACGTGTCCGCTTTCAGGGAGGGACCGGAAGGTATATGCACGTCATCTGACACGATAGACGGCGCCATACCTGTGGAAGTCCTTGCGGCTGACGGGGCTCCGCGCTATACCGGCATCACGGTCAAAGGGGTGAAAGTGGGCCCTTCACCGGAGTGGATGCAGAAAAAACTGCTTTCCATCGGACTGAGGCCGATAAACAATGTGGTGGACATCACCAATTTCGTCCAGATGGAGACCGGTCACCCTCTGCATGCGTTCGATGCTGCCATGATACTGGGGCACAAGGTCATTGTCCGCAGGGCTGAGGAAGGGGAGAAGTTCGTGACCCTTGACGGGGTGGAAAGGACGCTTTCCTCAGAGGATCTGATGATTGCGAATACACGGAAAGCGATGTGCCTTGCAGGTGTGTTCGGCGGCGAGGAGTCGGGTGTGACAGAATCCACTACGGATGTGTTCCTCGAGAGTGCATATTTCAATCCTGTCTCTATCCGCAAGAGTTCCAAGAGGCACGGTCTCAAGACGGACGCGTCCTTCCGTAATGAAAGAGGTGCCGACCCGCTGGTAGTGGAATACGCGGCGAAAAGGGCAGCACTCCTGATAGAGGAGCTTGCCGGAGGTAAAGTGACAGGGAAAATCCAGGAGTTCTATCCCGAGAAGATAGAGAAGAAAATTATCGACCTGGACTACGACAGGATAGAGTCGTTCATTGGCAAGAAGATAGGGCATGA
The DNA here is from genome assembly GCA_017694995.1 of Candidatus Cryptobacteroides faecavium. Classification (GTDB taxonomy): domain Bacteria; phylum Bacteroidota; class Bacteroidia; order Bacteroidales; family UBA932; genus Cryptobacteroides; species Cryptobacteroides faecavium. Next base: position 30,493 of record JADIMB010000085.1, on the reverse strand, counting down.
CACCATAGAAAGGATACTCGGCTTCCTCTCTTATGACTTCATCGAGCGCAGGACGGCTGCCGACGGCACTCCTGCAGGGGCCAGGGTGGCGGCTCCTTCATATATGGTGGATGTCTACCGCGAGTGCGACGTGGTCGAAGAGATACTCAGGATATACGGATACAACAACATTGAGCTGCCTTCCGGTGTGAAAATGTCTGTGAACTCCACTTCTAAGCCTGAGCCTGAAGCAGTTAGAAACGCCGTGTCGGATTTCCTTGCCGCAAACGGTTTTGTCGAGACCATGAACAATTCCCTTACAAAGGAGGAATACTACGAAAAGCTTGTCACGTTCCCTAAAGAGAAATGCGTGCATATAGTGAATCCTTTGAGCTCGGACCTGAATGTCATGAGGCAGACACTCCTTCTCAACGGTCTGGAGGTCGTGGCATACAACATAAACAGGCAGGCGAACAATCTGCGCATTTTCGAATACGGCTCGGTATATTCCATAAGGCCTGACGCTGATCCTTCAGTGCTTTCTTCTTATGAGGAAAAGACAGCCTATTCCATGCTGATAACAGGGCCGGGGGAGAAATCATGGTGTGCAGAAGCCCGCAAAGGCAGCTATTTCCAGCTTAAAGGATACCTGGAGCTGCTTCTCAGGCGTTTCGGCGCGGATATCTATTCAATGGAATACGAGGCCGCCCCTGCTGACATGTTCTCCGAAGGCGTGGTCTATAGGCTTCCAGGCACGGGAGAGCAGCTTGCAGTGACAGGTACTGTATCCCAGGCGCTTCTCCGCAGGTTCGGGATCAGGCAGCCGGTGTTCGCTGCGGAGATCAGCTGGCCTGTGTTCTTCGAGCTTGTCAAGAGGGACAGAATCAAATACAAGGAGATGCCTAAGTTCCCGGAAGTGCGGCGCGACCTGGCTCTCCTTCTGGACGAGAAGGTAGAGTATGCCCAGCTCCGCAAGGCCGCTTTCAAGTCCGCCAGGAAACTTCTCAGGAATGTGAACCTGTTTGATGTCTACAGAGGCGACAAGATCCCGGCAGGAAAGAAGCAGTATGCACTTTCGTTTGTCCTTCAGGATCTGGACAAGACGTTGACTGACAGTGAGGTGGAGAAAGTGATGTCAAGGCTTCTCTCGACATTCGGAAATGAGTTCGGGGCCACTTTAAGATAAGTGTCTATGCGTATCAGCACCATGGGCATAGCGGCAGTGCTCTCTGTCATGATTGTTTCCCTGGCTTCTTGCGGTAAGAAGTCCAGGGTCATCTCTCGCGGGGATATGGCCAGGATATATGCCGAAATGTTCGTGATCGACCAGAGGATTTATTTTGACAGGGAGGCACGCGGCATGGCTGATTCACTGCTTGTCTATGAACCTATATTCGAGAAATACGGATATACTTCGGACGACTACAGACAGAGCATGGCGCATTATATCAAGGACCCTGACAGGTATGCCAGGATACTGAGGGAGTCTACGGTGATACTTGAGACAAGACTCAGGGAGTTGAGGGCGGAGAAGGAGAAGCTCGACTTGCTCAGCAAAGGCATGGCGGCTTCTGCTGTGTTCGCTCCGGAGAGGATCTTCTTCCTTTCGGGTATGGCCAACAAAGATCTACTTACAGTGGACAGCCTGTCGTTCTTTATTGACTCCACGGGGGGCGCTTTCGACTTCGACGTGCAGAAAGGGTACGACACTGTATATGCCGGACCTGTGTTCAGGGTCATGTCGGACACTCTTGCGGCAGGAGATTCTGTCAGGACTGTGGAAGACAGCATTTCAGCTGCTGTGCCTGAGGTCGGGCGCAATTCCTCGCGCATGCCAGCCCGGAAGCTGAAGCCCACACCGGTACATCTTGAAAAAAGCAGAATGAAATAATAAGGAGTTTCGGATGAAACGTATCGCAGCAGAATATGTATTCACTCTAGAGCCTGGAGGTCCGCTTGCGGACGGATTTGTCGAATATGACGATGACGGTACTGTGCTCAGGACCGGGATCTGCGACAATGTCAGGGAAGAGGAGACCTTCCTGGAAGGAGCCATTGTCCCCGGTTTTGTCAACACCCACTGTCATCTCGAGCTGTCCCATCTGCAGGGCAGGTTCAGGAAAGGCACCGGGATGGCGGGATTCATAGACCAGATAAATGCATTGAGGGACACTTCCGACAGGGAGCACAGGATGGAATGTGCCGGAAGGTGGCTGGACACGATGTGGAGGCAGGGAGTCTCTGCCATGGGCGACATCAGCAACGGGGACGAGAGTTTCCTGGCGAAGTCCTCTTCACCCATGTATACAAGGACATTCCTGGAGGTGTTCGGCTCTGAGCCCCGGGACTGCGGCAGTGTGATGGCGTCTGTCCGTGCGCTGCAGGAGAAAGCGCAGGGGTACGGCCTGGATGCGGCACCTACGCCTCATTCATGCTATACTACGAGCCCTGAGCTTCTTACGGCTTCTTCTGCCGATGCTCTTGCGGCAGGCTTCCTTTCATACCATTCGCAGGAAAGCCCCGAGGAAGAGCAGATGATCGGCGGAGGGTGCGGGGCCCTGTACGAGAACAGGAAAAAGTACGGTATGAGCACGCCTCCGGTCACAGGCAGGCCTTCCCTCATGTATTTCATAGACAGGGTGGGGAAAGTGCATCCCGCCCCGTTTCACGAGCATGTGCTCCTGGTGCATGAGGTCTGTCTCACTGAGGAAGCGGCGGATGCCGCGATGGCCGCGTTCAGGAGTCTGTATGTAGCACTTTGCCCGATGTCCAACCTTTTTATACACAATATGCTGCCCCCTGTGGAACTGATGCGCCGCAAGGGCATGAAGATCACCCTCGGGACGGATTCTCTTTCCAGCAACGATACCCTGGACATGGTCCGTGAGATGTATTGTCTCCAGTCTTCGTTCCCTGATGTCAGCCTCGGCGAGATCCTTACATGGGCATGCCTTAACGGGGCGGAGTTCCTCGGCAAGGACAAGGAACTCGGGTCAATCACTGCAGGGAAAAGGCCCGGTCTTGTATTTATAGACAAGATCTCTGACGGAGGAAGGCTGACTGCGGAGAGCTCTTCCAGGAGGATTATATGACATTCATTGATTTTTTATGCTAAGGTTTTCAGATATTGTTTTCGGCCCTGTCAGCAGCAGGAGGCTCGGGTCTTCCCTCGGGGTCAATCTTCTTCCTCCTGACGGAAAGTTCTGCAATTTTGACTGTATCTACTGCGAATGCGGATGGAACAAGGACGGGCTGAAAGGCGGGAAGATGCCGGATGCCGCAGCCGTACGGGCCGCCATGGGGGAGAAATTCCCCGTGCTTGCCTCAAGCGGGGTGAAAGTGGACTCAATTACCTTCTCCGGGAACGGGGAGCCTACCTTGAATCCTGATTTCCCGGAGATAATAGACATTACTGTAGAGATGCGTGACCGCTATCTGCCAGGGGCTGTGATTTCTGTACTGTCAAATGCCACAATGCTTTCAAGACCCGGTGTCATGGACGCACTCAGGAAGGTCGACAACCCTGTCCTGAAGATAGATTCGGCGACAGATGCAGGAGCCCGGCTCATAAACAGGCCTTACCCCGGCTATCATTTGGACACTGTCATGCGCAATCTCATGGAATTTGACGGAGACTTCATATTGCAGACAATGTTCTTGAGGGGTGCCGGGATTGATCCCTCAGACAAGGACTGGATCCGCGGATGGACGGATACAGTGGAGTTGCTGCATCCGAGGGAGGTCATGGTGTATACTATAGACAGGGCCACTCCGGAGAAGGGACTGGAAAAACTTACTGTAAAGGAAATGACAGAGCTTGTGAAGCCTCTGATTGACAAGGGCTTCAAGGTACAGATAAGGGGATAGGGCATGAGAGTGGTGGTACAGAGAGTCAGATATGCCGGAGTGGATATCCCGGCTACAGGCTACAGTGCAAATATCGGCCAGGGCCTGCTGGTGCTCGCGGCGTTCGTCGATGAGGATACTGATGCTGACCTGGAGTGGACTGCCAGAAAGATAGCCGCACTGAGAATCTTCGATGACGCGGACGGTGTCATGAACCTCTCGGTCCGTGATACAGGCGGGGATGTGATGGTGGTGAGCCAGTTCACTTTATATGCATCTACCGCCAGAGGCAACAGGCCTTCATACATCAAGGCGGCGAAGCCTGATACCGCCGTACCTCTCTACGGGAGTTTCTGCCGTAAAATGGAGGATGCCCTGGGACGCGGCATCGCCAGGGGAGTGTTCGGTGCCGACATGAAGGTATCCCTGCTGAATGACGGGCCGGTGACTATCATCATAGATTCAAAAATAAAGGAATAGATTATAAGAAAGGACAATATGAAAGATTTTTTCGCTGAGTACGGATATGTTCCGGATAAAGAGGCAATGGACCGGACTCTCGGCATGATAGCCTCAAACCTGGAGAATGTGGTGTCCAGGAAAGTGCTTATGTCATGTTTCTCCATGATGGATGTCACATCTCTGAATACGAATGACACTCCGTCATCAATAGCACGGCTGGTGGACAAGGTCAATTCTTTCCGGAAAGAATATCCGGACTATCCTATGCCGGCGTCCATATGTGTATATCCGGATTTCGTAGAGACTGTCAAGGCCCGCAAGACGTGCGGTGATGTCCATATTACGGCAGTGGCCGGATGCTTCCCTTCTTCGCAGAGCTTCCTGGAAGTGAAACTCCTGGAATGTGCGCTTGCTGTGGAAAAAGGTGCGGATGAGATAGATATAGTCTTGTCTCTCAGTACTTTCCTTGAAGGGGACTATGATGCTGCCTCGGAAGAGATCCGCAGCATACGCTCATGCATAGACGCAAAAGCTGCAGAGCAGGGGAGGAAAGTGCATCTCAAGGTCATCCTTGAGACAGGGCTTCTTGTTTCTCCTGACCTTATAGCCAAGGCGTCTTTCCTTGCCATGGAGGCGGGGGCAGACTTCATAAAGACCTCCACCGGGAAAGTCGGGGTGAATGCCACGCCTGCAGCTGCTTATGTCATGTGCGGGTGCATAGCCGCATATTACAGGAAGACAGGACGGAAGATCGGTTTCAAGCCGGCAGGCGGAATATCCACAGCTATGGATGCGGTGTCATACTATACTATAGTATCCACTGTGCTGGGAGAGGAATGGCTTGACAAGAGTCTTTTCCGTTTCGGTGTCAGCCGTATGGCAAACAACATCATTTCAGAGATAGAGCATAAGCCGGTGGCTTATTTTTAGCGGCATAGCCGCCCATGAAAAAAAGCGGGAGCTGCGCGGAGTTGTAAATCTGCGTGGCTCCCGCTTCTTATATTGCTGTGATATAGCTTTTTATGTCTGTGTGTAGACCTGTGTGCCACCATCTTTTGCCGCAAAAATAAGCAGAAAAACATGAGACAGGCACCCATACAGGTGCCTGGAGAGCCGGTTTCGCCTGTTAAACGTTTCGTTTTTCGTGAACACGGATAGCAAGGGATATTTTTGCGCCGGAAATAAAAACAAATGCTATCTATGTACAGATTATTAAAAGCCATTATTCTGCTTATGGCGGCAGCTGCCTGCACCAAAGGTGGTCCAGACACGCCATACGGTGACCTTTATCCGGATGACGGCCTCTCCCATGAAATGATAGTACTTGGCAAAAGGCTGGAAAATCCGTATACGACAGAAAACATCTCCGCAGCCATAGCCTCTGTCTATCCGGGAAGGGCGAAAGTGGCTGTGGCGCCTACACACCTCTATGTAAGGTTCCTTCCTGTAGACCAGGATGACTTCGAACTCCTGTCAGACCTGGATCTGTCCGACTATCCGCTGGATTACGAGATACTGAAGGACGGGGATTATTACCACGACCCGGGCATCGACGAGGACAAGGCTACGTGGCAGTATGCGGTAGTCCCTGAGGATTATGTGTTCCCGGATGTATATTATGAAATAATCGACGAGTGCTGCATAACCGAGAACAACGCTCCTGAGCGCTCGGCCGGCGGGATAGACTGGGAGGCAGTGGAAAGGGAGGCCTACAGGCTTACCGGCAACGGAGACTTGCTCGCGGACGGGAATGCCAGGTCCGGAAAGGTCAATCCGTCAGGACGTATAACGATTGTCGATGACAAGGTCAATGGAGGGAAACCGTTCGGAGTGGCGGGAGTCAGGGTCAGATGCAACACATTTGTGAAATACTCCCATGCATACACAGACCGGGACGGATACTATACCATCCCCAAAAAGTACTCATCCAAGATCAGATACCGCCTCATCTACAAGAACGAGAAGGGATTCGCCATAGGGTTCAACAAGCTCCTTGTCCCTGCGTCCACATCCGCTCTTGGCCAGGCTTCACCGGAAGGGCTTGATGTCACGATAACCAAGGATTCCGACAGGAAGATGTTTTCGAGAAGTGCCGTGAACAATTCTGCATACGACTATATTTCCAGATGCTCTGAGGGGGATATGAATATCACTCCTCCTCCTGCCGACCTGAGAATCTGGCTGTTCCCCTCCCTGGAGGCAAGCAGTGCAGTCATGATCCATCATGGCGCATTCGTGGAGAGCGAGTACATAAAGAAGTTCCTGGGGGTGTTCTCTTCCATAATAGCCTTTTTCGCCCCTGACATAACACTGGGGACGAAAGGCAGGAATGACTACAGCAGCATCTACAGCGCTGTCTGCCATGAACTGGCACATTCAAGCCATTTCGCCCAGGTGGGGAAAGGATACTGGGACAGATATATCATGTTCATCATGAAATCATTTGTGACATCCGGCGGAATGACATACGGTACAGGGGCAGAGGCCGATGCCGGATACTGTGCGGTAGGGGAGATGTGGGCTTATTATATCGAAAGCATCATGTACAAGGAAAGATACGGGGGCAATGTGCCGTCTTTCGGCAGCTCCAACTGGTTCTCGCCCCAGATTTTCAGGGTGCTTGACGAGCGAGGTGTCACCAGGTCGGAGATACTTAACGCGATGCAGCCTGACGTGACAGATGTCGGTCTTCTCAAGAGCATGATGATATCAATGTACCCGGACAAGGGTGTCATGATAAACCAGGTGTTCAACAGATACAGGTAGAGGTATGAAGAAAAAAGTGATTGCAGTGGCGGCATTGTTCATGATGCTGCTGGGCGGCAAAGCGGCATACGGGCAGAAAGTCGCCGTCTCGACAGACCTTCTTGGATATCTGGATTTCGCCACCCTCAATGCCGAGATATCCTATGCTTGTTCCAGGCACTGGAGTACTGTGCTGTCCGTGAAATACAATCCGTGGACATTCAATAAGGGGAGACCCGGGAAGCAGTTCCAGAACCGGCAGCAGTGCTACAGTGCGGGCGGAAGGTACTGGCTGTGGCATACATATTCAGGCTGGTGGTTCTCCGGGAAGCTCCAGTATCAGGAATATAACAGAGGCGGCCTTGCGGATGCCCTTACAGAAGAAGGAGACAGGTATGGCGTGGGAATAGGCGCAGGATATACATACATGCTGCATCCCCGCCTGAATATCGAGTTCGGTGCAGGAGTATGGGGCGGATTCAATAAATATACGGACTACAGCTGCCCTTCATGCGGACTGACGCGAGGGAAAGGAGAGAGGATGTTCGTGCTGCCTAATGATATAATGATTTCTTTGTCCTATGTGTTCTGATATCATAAAGATTGCGCTGGCCGTATTTGTTTCCCTGGCCATTCATTCGTGTACTTCTGTCCGCCGCCTGGCTGAGATTTCAAGGAACAGGATGGACATAGACGTGTCGATACCGGCATATGAGGACAGCGGGGAGACCGCTGAGCCCCAGGTCAATGAGGAAAGCGCGGATTCATCAGGCCGCGGACCCTCGATAATGAATGCCGTAAAGGATACGGAGACAGGTGAAATGGTCGCTGTCGATGTGATAAACGCATCCCGCGTAGTGGCCAGATTCCGTAATGTGGCGGAAAGGGCAGGCAAAGTATCCATAGAGTTTGACGTATCTGTACCTCATGAGATGGCCGGCTCTTCGTGGCAGCTGAGGATTTTCCCGGAACTGGAGATCATGGGCGACACGGTATCACTTGAGCCGATGCTTGTGACAGGGGCGAAATACAGGTCGGCCCAGATACGCGGCTATGAACGCTACAGGGAGTTCCTTGCTTCCATCATCACCGACAGTCTTGATTTCATCATGCTGAAGCCCCTGGAGATATTCCTGCAGCGGAATTATCCTGGCGTATATGCCATGAAGAACGACACCACCCTGATCTCTGATCCCGAGGCCGAGAATATCTTCGGGGTATCACAGCAGGAGGTCCTCAGGCATTATACTAGATTCCGTATGGCCGAGAGGAACGAGAAAAAGAAAGTCAAGTCGGGAATCATGCTGGAGAAACTTACGGGAGGGATTACTGGCAGGATCCGACTTGACACGGTGGTGACATCTGAAGGGGAGGATGTCTGTTACCGGTATACCCAGACTCTCATGAGCCGTCCGGGACTGAAGAGGATACCTGTCACTCTTTCCGGCGGGGTGTATGAAGACGGCAGGATGATATACAGGATCCCGGGAGAGCAGAGGATAGATTTCTATGTGAGTTCACTGGCTTCCCTTGCAGATGACACACCCCGTTATTTGAGCAGGATTGTGGAGAGGCGGGTGAGTGACTATACAAATGCCGTGCTGGATTTCGACAAGGGCTCCGCAAGGCTTGACACACTTTCCGAAGGAAACGCATCTGAGCTGTCCCGCATCAGGGAGTGCATGTCCAAGATGCTGTCCATGAGCAGTTATGTGACTGATTCGATAGTCATAACGGCCTCATGTTCCCTTGAGGGGAGCGCAAGGTTCAATGCAGGGCTTGCCAAAGAAAGGGCCCGTACGGTGGCCGGGCTTCTGGCGCAGGGCTCCCCTTCTGTGGATGCCGGTATTTTCAGGGAATCCTCCGCGGCGGAGAACTGGAAACTGTTCATGACTATATCGGAGAATGACCCTGATATATCCCCATCATCGCTGGAGACCATCATGAACCTGCCATATGAATCCGATCCGGACGGTTCCGAGACCGTGCTGCAGAGGCTGCCTGAATACCGCCACCTGAGGGAAAAGGTCTATCCGAGGCTCCGTACAGTAAGACTTGACTTCTATCTCCACAGGAAGGATATGGAGAAGGATACGGTCTATACTACGGAAGTTGATACAGTATACATGAAAGGTGTGAAGGCCCTCAAGGACCTGGATTATGCCAGGGCAGTGGAGCTGCTCGGCCCGTACAGGGACTATAATGCTGCACTGGCATATCTGTCGGCAGGATATGACGACAAGGCTCTGGAGATCCTCGGAGGGATGGCACAGAAACCAGCCAGGGTGCTGTACCTGGAGGCTCTTGCGATGTCCCGCTCCGGAAGGGATACGGAAGCGGAGGAATTGTTCAGGCAATGTATAAGACAGGACCGGTCCATGCTCCATAGGGGAAGACTGGATCCGGAGATGCAGAAATTCACTTTAAAATATGATGAAATATGAAAATTTACAGATTCAGACAGATTATGGCATTAGTTGCCATGCTTGCAGCGGCGGGCTGCTCCAAAGACGGACATTCGGTTGCGGATACCGGCACTCAGGTCTTTCCGCTGGAAATTTCGGCTCCGGTAGCCGGTAAAGTGCGTACCATGACTACTGCAAACGAGACGGCTGTCTCGTCTCTCCAGGTCTTTGTGTTCAGGGAGAACGGTGTCCTGGAGGCATACGGGAAATCGGACGGGAGCAAGGTGACAGCGGAATGTACCTCTGGAATGAAGACCATAGTGGCTCTGGCGAACGCCCCAGACATTACTGACATTTCAGACAAGGCCAGCCTGGACATGAAGGTGTCGAGGCTTGAAGACAACAGGGATGCATTTGTGATGTACGGTTCATACTCGGCCGAGATCACTTCGGCATCCGGTACTGTCACGGTCCCGGTGACAAGGCTTGTCGCGAGGATATCCATACAGAAAATCACCAACAGGCTTTCATTGCCTCAGTACAGCAATTCATCTGTGCAGATAAAAAAGATATATCTTATCAATGTGGCCGGGGATATGATTTACGGCGATACCGGAGAGTACGGCCATGACAAGTCCGTGAAATCAGGCTATGTGCCTTCGGTATGGCTTAATAAAGGCAAATGTGACGGAGACGGGGATATGCCGGCATTGCTCAGCAGCGGTGAGCTCAAGTCGGCGAGTGCTGCGCACGGAAGCTCGTATACGGCCTCGCATTATTTCTATTGCTATCCTAACCCGGCATCTTCGGATGCTTCAGTCCCTGACGGCAAGTCCGGCTATACCAGGCTGGTGGTAGAGGTGTCCGTCGAGGGCAGGGTGTTTTATTACCCTGTTTCGATACCGGGGATAGAAAACAATCATACTTACAATATTTCAGAACTTGTCATAACCAAGCTAGGGTCCGAGGATCCCAATGTCCCTGTGTCATATGATTCGGCATCGTTCTCGATAACTGTCAATCCTTGGGAAAGCGGCTCGGATTCCAGTGTAACTATATGATTTATGTGGAAGAAGATATTGCTGTCCTTCATAGTCCTGGCATTTTTCGCAGGATGCTCGGTAAAAGAAGACCGTACAGGATGCCCTTGTACTGTGATGATAGATTTTTCGGGACTGGATGTGTCCGGACACCCCTATGTGGAAGTAGCGGCATTTTCTGACGGTGTACAGGCTCACTCTGATACAGTCCGCCAGGAGAAATACATGGACAGTTACTCTTTTACGGTATCCGGAGATGCTGCCGTGCTTGACCTTTATCATGGTTGGACGGAAGACGGCCTGGACGGGAAAGGGTTTGTCGTGGAGCCGGGCGTCCAGTTCCCTGAACTGTATCTGCAAGCCTGCAATCTGGATACCGGAGGTGAAAGGACAGAGGTGGAGGCGGACCTTCATAAGGTTTATTGCAAGGTCACCCTCTACCTTAATACAGAAGGGGCCTATCCTTATGATCTCATGGTGTCCGGGGGTGTGACTGGATACGACCTGTCCGGCAGGATGGTGTACGGTACTTTCGAATATTCTCCGGAGCCGGACAACGGTGGTGTATGCTCCGTGTGCGTCCCTCGCCAGGCCGATTCGACATTGAGGCTCGCCATAAGGGAGGCAGACAACACCCTCAGGGAATTCGCTATTGGCGAGTATATTCTGGCAAGTGGCTACGACTGGTCTGCGGAAGATTTAGAAGATATTGATATAGAGATAGATTACGCCAAGACAGATGTGTCTTTCACCGTCAACGGATGGGAGACGACGGTATCGCTTGAAGTAATAATTTGAAAAAAAATGTTTCAAATTCAAAAACCTTTTATATCTTTGCACCACTTTTGAGGCGCAGGTGGCGAAATTGGTAGACGCGCTACTCTCAGGAGGTAGTGCCAGAAATGGCGTGTCAGTTCGACTCTGATCCTGCGCACATTAAGGGGATGAATGCTGATGTTACCAGATTCATCCTCTTTTTGTTTTAGCTTGGAAGCTGTTTCGGCTTTGCGGCAGACCTCTGGTGAGGGGTGATGCCCCTTGGCAAGGGGCTGTCACCGCAGGTGACTGGGGGTTAGACCATAGGATTAAACGCCAGTTTAATCCTTAACGTCAGTGAGACAGATTCCGGTCATAAATGATCAAATATTGATTTTTAGGATAATATTGTTAAACATAAATTCGTCGAACTGACGTTATACGTTTATGAAAATCGTTTTCCTTGATGCTGCCACGATGGGCGCAGACATATCATTTGCACCTATAGAGAGACTCGGTGAACTGGTCCTCCATGGAACGTCGACTCCTATGGAAGCCCTGGAGAGAGTAGGGGACTGTGAAGTGCTTATCGTCAATAAGGTGAAAGTCACAAAGGAGCTCATAGACTCCGCGCCGTGCCTCAGGCTCATCTGTGAGGCGGCTACAGGCGTGAACAATATCGATCTGGAATATGCCGCCTCAAAGGGCATCCCTGTGCGCAATGTGGCCGGCTACTCCACAGATTCGGTCGTTCAGACGACGTTCATGCACATTCTGGCCCTGACTGGAAGGAGTGCGTATTTTGACAATGCCGTCAAGTCCGGACGCTATAGCGGAAGCGGGATGTTCACGGATGTCACAGTTCCTTTCAGGGAGCTTGCCGGAAAAAAGATGGGGATTATCGGGATGGGGAATATCGGCATGAAAGTGGCAAAAGTCGCCGAGGCTTTCGGGATGGAGGTCAGCTACTTTTCCACTTCCGGCACATCGCACTGTACGGAATACCCAAGCCTTGGTCTGCGGGAGATCATGTCCGGGTCTGATGTGATATCTGTCCATGCTCCTTACAATGAAAGGACTGCGGGGCTAGTGGGTGCAGAGCAGCTGTCCTGGATGAAGCCGACTGCTGTCATAGTGAATATGGGCCGCGGAGGTATAGTGGACGAGGCTGCGCTCGCCAGGGCTGTGGATGAAGGGCAGATTGCCGGGGCGGCTCTTGATGTGTTTACATCCGAGCCACTTTTACTGGACAGCCCTCTTATGAAGGTTTCCCGCAAGGACCGCCTTGTCTTTTCCCCTCATATCGCGTGGGCTTCCGTCGAGGCCAGGGAAAGACTTGTGGACATGATCGCCAGGAATATTGAGCAGGGATGGCAGTAGTTCATGCCGGATGCCGCAAACGGATAGGGGACGGGTCTTCATGAAGGCCCGTCCCCTTATTGTCCTGGATATATGCTGTTATCTGTCAGTTGTTTCTTTTCTCCTTGGCTCTTACAAGTTTGTCTTTAAGGATGTCCACGCAGTCCACCAGCGCGTCCTCGAATGTTTTTGCGTTCCTTTCAATCACTACGTCATTTCCCGGGATCTGTACATGTACTTTCACATTCTTGTTCTGGTGTTCAGCCAGTAATGAGAGTGCCACGTCTACTCCGATTATCCCGTCATGGAATTTCTCCAGCTTCGAGACTTTCTTTTCCACGAAGTCTAGGAGTTTCTGGTCTGCGTTAAACTTGATGGATTGTACTCTAATCTCCATGTTTACCTCCGCTTTTTGCCCGTGGATGGGCCGTTTCATATACTTTCTTCAGTTTTGCGACCGAGTTGTGGGTGTATACCTGGGTCGCTGCGAGCGAGGAATGTCCGAGCAGTTCCTTTATCGAATTGAGGTCAGTCCCCTCCTCAAGCAGCTCTGTGGCTAATGTATGTCGCAGGACATGTGGGGATTTCCTTGCGGTGAACCCGTCCGAGCCTCCCAGTTCGCTTTTCACTGCCCTGTCTACATATTCGGGATAGACAGCCGTCCCCCTGTGTGTGACAAGCAGCGGCGAGTCCCAGGGCTGCCTCTTGCCTGCGGTCGCTTCAACTGCTTGTAAATATAATGAAATTTCTTTACATAACGAAGGGACCAGTGGAATTTCTCTGGTTTTGTCTCCCTTGCCTCTGACTTTCATTATCCTGCGGCTGAAATCTATATTGCCTCTTTTCAGAGACACCAGCTCGGACCGGCGTATGCCCGTCGAGTAGAGTATGGATATGATCAGCCTGTCAAGCCGCCTAGTGAAGAGCCATGCGGAGAATCTGTCCGGCTTTGCGCGGAGATTTTCCATTTCCGAATATGCCGGGTCGTTTTCCGGCCTGTATCCCGGAGCCGTATGCATTGACAGGTAGAGTCCGATGAATTCATCAGGGGAAGTGCAGCTGTTTTCCATAGCGAATATCCCGCTTCTGGAGAAGTACGCGTCCATGTCGTCTTTCTTGTAGAATACGGGAAGACGTTTCTCTACTTTAGGCCTGGATACAGTCCGGACGGGGTTTGACTTCAGTTCTCCTTTTTTCACAAGGAATCTGCAGAAGCTGCTCAGTACAGAAATGTGCAGGTTCACTGTCCTTGGGTCGAGACGCTTTTTGTCCAGGAGCTCCATCTCATATCCCCTGATAATGGACGGAGTGAGGGATTCTTTCAGGTCCTTGTCGCTGAAATGCCCCTGGTCATGGCCTGAGGCAAAATCGCAGAACCTTGTCAGGGCATCCGAGTATATCGCCCTTGTCCTGGATGAGTATCTCCGGACAGATGTTATGTATTCGATATATTTCCCGACCAGTTCCATGAGGATTCAGATGCCCAGCTCGGCCGCTTTCTCGCGCATGAGGCGGTCTGCTTCTTCAAACCTGTTCTCGATTATGCCGTCAAGTATGGCATTCTTCACATATTCCTTGATTATGCCGATTTCCCTGCAAGGCTGTATGCCGTATGTCTCCATTATGTACTCGCCGCTTATCGGGTTCTTGAAGTTGCGGATGGCGTCCTTGGCTTCCACGTCGGCAAGTTTCTGCCTGACCAGCTCGAAATTTTTCTTCAGCCTTTCGACCTTCTTCGGATTCTTTGACGTTATGTCGGCATTGCACAGGAGCATCAGGTCATCTATATCGTTGCCCGCGTCGAACAGGAGTCTCCTTACTGCCGAGTCGGTGACTTCCTCTGTCACCAGGGCTATCGGCCTTAGATGCAGGCTGACCAGCTTCTGCACATACTTCATTTTTTCGTTGAGGGGAAGTTTCATCTGCTGGAACAGTTTCGGGACCATCCTGGCGCCCACCACTTCGTGCCCGTGGAATGTCCAGCCGCACTGCGGGGAATAGCGCTTGGTGGACGGCTTGCCTATGTCATGCAGAAGCGCTGCCCATCTGAGCCACAGATAAGGCTCAGTGCGGGGCTGTGCGGTTTCCTGTCCGTCCACGAATTCGTAGTTGTAAAGCGTCTTTTCTCTGATCATCAGGCTCTCGTATGCCGCTACGTTGTCCGTCACTTCAAGTGTGTGGCTGAAATTCTCCTTGTGGCCTTTCCCTTCGACGGTCTCCACGCCCTTGAGCCTTGTGAGCTGCGGCATGATGTATTCCAGCAGCCCTGTGTCGTCCAGCAGCCTGAATCCGATAGAGGGCTTTTCGCATACCAGGATCTTGTTCAGTTCCTCTGTTATCCTTTCTTTCGACAGGATGGCCAGGCGTTCCCTGTTCCTGCTTATGGACTCCAGCGATTCCGGGACTATGCGGAACTGCCTGCCCTCAGTGGAGAGCTTGGTGGCGAACCTTATGGCACGGATCATCCTCAGGGGGTCGTCGCTGTATGTGGTGTCCGGGTCAAGCGGAGTCCGTATTATGCCGGCGGCAAGGTCACGTATACCTCCGAACGGGTCCACAAGGGCCCCGAAATCCTCTTTCTGGAGGCTGAAAGCCATTGCGTTGATGGTGAAATCGCGCCTGAGCTGGTCATCTTCCAGAGTGCCGTCCTCCACTATGGGTTTTCTTGAGTCCCTTCTGTACGACTCTTTCCTCGCGCCTACGAACTCCACCTCAATACCATGGTATTTCAGCATAGCCGTGCCGAAATTCCTGAATACTGATACCGAGCTCCTGACACTTTCCCCCACAGCCTGGGCCAGCTCTATGCCGCTGCCTTCCACCACTATGTCTATATCTTTGCTGGGCCTCCCCAGAAAACAGTCCCTGACATATCCGCCTATTACGAAAGCCCTGACTCCGAGGCTCTCGGCAGTGTCCGACACTATCCTGAATATTCTGTGCTCCAGAAATCCTTCTGTGATTGTGCTCATATTGTATTTCCACCGGTTATAGTTGCAAAGATAGGCATTATTTCAGCATTTCTTCATATGAAGGGACTTCATGCTGGGGCGCGTAACCGTGTCCTGTCTGTCTGAAAATGAATGTCCTGTGTCCGTTGGTGATGATTATGTATTTGACACACAATGCCATATTGTAACGTACGGCCTGCTCCAGCACTTTACTGTCCAGCGCGGTCTCGGGCCTTTTGCACTCCACTACCGCCAAAGGCCTGGCATCCCTGCCGAACACCAGGATGTCTGCCCTGTACTGCTTGTTCCCGAGCCTGAACCCGGTCTCGCTCATCATCATGTGCATCGGGATTTTCATCTGTGTGTTCAGGAACTGTATGCACCACTGCCGCACTTTTTCCTCCGGGGTAAGTGCGACTTCTTTCTTCCTGAGTGGGTCCCACACCGTATGGCCGCTTTCCATTTTCAAAATACCTTGATCAGTGACGCTATTTCCCTTGCGATGTCCGAAAAGCTCTTTCCCTCGATATCTATTATCCGGCTGGCGGTGCTCTCGTAGACACCTGCCCTGGAGGCCATCAGTTCCTCAATCCTTCTCTTGAGTCCGGATACTCCTGACAGGCCGCCGGTATCCAGCATAGGCCGGCCGGTGAAGTCATTCTCGAGGTTGCCCACGAGAGTCTCTGTCGCCGCCCTCAGATAGAAGCACAAGGTCCGTTCCTTTACAAGGCGGGCACATTCCGGGGTCATGAGTGTACCGCCACCCAGCGAGATGACCTTGATGCCGGTGTCTTCCCCGCCTGCATATTCCGGGGATGACAGTATTTCCAGTAGTGTGTCATGTTCGATCTTCCGGAAACAGCTTTCCCCGCTTTCCCTGAATATCTCTGGTATGCTCCTGCCTGTTTTCTCCTCTATGGCGGAGTCCAGGTCGACGAAAGGGCAGCCAAGCAGAACGGCAAGTTCACGCCCTGTGCTGCTTTTCCCGCATCCCATGAATCCTGTCAGTGATATCGTCATCGTGCCCATGCCGCTATCAGAACAGGCTGAGCTGCTCGTCTGCTTCTTCATCAGTACCGCCTCCCGTATTGCCGGTATCCTCCGTGCCGGTCCCTGTCACGTCTTGTGCCGTGGCCGGGTCGTCATCTTCGGGTTTGTGGACAGGCTCTGTGAACCTTATGCCCTTGACTTCATACTGGCTTGCCTTCTTGCCTTTTGCCTGCAGCCCTTTCTTCCCTATGAACTCTTCTGCATCTATCACTGCCGGCTCCCTGTATTCATGCTTGCCTCCATAGGTCACTTCAATCTGCGGATGCCGGTCGTCGCTCAGCTCCACAAGGTATGAGCCTTTTTCTTCAGAGATGAAAGACTGGAGTGTGTTGTCACTGACATCGAACGAGAACCTTTTTATATAGTAACATTCCTGCCTGCCGTCATAATATATAGCCGTGTAGGTCTTGCCTGTATCCAGCTTCTCGACTTTCAGCAGATTGTCCTGGTATCTGTTGCTGAGGTCGAATGAGGTGGTATAGTATGTCCCGTCGGTGAATATGGCGAGTATGTGCTCTCCTGTATTGAATTGTCCCAGGTACAGCCCTCTTCCGTCCTCGTTCAGCCTGTTTATGTCCTGGTCGAACCAGATGTCTTTACCTCCGATGGTGGATATGCCTTTGGATTTCAGTGCAATACGCTGTATCGGATTCTTCGATACCAGATTTCCTCTTGATGCCCGGCCTTTTATGGCCAGCTGGGAGAAGTCGTATTCGAATGACGACTTCTTGAGCTTCGGCCGCGGTCTGAGGTTTATCCTCACGGTCTCTGCCTCTCCGTTCTTGTTGGCCGTAAACCAGAGGACAGCAGAGGCGGGTGTCCCGGATGTCAGGTCATATTCCTTGTCTCTGGTGATGCTGGTCACTGCAAATCTTTTGGCATATGTCACGCTGCTTTTCCCGTCACGGTATATCGCATTGTAGATTGTCCTGGAGTCGTTCCTGTCGAAAAGTCCGACATACAGGAGGTCCTTCCCGAAAAAGGCCTTGTCGCTCACTTTCGTCACGCTGTATTTGCCGTCCTTCCGGAACACTATTATCTCCGACAGGTCTGAACAGTCGCATACAAAGTCGGCATTGTCCTCTTTCTTCAGGTTGATCCCGACAAAGCCTTCTGCCATGTTTGCGTACAGCTTGGCATTGTTGTTCACTACGCGCGATACAGTTATGGATTCGAAATTCACCAGTTCGGTCTGTCTCGGGAATTCGGCTCCATATTTCTTTTTCAGGTTCTTGAAATAGTTGACGGTGAACTCTGTAAGATGTTCAAGATGATTCTGCACCTCGTCTATTTCCGCTTCTATCCCCTTGAGTTTTTCATCCAGGGCCTTTGCGTCGAATTTGGATATTTTCCTTACAGGCTTCTCCACCAGCCTGAGGATGTCATCCATGACAATCTCCCTCTTGACGGAGTGCTGGTAGGTCTTCATTTTTGCAAAGACCTCCTCCAGCTGGCTCTCCCAGCTCCGCGAGTCGCCTTCAAGTATCTTGTACACTTTCTCTTCGAAGAATATCCTCTCGAGAGAACTGTAGTGCCAGTCGTTCTCCAGCTCGTCAAGCCTTATCTGCAGTTCCTGCCCCAGGAGGTCCCGTGTGTGCATTGTGTCGTACACAAGGATATCGTCCACATTCAGGAACTGAGGCTTGTTCTCCACGATTACACAGGCGTTCGGGGATATGGACACCTCGCAGTCTGTGAATGCGTAGAGAGCGTCTATGGTCTTGTCCGGAGACACGTCGTTCGGGAGATGGATCACCAGGTTGGCCTTTACTGTGGTGAGGTCATCGATCTTCTTGATTTTAATTTTGCCCTTGTTCTTGGCCTTGATGATGGATTCGATGACCATGTGCGTGGTCTTCCCGTACGGCACTTCTGTGATGGCGATTGTGTTCTTGTCCAGCTTCTCGATTTTTGCCCGGACTTTCACCACTCCGCCACGCTGGCCTTTGTTGTATCTGGAGCAGTCCGCATAGCCTCCTGTCGGGAAGTCCGGGAATATCTCGAAGTCCCGTCCTTCCAGTATGGCTACGGATGCGTCTATCAGCTCGTTGAAGTTATGCGGGAGTATCTTGGATGCAAGTCCCACAGCGATGCCCTCTGCTCCCTGTGCCAGCAGGAGAGGGAACTTCACCGGCAGCTCCACCGGTTCCTGGTTCCTGCCGTCGTAGGATGTCATCCAATTGGTTATCTTCGGGTTGAAGACAACCTCCTTGGCGAATTTGGAGAGTCTTGCCTCTATGTACCTTGCTGCGGCATTCGGGTCCCCCGTTATGATATTGCCCCAGTTCCCCTGGCAGTCTATGAGCAGGTTTTTCTGTCCCAGCTGCACAAGCGCCCCCAGTATGGAGGCATCTCCATGCGGATGGAACTGCATGGCTTCACCCACCAGGTTTGCCACTTTAGTATAGTGCCCGTCATCCTTGCGGTACATGGCGTGCAGCACTCGTCTCTGCACAGGTTTCAGCCCGTCAATGATATGAGGTACAGCCCTTTGCAGAATGACATAAGATGAATAGTCCAGGAACCATTCCTTGAACATTCCGGACAACTTGAACCGCCTGCTGTTTTCGTTTAGCAAGCGGTCAAATTTTCCGGAAGACTGCGCCCCTTCTTCTACAGGGGCATCGCTGTAGTCGTCACTCTGTCCATCCTCTGGGCGGTCCATATCGTCAATCTCCATATTCCGAATTCACCTTGTTTTAATATTCGTAACCGAACCTTTTCAGTTCCTTCTTGTTTTCCCTCCAGTCAGGGTCCGTCTTGACAAAGAGTCTCAGGAAGACCTTCTTCTGGAAGAAATCCTCCATCTCTATGCGGGCCTGTGTGCCGACTTTTTTCAGCGCGGAACCTCCTTTCCCGATTATTATGCCTTTCTGGGACTCCCTTATCACATATATCACGGCGCTGATGTCGTATCTTTCCGCCCCTTCCTTGAACTCTTCTATGGCCACTTCGCAGCTGTAGGGTATTTCCTGGCTGTAGTTCAGCAGGATCTTCTCCCGGATTATTTCGGAGGCGAAAAACCTCAGGTTCTTGTCTGTGAACACATCCTTGTCGTACCAAGCCGGCGCTTCCGGAAGATTCTCCACAATGGCATCGAATATGTTTTCCAGGTTGAACCTCTCCTGGGCGGAAGCAGGATAGATTGTCGCCTCAGGCAGCTGTCCGTGCCACCAGTCCATGAGCTGGTGCACCTGTTCCTGGGTGCTGATGTCGATCTTGTTGATCACCA
Source organism: Candidatus Cryptobacteroides faecavium (assembly GCA_017694995.1). GTDB lineage: Bacteria > Bacteroidota > Bacteroidia > Bacteroidales > UBA932 > Cryptobacteroides > Cryptobacteroides faecavium. The sequence continues at coordinate 10,668 of JADIMB010000085.1, read as the reverse complement.
GGATCACAGGGCAGTCCACCTTCTGCAGCTTCCCGATGTACTCGGCATTCTTGTCTCCTTTTTCGACTACGTCAGTCACATACAATATAATGTCCGCGTCCCCGATGGCGGTGTCCACGAAATTCATCATGTTCTGCTGCAGCCTGTAGTTCGGCTTGAGGATACCGGGAGTGTCGGAGTAGACTATCTGGTAGTCTTCTCCGTTCACGATCCCCATTATCCTGTGCCTGGTAGTCTGGGCCTTGGCTGTCACGATTGAAAGCTTTTCCCCTACCAGGGCGTTCATCAAGGTGGATTTGCCGACATTCGGGTTGCCGATGATGTTGACGAATCCTGCGCGGTGTCTCTTTTCGCTCATATTTCTGAATTATACATAGGCTCCCATCTTCAGGACATTCACTTCGCCTGTAGTGAGGTATCTCCAGGCCCCGCGTTTCAGCCCTTTCTTTGTAAGCCCGGCGAAATACACCCTGTCGAGAGCCTTTACATTGTAGCCCAGGGATTCGAAAATCCTCCTGACTATCCTGTTCTTCCCGGAGTGTATCTCTATGCCTAGTTTCCTGTGGTCTGTATCGTCAATATATTCAAGCTCATCCGCGGAAATAAGGCCGTCGGACAGCTCGATGCCGCTTGTAATGCGGTCATAGTCTTCCTGCTTGAGGTCCTTGTCCAGGGTCACCTGGTAGATCTTCTTCTTGTCGTATGAAGGATGGGTGAGCTTCTCGGCGATCTCCCCGTCGTTGGTGAACATGAGCACTCCCGTGGTGTTCTTGTCCAGGCGTCCGACAGGGAACACTCTTGCATTGCATCCTTTCATCAGATCCATGACAGTCTTGTCTGCATGAGGGTCGCTGGCAGTGGTGACGAATCCTTTCGGCTTGTTCATCACGATATATACCTTCTCCTCTCCCTTGAGCCTTTCACCGTTGAACTTCACTTCATCATTGTAGATGTTCACCTTGGTCCCGAGCTCTGTCACTATCTTGCCGTTCACTGTGACTACACCTGCAAGTATGAGGTTGTCAGCCTCACGCCTGGAGCATACTCCAGAGTTGGCTATGAACTTGTTGAGCCTGACTTCCTCTTTTACAGGTATGTTTATCATGTCGTTGTCGGAATACCTGGTGTCGTCGAGCTGAGGTTTCCTGCTGAGCATCCTGTTTATGCCTGCCGTGGCTCCGTCAGGCTGGCGTTTGCTGAAGCCTTTTCCTGCAGGGGCCCCCGGCTTCCTTCCTCTGCCGGCCGGCGCACCCTTCCTGGCATCGCCGCCGAAGTTCCTTTTTCCGGCAGGCCTGCTTCCTCTGTAATTCCTCCTGTCATCACCTGCTCCGGAGAATCTCCTGCCTTCATTCCCTCCGAAATCAGGTCTTCCTTCACCTTCTCCGTAACTTCTTCTCTGGGACGGTCTCCTGTTCCCGAAACCGCTCCTTTCCTGGCGCTCTCCGAAATCCCTGCTGCCAGACCCTCTTGATCCGCCGTCCTGGAACCTGCTGCTGTGGCCCCTCCTGTCAGGAGAGCCGTATTGATTCCTCCTTTCTCCGGAAAACATGCTTTTCCTGCTGTCCTGATAGCCGTTGTCGCTGTCCTGCTGTCCGCCTGTGTAATTCTTCCTGTGGCGGAGTTTCCGTCCGGCCTGCGAGTAGCCGCCTGTGTAGTTCTTGTCTGAATTCCTTTCACTTCCGTAGTCTCTACGGTTTCCGCTGAGGCTGTCAAAGCCCTCGTCGTTGTAATTTTTCATTGCCTTTACCCTTCACGGGCGTGTTAAACGTGTTAAAAATTTAATATTCATGATGGCTCACGCCATTTATTTCCTGTCGTCTCTTTTTGTCAGGTTAAATATATATGTAATTGTACCTTTCTGCACGGCCGGAGCGTCGCTGCTCATGTTGAACCTTGCTTCAAGTGCGGCTTTCTTTGCCGCTTCCCACAAGGTCCGGTCCGTGACGGTAGTCCCTTCGATTCCCGGTACGGCTTCAAGTACCTTGCCATACTGGTCCACCTGTATGGCGACCACCACTTTGCCGGCCTGTCCTACAGTATAGCTCGGCTTCGGGAGAGTCCCGAGCACTTTCCTTCCGATAAGGTGCGCATTCGGGGCGCCCTCCGTGTTGCCGGACTCTGTGTTGCCTTGCGCATGCCCCGCCTTCAGGGCATTTGAGACTGTGGCTGCAGTCTGTGCGGCAAGGGTGTCTTTTTCTGTCTTGTTGTCCGCCGCATGGAACAGTGCCCTCCGGTCTATCTCCTTCTCCCTCGGCGGCTGAGGAGTCTCCACATCCCCGAAATCATCGTTCACTGCTTCCGGGGCCTCGTTTGCCTGACTCCCTTCGTGCTGTGCCTGTGATGCCTGGACCAGTTTCACATCCTGTTCCATGTCTGCTTCTGCGGCCCGGGGTTCTGTCCCTGTCGTCTCCTGCTCCGGGATGAAAGGTTCCGCCTCGGAGAAATCTATCAGCATCGCCTGCTCCTGTGGCGGGGGATAAAGGTATTTCAGTCCTGACATGGAGCCGAACACGATGACGGCCACGTGCACTGTCAATGTCAGTGCTATGCCGGTGGCAGTAGACACCTTCGCCTGCCGCTTCCTCTCGTCTTTATATGGTTCAGCCATTTGTCAACTGTTTTTCGTGTTGCCAGCCTATTCCGGCGATGTCGCCAGAATGACTTTATAATGGTTCCTCTTGGCGATGTTCATTATCTGGACTACTTCCTTGATCGGTACGCTCTCGTCTGCATAAATCGAGAAGGTGGGATCTTCCTCATTCTGCAGAAGATTCACCAGGTCATCTTCTATCTCGTTGAAACTTACCGGCTTCTGCTCCCCGTTTATGTGATATGAGAATGTGTCTGTGTCAAGATAGTGCTTGATGGATACACTTACAGTGGCCTTTGCCGCTACCTGGCCTGTGCTTTTGGGCAGCAGGAGCTTGAGCGCATTGGGATTCACAAGCGTGGAGGTCACCAGAAAGAATATCAGAAGCAGGAACACGATGTCTGTCATGGACGACATCGAGAACTCCGCCGTGATCCTTGTATTCCTCTTTATTGCCATGTCGCCTGCTATTTGGCCTGTCCGGCCGGTTCATTGAGCACATCCATGAAGTCTATGGTGATGCTCTCCATCTTGAAAACGATATCGGATATCTTTGACGTAAGATAATTGTATCCGAAATATGCCGGGATTCCGACTACCAGTCCTCCCACAGTAGTGATCATGGCCACGTAGATACCGCCTGAAAGAAGGGAGATGTCAATGTTGTTCCCTGCGTTGGCCATGTTGAAGAATGCCTGTACCATTCCTGTCACAGTGCCCAGGAAGCCGATCATCGGGGCTCCTCCGGCGATGGTCGCCAGGATCGGAAGACCTTTCTCCAGCCTGGACACTTCCACGTTGCCCGTGTTCTCTACGGCTGTCTGGATGTCCTGCAGCGGGCGTCCTATCCTGTCTATGCCTTTTTCTACAAGTCTTGCCATCGGGGAGTCGTATTTCTGGCACAGGGCCTCTGCCGACTTGATCTTCCCGTCATGTATCAGGTCCCTGATGTCTTTCATGAAGTTGGGATTGATAGTCCCTGCCTTCCTGAGTATCCACCATTTCTTCCCGAATATGTATATCGCCACGAAGGAAAGGGCCAGGAGCACCCACATGAGCGCGCCCCCTTTCATGAAAAGCCCGAAGAGTGACATTGTCATTTCCTGCTGCTGGGGTACGGCCTCTGCTGCAGCCTCGATACCTGTTTGTAAAAGATTGAAAAGCATTTCTGTGTCGTTTCTTTAATAATGTATATGCTTCTGTATATGCTTTATGCCGGATTGCGTCCTGGCCGTTATTATGCATTTTACAAAATGTCTGCAAAAATATATAAAAATCCCGAAAAACCTACTCTGGATAAGAAACTTCACACAGGAAGAGCGCCTTTCCTGGCACTGATTCTCCGGCATCTGAGCGTTCCCCCTCGGAAATCAGCTCCCGGAACCATCCTGTGTCGTGCCTGCCCCGGCCTACATCAATCAGGGAGCCGACTATGGCGCGTACCATGTTGCGCAGGAAGCGGTCAGCCCTCACGGTGAATACTATATAGTCCCCCTCTTCGGCCGGATAGCCCAGCTGGGACACGTGGGCCGGACTGTATGTCTCCCATCCGGCCTTGTAGACGGTGCAGATGGAGGTCTGGTTGCCTCCTCCTTTCTTCTCGAAGCATCTGAAGTCGTGCCTGCCGGCGAGGAGTGCAGCCGCCTCGTTCATCTTGTCCAGGTCCAGAGGGTATCTGCAGAAATAGGAGAAGTTCTCTATGAAGGGGTCTTTTTTCCGGTGTATGAAATATTTGTACTCTCTCGAGACTGCTGAGAAACGGGCGTGGAAACTCTCTCCGGCTTTGCATATTTCATGGACTGCTATGGCTTTAGGCAGGATGGCATTTAATTTGTATTGCAAAAACTCCGGGTCTACCCGTATCTTATCTGGCGTTTCAAAGTGCGCGATGTAGTTTACGGCATTGACTCCGGTATCCGTCCTCCCTGCTCCAGTAACAGAAATTCCGGTGCCCAGAAGCATAGAAAGTGTATTCTGGAGCTCTCCCTGGATGGTTGTTCCGCTTTTCTGCAGCTGCCATCCGCAGAAAGGAGCGCCGTTATAAGAAAGTCTAATGGCGAACTTCATGGCTTTTTGACCGAAAATTTGTAATTTTGAAGGATTTTTGTTTGCAAAAATATTAAAAATAAACTGATATTTTATGGAGAGTGTAAACATTAAAGAACTTAATGACCGCATTCAGAAGGAGAGCTCGTTCGTGGACCTGCTGACTATGGAGATGGGCAAGGTGATAGTCGGGCAGAAGGCTCTGGTGGAGAATCTTCTTATAGGCCTGCTGGCAAATGGCCATATTCTTCTTGAAGGAGTGCCTGGTTTGGCGAAGACCTTGGCTATCAATACTCTTGCTTCTGCGGTAGATGCGAAGTTCAGCCGTATCCAGTTTACCCCGGACCTGCTTCCTGCAGATGTCATAGGAACGCTGATATACTCCCAGAAGAGTGAGCAGTTCCAGATCAAGAAGGGGCCGATTTTCGCGAATTTCGTCCTTGCCGACGAGATCAACCGTTCTCCGGCAAAGGTGCAGTCAGCCCTGCTCGAGGCGATGCAGGAGAGGCAGGTGACCATCGGTGACGAGACATTCAAGCTGCCTGAGCCTTTCCTGGTGATGGCGACCCAGAACCCTATAGAGCAGGAGGGTACATACCAGCTTCCTGAAGCCCAGGTGGACCGTTTCATGCTGAAAGTGGTCGTGAGCTATCCGAAGAAGGAGGAGGAGAGGCTGATTGTGAGGATGAACAATACCGGCGAGTTCCCGAAGGCCAGTCCGATCCTCAAGCCGGAGGACATTATCCGTGCAAGACAGGTGGTGAAGGATGTCTACATGGACGAAAAGATAGAGAGGTATATCGTTGACATAGTCTACGCTACGAGGACACCGCAGGACTATGGGCTCGGAAAGCTGGCGAATCTCATCTCATACGGGGCTTCTCCGCGAGCCAGCATTTCGCTTTCCATGGCTTCCAAGGCATATGCCTTCATAAAGAGGAGAGGGTATGTTATACCTGAGGATGTGAGGGCGGTGTGCAACGAGGTGCTCCGCCACAGGATCGGCCTCACTTATGAGGCTGAAGCCGAGAACGTCACTACGGAGAATATAATCGCAGAAGTAATAAATGCAGTAGAGGTTCCATAATGGAAAGCAGAAGTGCAAACGACCTGCTTAAGAAGGTCAGGAAGATCGAGATCAAGACACGTGCTCTTTCTCACCAGATATTTGCAGGAGAGTACCATTCCGCCTTCAAAGGCCGGGGAATGGCTTTCAGTGAAGTGCGCGAGTACCAGTACGGGGATGATGTGCGCAATATGGACTGGAATGTCACGGCTCGTCTGAGGTCTCCTTATGTGAAAGTTTTTGAAGAAGAAAGAGAGCTTACTGTAGTCTTGCTGATAGATGTCAGCAGATCAGGACTATTCGGGACTGCAGGAATGACCAAGAACGATCTGATAGCCGAGATCGCGGCCGTGCTCTCTTTCTCCGCTATAATCAACAATGACAAGGTGGGGGCCCTCTTCTTCAGTGACAAGGTCGAGAAGTTCATCCCTCCGAAGAAAGGCCGGAGCCATCTTCTCCATATAATAAGGGAGATAATCGAGCTCAAGCCGGAATCCAACGGTACTGACATCGGGGGCGCTTTGAGGTATCTTACCAACGCCATCAAGAAAAGGTGCACTGCGTTCCTGCTGTCGGATATGCTGGATGTCGACAAGAGCGGTTCCCCGAGGTACGAGGATGCACTGAAAGTGGCTGCGAACAGGCATGACCTTTCTGTGATCGAGATCTACGACCCTAGGGAGCGGGCGCTTCCGGATCTGGGGCTTGTCCATATAAAGGATTCGGAATCCGGCGCGTCAGCATGGGTCAGCACTTCAAGGAAAATGCGGAGGATGTATTCGGAATGGTTTGAGACTGTCTCCAGGTCGGCTGTCAGGCTTTTCAACAAATACAAGATAGACAATGTGAGCATATCCACTGATGAGGATTATGTGAAAGGGCTGATGCTCTTCTTCCAGAAAAGATGAACTGGATTAAAAGGAATTCAATTATGAGGATAACAGCTTTTTTGTCCGCGGTGATACTCGGGTCCTGCGTCCTGTCTGCCCGGCCGGCCGTGCCGGATTCCGGATCACGGCCTGGAGTGAAGGAGATGGACGGGTCCTTTCTGGAGCAGATCCAGAAAAGGGATTCTGTCCTGGTCGCAGACCAGCTGAGGTACGGCTTCCGTCTGGACGGTGTGGTGGAGGGTACCGGGTTTGCGTTCCCTGACTATTCAAAGGGATTCAGGGACAGTGTCGAGGTCGTGTCCCCGTGGAAACTTGATACGCTGGATTTCAGCAAAGGGAGAAAAGGGGAGGCAGGAACCCTCTCGCTTGAGGGCAGTGTCATTATAACATCTTTTGATGCAGGGCGTTATGTGCTTCCGCCTATCGCTCTCCTGAGACGGATGCCCGGGAGCGGGGTGGACACCCTGGTATTCAAACCCCTGACACTCGAGGTAAAGACAATCCCTGTGGATACGGCCACGTTCAAGATTCATGACATCAAGGGGCAGATAAAGTATCCTCTCACTTTCAAGGAGATACTTCCGTACCTGTGCGGCGGCCTTGCTCTTGCCGCGCTCGTCGCCCTTGCCGTTTATTATATCCGGAGGCACAGGAAGAAAGGCCTTCTAGGGATGCTGCACAAAGAGCCGGCGCACATCATCGCACTCAGGAAGCTCGACCATCTCCGCGGGAACAAGATGTGGGCTCCGGAAAAGCAGAAGGCATTTTATTCAGGTGTCACCGATGCCCTGCGCGAATATATAGTGGCAAGGTATGGCGTGGCTGCCATGGAGATGACCACGAAGGAGATTTTTGACGGGCTTTCAGGCAAAGACATACCGGATGACCTTTACAACGAGGCCAGGGAGCTGTTTGAAAGGGCGGATTATGTGAAGTTTGCGAAATATGCCGCGACGGATGAAGAGAACGCTTCCGCTGTCCCTGTCGCAGTGCGCTTTGTCACCCAGACGTATCAGACAGAGATAGATTCGGAGAGCAGGACGGAAAATGACGGCATCGCCGAAGAAAAAAAATAACAGAGCACTATGTTTTTTGAATACCCCAAAATATTATGGCTCGAGATAATACCGGTATTGCTCATAATCCATTACCTGTATCTCGAAATTGCTGAACGGAAGCCTCATCTGAGAGTCTCCACTTCTGTACCGTGGAAATTGTCCGGCGGTTCTGTCCTGGGATGGATAAGGCATCTGCCGTTTGCTTTCAGGATACTGGCGGTAGTGATGATCATCATAGCTATGGCCAGGCCGAGGTCTTCACAGGAAATGGACAGGGTCGACACCGAGGGTATAGACATCATGCTTACTATGGATGTCTCTACCAGTATGCTTGCCAGGGATTTCAAGCCGGACAGGATCAGTGCCGCGAAGGATATTGCCATAGAGTTCATATCCCAGCGTCCGTCCGACCGTATCGGGATAGTGGTATTTGCCGGAGAGAGTTATACCCAGTGCCCTCTCACCACAGACAGGGCGACGCTTATAAATCTCATGAAGGAGGTACAGACTGACCTTATCGAGGACGGTACGGCCATCGGCAACGGACTTGCGACTGCAGTGGCAAGGCTCAAGGACTCGAACGCGAAGAGCCGTGTGGTCATCCTTCTGACTGACGGTGTGAACAACAGGGGGGAGATAACCCCGCAGACTGCCGCCGAGATAGCAAAGACTTACGGGGTGAGGGTATATACTATAGGTGTGGGTGCAATGGGCACGGCCCCTTACCCGGTAATGACCCCATGGGGTGTGGATGTCCAGAATGTCCGGGTGGAGATAGATGAAGAACTGCTTTCCGAGATAGCGGAGACAACCGGCGGGCGTTATTTCAGGGCCACTGACAACACCAAGCTCATGGAGATCTACAGCGAGATCAACAAAATGGAAAAAGACCGTACCACCATAGACAGCTTCCCTGTCTATAAGGAGCTGTTCGGAAGGTACGCTTTCATAGCACTTCTTGCCTTGATGCTGGAACTTGTGCTTAAGTTGTTTGTAATAAGGCGGTTGCCATAATGAAGGAGGATGAGAGATGATTAATTTTGCACAGGCGCAATATCTTTTTCTGATATTCCTTATACCGTTCTTCTTTCTGTTCTATGCCCTGCTGCTTCATCTGAAAAAGAAAAGCATCAGGAAGCTGGGGGACATCTCTCTTGTTTCCAGGCTCATGCCTTCGGTATCCCGCTCCAAGGGATGGTGGAAAGTGGTGGTATTCTCGATCGCGTTCTTTTTCTTTTCCATAGGTATGTCCAGGCCGCAGATCGGCGCCAAGCTTAAAGAGCACAGGACCGAAGGTGTGGAGATAATGATAGCCCTGGATGTGTCCAACTCCATGCTTGCCGAGGATTATTCCCCGGACAGGCTTGACAGGGCGAAGCTTGCTATATCCAGACTTGTGGACAAGCTCAGGGATGACAGGATCGGACTGATAGTGTTTGCCGGAAGTTCTTTCGTGCAGCTTCCTATCACGACTGACTATGTCTCAGCCAAAATGTTTCTCAATTCCATCTCTACCGAGTCTGTCCCTATCCAGGGTACGGCTATCGGGGATGCCATCAACACTGCCATAAGGAGTTTCAGCGCCCAGAGCGACAAGAGCCGTGCTGTCATTGTGATCACAGACGGGGAGAATCACGAGGACGATCCTGAGGCAGCCGCCAAACAGGCGTATGACATGGGAATCAGGGTCTATACAATAGGTGTAGGGTCGCCTGAGGGGGAACCGATCCCGATGGACGGCGGACTGCTGAAAGACAAGGACGGCAATATTGTGGTCACGAAACTCGATGAGGATTCCCTCAGGAAGATAGCCGAAGCCGGAGGGGGAGTGTATGTAAAGGCCGGGAACAGCGAGTTCGGGCTCAATCCGATAGTGGACAGCATCAAGAAGATGGATGAAGAGAAATTCAGTTCGGTAGTGTTTGAGGAGTTTGATGAACAGTATATGTATTTTTTCGCTATAGCGCTGGTCTTCTTCATTATAGAGATGCTTATAGGGGACCGGAAAGCCAAAAGGCGTTTGTTTAACTGATAAAAAGTGGTCGTCATGTCTATGTCATTGAAATATATTTTCCTTGCTGTTTCGGTCGCTTGCATATCCCCGGTATTGTCGTCTGCCCAGAATGTGGACAGACGGGATGTCAGGAAGGGGAACAGGGATTTCAAGAAAGAAGACTACAAGGCTGCCGAGATCGACTACCGGAAGGCCCTTGTGAAGGATTCCCTCTCGTTTGCAGCCGGATATAATCTGGGAAACACTCTGTACCGGATGGAAGACAAGGACCAGGCCGGAAAGATTTATGGAAAACTTGCGGAGCAGGCGGCTGCCTCTCCGTATGCGTCTGATTATTATTATAATACCGGGAATGTGGCGGCTGATTCCAAAGACTGGCAGGCGGCTGTTGACGCGTATAAGCAGGCTCTGTTGAGAAATCCGTCTGACATGGATGCGAAAGAAAACTACATATATGCCAAGGAGATGCTGAAAAACCAGCAGAACCAGGACAACCAGCAGAACCAGGACAATAAGGACAATAAGGATAATCAGGACAATAAAGATAACCGGAACCAGGATCAGAACGATCAGAATCAGGACCAGGACAATCAGAACCAGGACCGGCAGAATCAGCAGGACCAGGGCCGGAATGCCGGAGGGCAACAGCCAAAGATAACCCCGCAGGCTGCACAGCAGATGCTGCAGGCTATACAGGCCAAGGAGAAAGAGACCCAGGACAAGGTCAAGAAAGAAAAGGCCCAGGTCCTCAAGTCCAGACAGAAAGAAAAGAATTGGTAAAGGAGGTAAGCATATATGAAGAAGCTTTTGGCTATACTGTTTTCCATGGCATTGGCCGCCGGGCTTTCCGCACAGACCACTATGCGGGTGGAGGTGCCGAATGTCGTGGCTTCCGATGAGCAGTTCAATGTCACGTTTATTCTTGAGGGGGAGGATTCCCCGTCTGATTTCCAGTGGGACCAGGGGGATGACTTCCAGCTGGTATGGGGCCCTCAGCAGGGACG
>JADIMB010000084.1 GCA_017694995.1 Candidatus Cryptobacteroides faecavium | reverse complement strand
ATTTTTCCGCTGGCAGACTCATGATTTCCGCATTTGCCTCGTTCCCCGGATCCAGGGAAGTGCTTTCTCCTGGTGCGGATGCCGCGCTCTCTTTTCTCCCGGGCCTTAATGTGGCATGGTCCGGGATGGATGGGCAGGTCTCTGTTACATGCTATGCTTCTTCCGGGACATTCTATGCCAGGGAAAAAGGCGTATCTGCCTCCGGTATGTCAGGAGGCCCTTTTTTCAGGGAGTGCAGAGTGTCGGCGGATGCAAGATATTCAGTCAGGGGCGTCGAGGTTTTCTCCGAAGCGGCGCTGGACGCCGCGAGATTGTCGGCTGCGGCTCTTGCCGGATGCAAATTCAGTATCGGGGACAGTTTTTTCCTTGCTTCGGGGGTGAGATATTATCCTGCGGGATACGACCCGGGATATGCAGGTGCGATACGCAGCGGGAGCAAATGCACCAATGAATACGGGGCATCTGTCTCAGGCTCTTTCCTCTGTGGGAAGTATGTGCAGCTTCAGGGACGGACCGGGTTCGGCTCCTCTGCCGTGCGGCACCAGGGCAGCTTCAGCCTGGACATTTCCCATGCCCCGTCTCCGAAATATGGCGTGGATGCTGCATCTTCACAGCTGAAGGCCGTGTTTTCATACAGGTGCCAGCTGTCAGGGGCATGGAGCATCCAGTGCCGTATCCTGGAGCGGATGAGGACATATGCTCCGAAGTCCAGGACGGATATGAGGTGCGATATAGCTTACAGCACGGGTGTGTGGTCTGCTTCCCTGCGGCTGAACGTCCTCAGGAGTACAGGTATTTCACTTCTTTCCTATGCCGAATGTGGATGCAGAAGCGGGAAATTCTACATTTATGCGAGATGCGGAATATTCAGGGCGGACAATTGGGATGACAGGATATATGCATATGAAAGGGATGCTCCAGGAAACTTCTCTGTCCCGGCTTTTTACGGCAGGGGCTTCTGGAGTTCGGCAGCCGGCAGAATCAGTCTTTTCAAGCGGGGCAAACTGTACATCAGGGCATCATACACGGGGTATCCATGGCTTTCTCCTTCATCGGAAAAGAAAAAGCCCGGCAAGGCCGAGCTTAAACTTCAGTTTGTACTGGACATGTAGCGGACATCACTTGACCTTTGGTATCTTTATTTGCATGCCTGGTTTTATCTTGCTGCTTATGCCGTTGAAATCCATTATGTTCTGTGCGCTTACACCAGGATAGTTCTTTGCGATCAGATACAGGGAGTCCCCGCTTTTTACTGTATATACCGTGTAGTCGGCATTCTTCGGAATACTGGAGGACCCGGTATTTTTCTTTTGGCTGCCACTGCCTGTCCCTGACGATTTAGATGCGGATGCAGGGGCGGCTCCACCGCGGTAAAGTACAAGCCTCTGTCCTATGCGGATGTTGTCGCTGCGCAGGTTGTTCCATCGCTTGATCTGGCTCACGCTGCACCTGTACCTGATGGCTATGCTTCCCAGCACATCACCGTTTTTTACCTTGTAGACGATTCGCTCTCCGTCGCCTCCGTCCTTTATCTTCTTGATGACCACAGGATTGAAGAACTCGTCCGCCTTGTATGAATAAAGAGAGTCCTCATGGTCTATGAAAGAGTTGGAATACTGGTAGGGAATCCTCAGGATGTATTCTTTTTCGTTGCCCGGTACAATTTCATGCCTGTACTGCGGATTGAGATTCTTCAAGGACTCCATAGGAACTCCTGCAAGGTCACTCACTTGCTTGAAATGGAGCATCTTGTGTATGCGGAATGTGTCGGTGACAGCAGGGAGCTCCACTTGTTCCGGTACAATCCCGTATTCTTTGTAGTAGTTCATGATGTACAGAGCGCCTACAAACGCTGGTACATATCCTCTTGTCTCCCGTGGCAGATAAGGGTAGATGTCCCAGAACGCCCGCTTGCCTCCGCTGCGCCTTATGGCCTTGTTCACATTTCCCGCCCCGCAGTTGTAAGACGCTATGGCCAGATTCCAGTCCCCGAAAATCTTGTATGCATCTTCCAGATATTCCGCTACAGCATGAGCGGATTTGACCGGGTCAAACCTTTCGTCTACAAACGAGTTGATCGTCAGTCCGTAAAGCTTTGCTGTCGAGTACATGAACTGCCACATGCCCTTTGCTCCGGCCCTGGAGACTGCTGTCGGGTTGAGCGCTGACTCGATTATGGCAAGCGCCTTCAGTTCCTCCGGCATGTCATGCTCATTGAATATTTCCTCGAATATAGGCATGTAATAGTTGCACAGCCCCAGCATTTCGGGCATGACTTTCGCCATTTTTTCCGAGTAAAGGATGATGTAGTTGCGTACAATGCTGTTGTACGGCAGGTCTATGAACGAATTCATGGCTTTCAGCCTCTGTATATACACCTCATCGGGGACATTGGATATGAATTTCACAGTATCCATGTCATATTCCGGGACGAAGTCTTCGGAACTCAGCCTGCGGTGCAGATACCACAGGTTGAGGAGGCTGTCGGTGACTTCCGGGGTGTAGTCCTCCGGGTTCAGGCCGGCACCGCTCTTGTCCTCGTTCTCTTCATAAATGTCGAGTATTTCCGATGTGAGCGAGTCTTTGATCCTGATTTCGGACCTGTATTTTTCTATTTCAGCAGACAGGGAGTCTACAAGACGGGTGAGTTCTTTGTTTTCCTTGACCAGGGCGGATTTTGTACGCGGTGCTTTCTCCTTTCTGAAGACACTTGTGGAGTCTGGAGCCGCCATGCATACCGCCGGTATGCAGACCGCTGCGAGGAATATGAGTTTTCTTTTTATCTGTGTTGTCATAATATCTTGATAATTCTTTTTTATAGACCTTAGGCTGCCGCACATGACGGTCAGAACCTGATGCCCAGACGCAGTCCGATGGCACTTTCCGAAACACCGAATCCCATTGTCGGGATCTGCATTGCATATGTCATGTCCGGAGCTATCACTGCAGGTTCCACTTTCATGGTTATGTCGTCATTCACCTCGAAATTATGCATATAGGCAAACACGTTCGCATCTATGACCTGTAGCAGGTAGAACAGCACTGTGGCGACAATCGAGTAGTCCCTGTACCTTCTGTATACATCCCTGTACCACTGGGCCGTCTCGGCTGATATCGAGCCGGTGTACTCTATGTCAGGATTGGTCGCCTCGTTGTGTATCCTTTTGAACCTGTGGTAGTTGATATTGTTTGTGTAGAGATAGTGCACGGATCCTATGAGGCATCCGTAATATATGGGTATCTTCCAGTATTCCCCGTTATATGCCTGTCCCAGGCCGGGCAGAAGTATGGAATATACAGTGGCTCGTCCAGGATGAGGATGAACGTCTTTCTTGTAGCATACCACCCCGTCCATCAGTGCTCCCCAGTATATAAGGCCTGCCCCTACCATGAGCCATGTGCCCGTGCGCCTTGCTGCGTAGTCTATACCAGGTGTGATCCTTATGTCAGTGGCGTTCGGAGGGATCAGGTCCAGGATTTCATTGTATCTCTTCTTGGAGACATTGTACTTGTGCAGATAGTATCCGCCGAGTCCGGCGCACGCTCCGATACCTCCGTAAATGACCGGGAGCTTCCAGTAGTCCCTGTTGTAGATCTGAGAAATACCGGGAAGGAATACAGATCCGGCAAACATTGTCCCTATCCGGAGATCCTGCTTATGTGCCACACCGCCGAACAACTCCTTGAAAGAGAACATCTTGTCGGATGTGTCTGTCTGGGCTGTGGAGTCGGGCGGGTTGTAACTCTGCTGGAAGGCCTCTTCCTTGAACTGCGCTTTTGAATTCATGGAAAATCCTATCATGCATATGATTACTGTCAGAGCATATAATGGGAGTTTCTTTTTTCTCATTTTGTGATGCGTCAGAATAAAACCTGTATTCTGTTTTCTCTAAGGTCAGATTCCGGAATCTTGAAGTGCTTTGAGGAATTTGGTCACCTCCTCATCTGAGGAGAAGTGTATCGTCATGGTGCCTTTCCCTGCAGGAGTGCGTTTCAGGCTTATGCTGTTCTCGAAATATTTGCCCACGATTTCCAGCATCCTGAAATAGTCGTCGGGAAGATCCTGCTCCGGCTTTTTGTGCTGTGCGGCAGAGCCCTCAAGTTTCTTCACCCTCTCCTCCAGCTGGCGTACAGACAGGTCTTCCTTTATTATGAGGTCACAAAGCTTCTCCTGTATGTCCTCATTCTCGACTCCGAGCAGCACCTTTGCGTGGCCTACACTCAAAAGTCCCACCTTAAGGTCGTGCTGGACCTTTGCCGGCAGCTTGAGGAGCCTGAGGTAATTGGTCACGGATGCACGTTTCTTCCCGACCCTGGACGCCATCTGCTCCTGGGTGAGGCTGCATTCTTCTATCAGCCTCTGGTAGCTCATGGCCACCTCGATAGGGTCGAGGTCCTCACGCTGGATATTCTCCACTATGGCCATCTCGAGCATGCCCTGGTCATTGGTGTCCCTTATGTATGCCGGGATTTCCTCGAGCCCGGCCAGTCTGCATGCCCTGAACCTGCGCTCTCCGCTTATGATCTGGTATCTGTCGGAAGACTTGCGCCTTACAGTGATAGGCTGTATGAGCCCCAGTGACTTGATCGACTCGGCAAGTCCTTCCAGTGCTTCATTGTCAAAAGACATCCTCGGCTGGTAGGGATTGGCCTCAATGAGGTCTACAGGTATCAGCATGATATCCGCCGTTGCACTTGACGGCTCCGGGGATTCAGGTGAGACGACTGTCTTATGTACGTATTCGACGGGCTTTCTTATCTGGTTTAAGGACTGGTCCCCCAGAAGGGCGCCGAGACCTTTCCCCAGCCCTCTTGGCTGTTTACTCATTTTTTGTGTTTTTCTCTAGTATTTCCTTTGCGAGATTCAGGTAATTGGCTGTACCGTTACATATTACGTCATACAGGATTATCGGCTTTCCGTGTGAAGGGGCTTCGCTCAGACGAATGTTCCTCTGGATTATGGTCTTGAATACCATCTCTCCGAAATGCTCCCTGAGCTCGGCTTCGACCTGCGTGTGGACTTTTGTCCTTCCGTCGAACATTGTCACTACGAATCCTTCTATCGTAAGCCCCGGATTCACCCCGTTCTGCACCAGCCTTATTGTCTGAAGAAGCTTGCCGAGCCCTTCAAGGGCAAAGAATTCCGGCTGTACAGGGATGATTACTGAATCTGCGGCCGTGAGCGAGTTGACTGTGATCAGCCCCAGTGAAGGTGAGCAGTCTATGATTATGTAGTCATAATCGTTCTTTATAGGGGCCAGCGCCTTTTTCATTATTGACTCTCTGTCAGCAGCCTCCAGCATCTCGATTTCCGCTCCTACCAGGTTGATGTGGGACGGAATCATCTGAAGATTTGCTATCTCTGTCTGTATCAATGCGTCAGAAACATCAATCTTTCCGATCATGACTTCGTAGAGAGTGCGCTTCTGGTCATTGTCCGGGGAGAAGTTCAGGCCAGAGGTTGTATTGGCCTGAGGGTCTGCATCTATGATCAGTACTTTTTTTTCCAGAACGGCGAGTGACGCAGCGAGGTTAATCGCTGTCGTGGTTTTCCCGACCCCTCCTTTCTGGTTTGCGATCGCAATTACTTTTCCCATATCCTGTTCCTCTTTTCAATGACTAAATCTCGGCAAATGTACAAAATAATTTCATTTAAATTGCTACTTTTGCCGACAGATAATTATTAACAATGGACAACAGCACTATATGGCTGGCGGTGGTCAACCCTCATGCCGGCAGCGGCAGAACGGCTTCCGAATGGAAGAAAGCGGAGCAGATGCTCATTTCACGCGGAATAGCCTTCACCTGCCGCATGACAGACTGCAGACAGCATGCGACAGAGATAGCCTGCAGGGCGGCGGAAGAGGGATACCGCAGATTCATCGCAGTAGGAGGGGACGGGACAATCCATGAGGTGCTGGGCGGCATAGCCTGCGCCATCGGAAATGCAAGGCTCAATGGCGGGAAGATGGACCTGTCCGAGTTCTATCTGGCTGTAATACCGGTAGGTTCCGGGAACGACTGGATAAAGGCGCACGGGATCACCCATGACACAGCGTCTGTAGTGGGCCTCATAGAGAAAGGGTCTTTCGCACTGCAGGACATTGCCAAGGTCACTGTCCTTGAGCATTCCCGGGGCAAGGAAGGAGGAGACATGCTGGTCCCGGGCCCGTATTCGTATATGGTGAACATAGGCGGAGCAGGACTTGACGCGAGGGTGTGCGACAGGGTGAATTACCAGAAGAACCACGGGAAAAAAGGGCGGATGCTTTATATTAACTCTTTGGTCTACAATCTTGTGCATGGTGATATATTCAATGTCTCCATTGAGTGCGACGGGAATGTCGTCTATGACGGGGAGTGCCTGTCGGTCGCGTTCGGGATAGGACAGTACTCCGGCGGGGGCCTCAGGCAGACTCCGGATGCGGTGACAGATGACGGACTGCTTGACTATACGGTCATCCCGCCTGTCTCTGTCATGGAGATGCTGAAGGACGGCCCGAGACTCTTCAACGGGACATTCACCAAGGCTGACTTCCTCGTATGCGGAAGATGCCGCTCGATGACGGTCTATACTGCACCGGGCCATACCGCTCCTGTGGAAGTGGACGGAGAGATAGTAGGCGCTCTTCCGGTACGGATAGAGATACTGCCCCAGCAGATAAATGTCCTGCATGCCTTTTCCCGCTGATATGTCTCAGACCGGGTCTACGTCAACCGATATGTGTCCGGTGTATTTTTCCTTTTTTTCAAAAATACAGAGAAGGCCGTGGATTGAATTCTTCCTTGCCTGCAGCATGCTGTCCTTAGGGACTGTCACCCGAAGTGTCCTTATATGGTCCCCCGCATTCTTCCCTGAAGCCGTGGAGAACGGGCCGGTGATGTGGAACCCTTTGTCAGACAGGATTGCGGCAGCTTTTGCCGCCATCCTTTCCGCACGGTCCTCGAAAGAGTCCCTGACAGTGATGTCTATCAGCCGGCAGTAAGGGGGATAGCCGAAGTCATGCCTCTCTGCCATAAGGCTTTCTGCTCCTGATGCCGCATTGAGGAGCAACTGGCGGTAAACCGGGTGCCCGGGCTGGCTGGTCTGGATCATGAATGTCCCTTTGTGCCCCCGCCTTCCGCATCTTCCTCGGAACTGCATGAGTGTCTGCAGAGCTTTTTCGTCGGCCCTGAAATCCTGGACCGCAAGCAGTGAGTCAGCGCCTATTGCTGCAACTAGAGTAAGACCCTTGAAATCAAACCCTTTTGTAATCATCTGCGTGCCGATAAGAATATCTATGCTGCCTTTGCTGAATCCTTTGATCACCTCGGTTTCGTATTTCCTGTCTTGCGCAGAGTCGCTGTCCAGCCTGGCTATCCTGGCCTCGGGGAAAAGCGCCGCCGTCTCCTCTTCTATTTTCTGTGTCCCTGCACCTATGCCTGACAGTACTCCTCCGCATTCAGGGCATATCCCAGTGTGAGGGACTGAAAAACCGCAATAGTGGCAGATGTCTTTCCCTGAGGCCTTGTGGTAGCTCAGGCTTACGTTGCAGCGGGGGCATTTGGGGATGAAGCCGCATCCTTCGCATTGAAGAACAGGGGAGAAAGACCTTCTGGACCGCAGGATAATCACCTGCTCTCCTTTCTGTAAGGTCTCTTTGATCTTGAATATCAGCTTCAGTGAAAAACTTCCGCGCATGCCGTTCTTTTTCCGCTCGGCGACAGTGTCTATAATCTCGACTTCCGCGTCAGGCGCGCCATGGAACCTCTGTGGCAGTTCAATCAATGAGTATTTGCCTGTGATGCAGTTGTAGAGTGACTCCAGGGACGGAGTGGCTGACCCGAGCAGTACGGGGCACGAGTGTATGGCGCCGAGCATTACTGCCGTGTCCCTTCCGTTGTATCTGGGGGCGGGGGAGTCCTGCTTGTAGGAAGAGTCATGCTCTTCGTCCACTATTATGAGCCCCAGATTGTTGTGAGGAAGGAAGATGGCGGACCGTGTGCCCAGGACGATATACCTGCTGTCCCTGGTCCTTGCCGCGACTTCTGTCCTTCGTGCTGCGGATTCTCCGGAATGGAAAACCATCAGCATGTCCTTGAATGTGTCCTCCAGCCTGTATTCGAGCTGCCTGCCAAGTGCGATTTCCGGGACCAGGTACAGCACATTCTTCCCTTTTGAAAGGGCCTCGGATGCAAGCTTGATGTATATTTCCGTCTTGCCGGATCCGGTGACTCCTTTAAGGAGGACTGTCTTCCTTTTCCCGAATGCTTCCCGTGCTGCGTCAGCCGCCTCCGTCTGCGCGTCTGTCAATGCGGTCCCGCTGCCCGGTATCTGCACCGCGGTGTCTTCATGTCCACGAATGCGCTGCCGGTGCACCCCTGTGCTTATCAAGTCCAGCTCGTCCTGGAGCCTCCTGATTTCCGAGCTGTATTTCTCTTTTATGTCCTGCCTCTTGGCCCTGGACAGCAGAATCTGCTTTTTCTCCAGGCGTGCGGTTATCATCTTGAGTTTCCGGATTTCTGCCTCTTTTACAGCCTTCTGCCTTTTTTCAAGCCTTGCCGCCTTTCTTGCCAGCACTTCTTCAGACGAGACCTTCTGCAGCGGATATGCAGCTTTGTACACTTCGCCGACACTGCACATATAATAAGACGCGACCTGTCTCCAAAGCATGATTTCCCGGCTTGTGACCCTTGCCAGAGACCTTTCCACGGACATTATCGTTTTTATTTTCGACACGTCCACATCCGGTTTCACAGCGGTCTCCGATACTACCCCCAGATATTCTTTACCGGCGAACATGACCCTTACACGGTCTCCGGCATCGACCTCCTCCATGCTTGCATAGCACGGCTCCCACTCCAGTTTGAGCGGCAGAATCACTGATATATAGATCACTGCATCTGTTTTCAATCTCTCTCCCATCATTGTGCGAATATGGACCGGACATGGAATGTCTCCAGTGCGGAGCAAAAATACTCCAAACTTTTAAATTATTGAGAAGCTGTTTGAAAATTTATCGATAATTGTCCGCCGTGGTACCCCTGATTCGATGAAAGGCTTTCCAGCTGATATGCAAGGCTCCAGCCGCTTCTTCACAGGAGCATCTTCCCAGGCAATTATACGGGCCGATTATCAATTTCTTCAAAAAAGAAGTGAAAAAATTTGGAGTGTGAGGAATTTTGCCTATCTTTGCAATCCCAAAACGAAAGAGAGGGAAGTTCTTACAGAAAATGGTGTCATAGCTCAGTTGGTAGAGCAAAGGACTGAAA
>JADIMB010000083.1 GCA_017694995.1 Candidatus Cryptobacteroides faecavium | reverse complement strand
CAATAATGTTATATTTCCTTATTATCAGATATTAAGATCCTTCAGTATCGCTTTCCTCAATAAATCCAAAGCTGAAGCGGCAAACCTTTCTATATTGCGTTTTCTGTCATTGTGGAATACAACTTTATATGTCTCTGTAGTGTGCGGAGTGCTTACTCCTATCCAGACCAGTCCTACAGGTTTGTCCTGCGTCCCGCCGCCAGGGCCTGCGATACCTGATGTGGCCACGGAGTAGTCGCTTCCTGTTATCCGTCTCACTCCTTCTGCCATCCTGGCTACGCACTCGCTGCTGACCGCCCCGTATCTGCTGATAATCTCCGCAGGCACACCGAGCACGTTTTCCTTGACTTCGTTCGCATACGAGGTGACGGATCCCAGATAATATGAGGAACAGCCGGCCACAGATGTGATCAGATGTGACACCATTCCTCCTGTACATGATTCCGCCGCACTGAGTGTCTTGCCGGAAGCAAGCAGAATTTTCCCTATGACATTCTCCAGAGTAGTGTCTTCTTCTGCATATATGTATTCACCGATGATTCCGCGCAGTTTCCCGAGCTGGTGTTCCATCTGTGCTTCCTCATCCGCCTTTTCGCCTCCGTATATTGACAGGCGAAGCCTCACGCCTGTAAGCGGATTCGGCAGGTATGCAAGATGCATGCATGACGGAAGGGCCGACTCCCATGCTTCTATCATCTTGGACAGCTGTGATTCGGCAAGCCCGTATGTCATTATGGTCTTGTGGCATATGTCATCCGCCGGGAAATGCCTCCGGATGTCGTCTATGACGTCAGGTATCGCTCCAGTCGCTTCATAGGGGACACCTGGCAGAGAATATAGAGTGCAGGCGTGGCCGAAGCGCTCCTCCGGGAAGCGGAAGACCATCACCGGGGCTGTCCCGAGCCTGTTCTGGATCACTTCACATGTATCAGGGACCAACGCCTGGGCCTTGTTGATACCAAGCATGTCGAGACCTCTGGAGGTGAGTATTTCTCTGATTATTTCCAGCTGTCCGCTGTCCTCCCTGTATGAACGGCTTCCGGAAAGTTCCGCAAGTGCAGCCTTTGTGATGTCGTCCTTGGTGGGGCCCAGGCCTCCGGTGACAATGACTATCTGATTCTCCCTGAGCTCGTTTTCAAGACATGAGATTATTTGCCTGCGGTCATCCCCGAAGGAGACCATACGGCTGACACGTATGCCTATAGCATTGAGAGCCTTGGCAAAATGCGAAGAATTGGTGTCGACAATCTGCCCTATCAGGATCTCGTCCCCGATAGTGCATATGGAAGCATTGACCATTGTATTGCTTATTGTTTCTTTAAGGGTTTCTGAAGATATTTCAGGATCTTTTTAACGAATCCCGGTCCTTCGTATATGAAGCCGGAATAGATTTCTATCAGGGATGCGCCGGCATCAAGCATCTCCTTTGCCTGCTCCGGCGACATTATGCCTCCGACTCCGATTATCGGCAGGTTGCCCCCTGTCTTGTCGTGGATATATTTCACCAAGGCGAGATTTTTCCTGTAAAGCGGGGCTCCTGACATTCCTCCGCCTCCGATGGCTTCGATCTTTTCCTTGCTTGCGGTGAGTCCCTCACGGCTTTTTGTCGTGTTGCCGGCCACTATCCCGTCGACTCCCGACATCATGATATATTCAATGATCTCGTCAAGCTGCTGCTGGGGGATGTCGGGGGAGACTTTGACGAGAATAGGACGGTATTCATCGAAATACATCCTGAGCCCCAGGAGTTTGTCTACAATCTCTGAAAGGAAGGACACATCCTGCAGTTTCGCCAGGTCAGTCACATTGGGGCAGGACAGGTTTATGACGAACATGTCCACGAAATCATACAGCAGTGCGAAGGCGCTTTCGTAGTCCTTGGCTGCATCCTCGTTCATGCTCGAGCTGTTCTTCGATATGTTTGCAGCGACAATCACTCCTGGCTTTTCTTTTTTCAGGTGCTCGATAGCATGCTTCACCCCTTTATTGTTTATGCCCATGCGGTTTATTATGGCCTTGTCCTTGACCACACGGAAAAGCCTGGGCTTGGGATTCCCATCCTGAGGCTCCGGAGTAAGGGAGCCTATTTCAACGAATCCGAACCCGAAACAGGCCAGGTCGTTGTAATGTTCACCGTTCTTGTCCAGTCCGCCGGCAAGTCCCACAGGGTTCGGGAAGACCATGCCGAACAGTTCCCTGGAAAGTTCAGGGGTCTTCTTGCAGAAGAGCATCTTTGTGATCTGCCGCGCGAACGGGATATGCTTCAGTACATCGAGTGCAGCAAAAGTGATGTTGTGGGCTGTTTCCGCGTTAAAGCGGAACAGTACCGGTCTGATTAGAAACTTGTACATTGTGTTGCAAAAAATTAGCGGCAGCGAAAATACATAAAATTTCTATATTTTCATTGGAATTCCTGGAAAGTCCCGTCATCGTAGAATATGACAATCTTGACTGCTTTACGCTGCTTCTCAATGACTTTGACAGCAGGAGAAGGTGTATCTGAAGTCTCTGAGGATTTAATATTTGAAGGGCGCTCCTGCATCTGTACGCTTTTATACGCTTCTGAAGAGGTTGCTTCAATCTCCCGTGGCATGCTGTCCGGACCGGGCATGCTCTCATATTCCTGCTGCATTTCATCGGAAAATAACAGGCCGGACCCTGTATCATGTTCTTTAGGTGCAGCAGCCTTGTACATCTTGCCGGTGCCGTTGATGAACCATTCGATATTCAGTTCAGGGTATGCCTTCATAATATTCTGTATGATTTCAAAACTCGGCTTGTTCCTTCCTGCAAGGAGATGCGAGATACTGGCCGGAGTAGCCCTGACCCTGGCTGCAAACTGTGCTTGAGTAATGTTTTCCGCATCAAGAAACTGCTGCAAACGTCTATTCATGGTTGTAAAGTATTTATTTACAAATGTAGTTATAATTCTGTTAGCTGATGTTATTATACCAATGTAAATAATCCTTAAATCCTGTTAAGAAGACATGTAACTGATTGAAGTATTATTTTATATAATATAGATTAATCATTTGGTTATGAATATATTATTGATTTAAATACTATTAATTAATATCTTTAATGTAACAGAGGAGGTAATAATTACACGATTTATTATATTCTTAATTCATATAATAGATGATATATTCCTAGTTATCAAATAATTATTGATTAGATAAAATATTTATAAGCACTGCTTATTGTAATATTGTTTACGGTGGTGAAAATTAACAAATATTCATTGTTGTTCATCGCTATTTAATTACAGTTGTAAGTAAACACTTTCTTATTGTAATTAAAATATGTAAACAAACCTTCCGGACCGGGAAAAAGGAATTCCTCTTCTGTTTTTCGCTACAATTGTGTATTTTCGCGCAGAAATTTAATTTGATGCAAATAATGATTCCTGAGATACGTATAGATGACTATGACTATTCCCTTCCGGACGAAAGGATTGCGAAATATCCTCTGCCCCGGAGGGATGCTTCCAAACTTCTTGAATACAGGAACGGTGCGGTGAGCGACCATATATTCCGCGAAATACCGGATCTTCTGCCTGAGAATTCGATAATGGTATTCAACGATACCAAGGTTGTCCCTGCCCGTCTGCATTTCCAGCGTGAAACCGGTGCGCACATTGAGATTTTCTGTCTTGAACCGGTCCTTCCTGCTGAGTATAATCTCATATTCGCAACGACCGTATCGTGCAGATGGAAATGTATTGTGGGCAATGTCAAGAAATGGAAGACTGATATACTTTCTCTTTACAATCCGCATTGTGATGAATCCGTAAAGGAAATGGACCTGAAGGCATCACTGGTGGAGAGAGACGGGGAAACTTCTGTTGTCGAGTTCACATGGAAAGGCGGTGCTCCTTTTTCAAGGGTGCTCGAGCTGTGCGGGTCTATACCGATTCCTCCGTATCTGAACCGTGATACGGAAGATATAGACCTGGAACGGTACCAGACGCTGTATGCAAGATTCCGGGGATCGGTGGCGGCACCTACCGCCGGGCTGCATTTTACCGGAGATGTGCTCGACAGGATCAGGGAAAAAGGGATCGACATGGAGACTGTGTGCCTGCATGTGGGCGCAGGGACATTCCTGCCGGTAAAGAGCAGCGAGATATCGGGCCATACCATGCACAGGGAGCCGTTTGTGGTCTCCAAATCCTTTATTCAGGATCTCAGACGGGGCGGACGTCCGGTAGTGGCTGTGGGAACGACGTCTGTGCGGACTCTCGAATCTCTGTATTATACCGGAGTGAAATGCATAGAGGAAGGCAAGCCCGGAGATATCGGGCAGTGGATGCCGTACGAAAGGGATTATCCGTATACTCTGGAGGAGTCCCTGGATGCTGTCCTTGCATATTTGGACTCGGAGAATCTGGACGGACTGACGACAGGGACGAGGATAATCATAGTTCCGGGCTACAGATTCAGGGTAGTGGATATTCTTGTCACCAATTTCCACCAGCCCAAAAGTACGCTGCTTCTGCTCATCTCCGCTTTTGTGGACGGAGACTGGAGGAAAATCTATGACCATGCTCTTTCACATGACTTTCGTTTCCTGAGTTACGGTGACAGTTCGGTTTTATTCCGAAATCATGCAGAAGATAATCGTAAATAACTGCTTCTTTAATGCCGATATTACGTATATTTGCTGGAGTCTAAAAATGAGATTATGGTAGATTTATCTGAATTTGAGAGCA
>JADIMB010000082.1 GCA_017694995.1 Candidatus Cryptobacteroides faecavium | reverse complement strand
ATTTAACGTGAATTCGATGAATTTAATTCATTAAATTACATCGAATTACCTATTAAGGAGCAGGGCCGTGGCCTGCGACAGGGCCCCCAGCGAGGGGGCGGACTGGGGTGGCGCCCCTTAATAAGGGGCTGTCACGAAGTGACTGGGGATTAGATTATATGATTAAACGCATGTTTAATCATTAACGTCAGTGTGACGGATTCTGGTCATAAATGATAAAACATTGATTTTTAATATAATTTTATTAAACATAAATTCGTCGAACTGACGTTAATTTACCTTCAGGCTAAAGCCGCGAGACGAAGTTCCAGCTGCCGGAGCCTACACTGTACACGGAATAGCCCTGTTCACTACGCAAAAATACTGCTTTTTCCGGAACTTCCGGAGCATTGTCCCCGCAAGGCACCCACACTTCCGCGGATGTGTTCGCCGGAAGGGTTATATCCCATACGAACCCTCCGTCATCCGTCTTCTTCCAGGAGCTTGCAATCCGTCCTCTCACAGAGTCGTAGGATGCCTCCACATGGTCCAGGCCATCCACAGGGTAAGGTTTCATCTGCAGTCTGCTGAATGCTGTAGCCCCCGGTGCGGTCCGGATGCCGGCCAGGTCTTCATAGAACCATATCAGGAGGTCTCCCAGAAGCATGACATGGTTTGCGGAATTCATGGCAGGGTCGGCAGTGTCCCCGTTCCAGAGCTCCCAAATGGTCGTAGCGCCGTGCTCCACCATGTACCCCCAGCTCGGATAGCCGGTATTGGTGGCAAGGCGCAGGGCCAGGTCGGGCCGGCCACCGCGTGTAAGGCCGCGCATCAGGTGGCATATCCCTATCACGCCTGTGCTGACATGGCCGTTGAAATCGTCTTCCGTCTTGCGGACGATATGACCGAATACGGCATCTTCATATTCCTCAGGGACAAGGCCGTAGGCGATAGATAGGAGGTTGGCGGTGACGGTGTTGTTGCTGTACCATGCATCCGAAGGACTGTCACCCTTGCGGAGGAACTCCCTGTTGTAAGCCTCCTTGACTTTGGCGGCCAGTGTCCTGTATCCCTGGATGTCGGCCTCATGCCCTGAAATCGAGGCGAATTCCTCCATGACACCCAGCAAATAATAATATGTGGCGGTGCTGAGCAGCCTGCCGTCCGTCTTGCGTGAGGGATCCTGGGAGTGGATCAGCTCCGGGGACTCAGGCGGCATGCACCAGTCTCCGTATGTGTCCTTGACCACTATCCCGTCCTCCATAGCCGTCCCGGCTATATGGTCCATCCATTTCTTCATCGACCCGTAATGCCTGATGACAGGGACCGGGTTGCCGAAACGCCGGTAAAGCATCCTGGCCACATTGAAATATGCGCTTGGCCATGTGACGTCATCCTGATAAAGCATCCAGAAGTTCGGAGACACATCCGAGATGGAGCCCTGTTCATTCTGCGTGTCGGCTATATCCTGCAGCCATTTCTCATACAGAAGATTATTGTCGAACACATAGCTCTCCCCGTACGAACCCGTGGTACGGTCCCCGAGCCAGCCGAGCCTCTCGTCCCTCTGCGGGCAGTCGGTAGGCATACCGTGATAATTGCCCCGTATTCCCCACGTGGCGTTGCGGTATATCCTGTTGACAGTGGAGTCGGATGTGGAGAAATGTCCGGTCACAGGCATCCTGTCATATATCACCTTGCCGGTAAAGTCCCGGACGGAAGGCTCCCCGGGAAAACCTGTCACCTCGACATACCTGAATCCGTGGAAGACGAATGACGGCTCCCAGCTGGACTGCTGTCCGTTGCCGGTAAAGATGTCGGTGCACGAGGCGGAGCGGAGGTTTGCGGTGTACAGGGACCCGTCAGGGTTCAGGAGCTCGGCAAATCTGAGCCTGACGCTGCTGCCTTCCGGGATACGGCATTCCATCTCCACCCAGCCTACCATGTTCTGGCCCATGTCAAGTATGTAGGTGTCAGGTCCCAGTTTATTGACAGACACAGGAGTCAGTGTGTGCATTATCTTCACCGGGGGATTTGGCTGCGCCACAAGCCTGCCCTTCGGGGCGGACACCAGTTCCGCATCATGCCATACTGACATATCTCCTGAGACGAATCCCGGTCCGTTCCACCCCTGCATCTCCATCCTGGCATCATAGACTTCTCCGTCATAGTAGTTGTTGGACCTCACCGGACCATCGCAGGTAACCTTCCAGGAACCGTCGGTGACCACAGTCTGTACTGAACCGTCACCGTATGTGATCTCCAGCTGAGCCAGGAGCCTCGGATAGCCGAAATGCCTGAGCCCGGGGTTGCGCGGGGCGAAGAAAAAGCCGTTGCCTACAGCGGCACCTATCGTGTTGTCTCCTTCGGAACGAACAAGGTCAGTAACATCGAAGACATTGTAATACACCGACTTGTCATAGTCGCTTACTACAGGTGAATGAATCTGGTCCCCTATTTTCTCGCCGTTGATATATGCATAATATGTCCCGAGGCCGCATACATACAGCACTGCTTTCTGCACCTTCTGCCCCCGGGCCGTGCTGAAGTCCTTGCGGAAATAACGGGCGGCGAGAACTGTATTCCCTCCGTCGGTCTTCTCTCCCGCGGAGCATCTGTCAAGGCCTATCCATTGTGCTTTCCACTGGTCCCCGGAAAGGAAAGCGGAAGTCCATGTGGAAGCGTCCGACCACCCGGTCTTCCCTTCACTGGTCTTTACATTGACCCTCCACCAGCATGTCTCTCTGCTCTCCAGCGGAGTCCCTCCATAAGGGACATATACGGTCTCCGGCGACTTCACCCAGCCCGAATCCCACTTGTCGGCATCACCGCCCTCGAGGGCAGCCTCGGACGAGGCGACCTGTATACGGTATGCCTTCTGGACCACATTGTCCCTGTCAGAGACAAGTTTCCAGCTCAGGGACGGGACAGGATCGGCAATCCCGTAAGGGTTGTGCTGCATATTGCATTTCAGGTCAATTATTTCCACAAGTCCCTCTGCAGCATGAAGGGAAATGGAAGCCGGGATTCCCAGCATTACGGCGACAGCCGCTGTCATTACAAGTCTATCCATTTTTTTTTGCGTTTACAATGTCACAGTGAACTGCCAGTCCCCGGCAGGGATCTCGGCTTTCCAAACTCCGTCAGCAGTCTCTTCTGTCCTTATGTCCACGGACCTGAGACGCCTGGCCTGCACAGTAAGTGTGGCAGTGGTGTTTGAAGGCACTTTAACAGTATAAGTAACTGTCCTGCCCTTTCTGCGCCATGACGATACAATGAGCCCGTCAGGAGCCATATGGGAGGCTTCGAAGTAATCCAGACCGTCCACGAATGAAGGGGAAAGGAGGATATGCCTGAATCCCGGGGCCTGCGGATCAGGCCTGATGCCGCCCAGCCCCTTGAAAAACCATGCACCTATCTCGCCGAACATCATGTGGTTGTCGGATATGTCCCTGGTAGCCTCCAGGTCCCAGTTCTCCAGCAGGGTCGTGGCACCGTTGACTATCCACCAGCCCCATGACGGATATGTGTTCTGGGTAGCCACCTTATAGGCCTCCTTGCTGTATCCGTTTTCCGACAGGGCGTTAAGGACGGCCTTCGCCCCCAGCACGCCGCAGTCTATGTGATAACCGGTCTGGGCGACTTTCGAAGCGAGCACGGCGGCTGCCTTTGCCCTCATTTCCTCAGGGACGACGCCCCACATGAGCGGCACGCTCTGCTCTGTCTGTGTACCGGAGGCATACACTCCGGTCTGAGGATCAAGGAATTTGTCGTTGATAGCCTTTCTGATGCTGTCTGCAAGAGCCGAATAGTGCGCATGGTCGTCCTCCTTGCCGAACAGGGCGGCGGCCCTGGCCAATATGGTGGCGTCGACAAAGAAATATACGGATGATGTCAGCTCCTTGGATGAGCGGGACTTGACAGGCACCCAGTCGCCCCGCCCGTATGATGTAAGGTGCCCCTGGCTGCGCCTGTCCACATAGTCCACATACCGCTTGATGTTCTCATAGCAGTCTTCCAGAGGCCTGGTGTCACCGTAGAAAAGATACAGGTTCCACGGTATGATGGCGATAGTGCTGGTCCAGTCCAGTCCGTTGTCGGTCCCGTAGCCCCAGCCCCCGGTCGGGATGATGTCGGGAAGGACTCCGTTGGGCTGCTGCTCGTCCCGGTGGTCTGCAAGCCATTTCTCGTATACGGTGATGCCGTCATAGTTGTAAAGGGCTGTCTCGATAGCCAGGTGTCCGTCTCCGGTCCACCCGTTCTTCTCACGCTGCGGACAGTCCGTAGGATATCCCATCAGGTTGGAGAGATAAGCCATGTTGGTGGCCTTCCACAGCCTGTCTATAAGGTCATAGGAGGAACGGATTTCTCCCGCCGCATCCACATCGCTGTGCACCGCATATGCCACAAGGGCCGAGTCAGGCACCTGCATCGGGCGGTCAGTCACCAGCTCCACGTACCTGAATCCCTTGTAGTTGAACCTGGCCATGAACTCGTCCTCGCCTTTCCCGCTGAGGGTCACCACATCTGTCTGGAAGACATCCCCGCTTTCCTTGGGACGGAAATACACATCGATGTTGGAAAGGTCGGCATGCCCGTCGGGGCGGAGCCTTTCAGTATGGACAAGCTTCACCACAGCCCCTTCCTCGCCTGAAATCCTGAGCCTGGTGACCCCGGCCATATTCTGCCCGAAATCGAAAAGCCAGCTCCTGTCGTCGAGCCTCCGCACGCTCACCGGCCTATATTCGGTGACATTGCGGATAGGGACAGTCTGCTGGGCTGTTATATTCCGCGAAGGGGCGCTGCGGTAGCGTACGCCCTGCCATACGGAATCATCAAAGCCCGGCTCCGACCAGCCGTCCTGCTCAAGGCGGGCATCATAATGCTCCGAAGTGTATATGCTGTTGAACGTCAGCGGTCCTCCGGATGTCTTCCAGTCAAGGTCGGTCTTCACCACCTCCGAAGTCCCGTCGGTATATCTTATCCTGATGTCCAGGCAGAAAGCGGGGCGGTTCCGCCACGGGGCATTGTCAAAGTCCCATACGGCCCCTGACTGATGGTTGTACCAGCCGTTCCCGAGAAGGACCCCGACGGCATTGTCCCCTTCCTTGAGGTATGAAGTGATGTCGTATGTCACATATAGGTTCCTCCTGTCATATCTGGTATACATCGGATCGAGCCTGTGGTCTCCGATACGTTCTCCGTTGATATACAGTTCATACAGGCCGCCTACGGCAATATATGCCCTGGCCGATTCCACCTTTTTCCCCAGTGAGAAGCCTTTCCTGAAATACGGCGCAGGCTTGTATTCCCTGTCATGGGAGTCACTTATCCAGCATCCCTGCCAGTTTCCCGCATCCATCATCCCGGTCTCGAAATGCGCCACGGCCGATTCCATGGTATTCTGGTTCTCATCCCAGGCTGTGACCTTCCAGAAATATCTCGTGAAAGGCTCAAGGGATTTCCCTCCGTACCTAACCAGTATATCGTCAGACTGGACGATACCGGAATTCCAGTACTCTCCTTCTCCCGAAGCCACTGCCGCAGAATCAGTCCCTACCACGACATAATAGCCGGTCTGCTTGCTTATCCCGTCAGGGAGCCTCCACGACAACCGCGGCTCGGCAGAGTCTATGCCCAACGGGGAATCAAGGTGTTCGCAGCGCATGCAGGAGATCCGCCCTGCAGGAGCCGCGTCCTCCTGCGCCGCCGCCGTGAATGCGGCGGCAGCAAGCATGGAAAACATCAAAACTGTCCGTATTTTCATATTTTATCTCGATTTAATGTGATTCATATGTCTCCTTTACCAGCTTCACGGGTCCCAGCAGGCCTGAAGACTGCAGAGGGGAATCCGGAGCGTAAGGGTTTATGTTGGTCCATGTAAGACGCTCCTCTTCAGGGAGGGAGGCATCCTTGACAAGACGGTTCATCCAGTTGTTTGCCACCATCACCTCTATAACGTTCTTCCCGTTACGGACAAGACCGGTGATATCCAGGCTGTACGGGTCCGTCCACACTCCCCCGGCGCAGACTCCGTTCACTTTCACCTTGGCCATCACCATGACCTTGCCAAGATCAAGGACATATCTGGCCCCGTCATCCTTCTTCCTTATTTTCACCTGTGTCCTGTATACCGCCGTACCGGAATAATACTTTATCCTCGGATCAGCGGAGAGTGACCAGTCAAACAGGCTGTCAGAATCCGCCTCGAACGGCTCCGGGCATCCGGGAAGGGCAGCGCCTGGAGCGAATTCGCCCCCCTGGTCGAAACATACCGTCCAGCCGGAATCAATTACGGCCACATCCCGCACAGCCGTCTCAGAAGCAGCTGGACGCGTGCCCCCGGGACGGAACACTACAAACACGCTGGAGAGCGGCCCGAAATCCATGCTGACATATGTCCGCCCGTCCTTCTCAGTATACCCTGCCGGGGATATCTTGCCTGAGACAGGATCCCATATCTCAGGTACCATCCCCGATACACGGAAAGACATGTCCGCGCTGACTGGCCCGTCTTTCTGGTTGGACACGAACCAGATCTCCCCGTCGGTGCCTTCCCCGAGAGTCCGGTGTATGAACAGGATATCGTCCTGGCTGCTGCCGGCGGAAAAATCCGGGCCTGCATCCAGATCCTTGAATATGTCCCCGAGAGGAGTCCCCTCAGGATATACCTTTCCTTTCCCGTACATTGAAAACCTTGCCCCGGCAGGAGCGTTCCACATTGTTTCAGCCATGTCCTTCACCTTGATGTCGGCAGCCGGATAGCCCTCAAGGCTCGGGGAGCGCTTCGGGGCAGGACCTGTCACCACAAGTCCGGCATCTACCAGCGACCCTATCCTGGCAAGCACTTCCGGGCGCATGGTTTCCTGCACAGGGAGCACCAGCAGCCTGTATTCCATGCCGCTGTCGAGCACCAGCTTTCCGTCACGCACACGGGAATGCTCCATAAGCACCTCGGCATTTATGTAGTCAAACGAATAGCCATAAGGCAGAGCAGGGTCGCAGACCCCTGTCATCTTCGGTGCATCCTCCCCAATGAAATACGCGACATCGGCCACATAACGGCCCTGCTGCAGCATGAAGTTGCATCTTTTCAGATAGGAAGTGAAAAGGTCCATGTAGCCGAACCATGTGTTGTTCCTGTTGAACTCGTTGCCGAACCACGCATCAAGCCCTGGCTTCCTGTCATCGGGCTGCTGTATGTACAAGTGCAGCAGCGTACTGTTTATACCTTCAGTGAAGAACCTGTCGACCCGCTGTTTCATGAGTCTCGGGTACCGGGAAAATGCCGGTCCTCCGGATGTGCACGACTCCGCCCAGATCTGTGGCTTGCCGTAAATGTGCCCGCAGGATGAAGCGGCCCTGTTCTCTATGTCCCCAAGAGTCCCCTCACTCCAGAACTCCCCGGAGACATTGTCCGACTGTCCTCCGTACATCAGGAATTCCCCGGGGAACCCCCAGTGCCCGTAGTTCTCCAGCCATGTCTGAAGACCATGCTCATGGCACACGTCTCTCAGACCTCCGACATAGTCATAGGCCACACGGTCCGCGATGAGGCGTCTGAGGTCCCACAGGAACCTGTCTGAGATGTCCTGGCTGCCGACCACCTCACCGGCAAGCACCGGCAGGAACGGCACGGGATCATACCCGTATGTCCGGGTGAAGACCTCCTCCATGTCATCCGTCCAGTTGGTCCCTCCGGTTTCATAGCTGTCCTGCACCACAATCTTGAAAGACCTCCGGTCCTGCTCCGGTATCCGCTCCAGTATCTTGCCGATATATGCATCGAAATGTGACCTCACGTGACTGCGGCTCATCTTGTCCACTTCAAGCCCTGTGGCCTCCGGGACAGCAGGGGAATTAGTCACGCCGGTAGGGACGAGCGACAATGCCATAATGCACCATTTCCCGTCAGGCACCTGCCATTCCAGCACTCCGTCCCGGACTTTCCCGGTCAGGTCCGCCACCTCCGAAGGCCGGACAGGCGGCACTTCCCCGGAGGTCTCTTCAGGAGTCCTCCACATGTACTCATCCCACATCGGCAGCGGGGACTGGAACATCTTGGCCAGGGATTTTTCCGGATAACGCTCCACGCACGGCTTGTCTGACACCGTCACCTCCATCACTCCGGCGCCCTGGCTTGAAAACTCTACACTGAAATCCCTTCCGCGCACTCCCGGCACCGATATGACCACCGGGGCGAACGGGTCGAACCCTACGTTGAGTGCAGGGTTGCTCCTGTCGACATCAAACGAGGCGACCATGCGGCGGCTTTCTCCAGTGCCGCTGAACAGGGAGACAGCTGTCCTTACAGGGGAGCAAACCTTTACGGTCACGCTCCTTACCGTCATGTCCTCATCCAGGGCGAAATCCGCACGTGCAGGCTGTCCTTCCGTCTTGTTTACCGTCACTGAAGCCGCCGTGGCCTCCGCCATGACAGGATAGGCCAGCACCTTGTACAGACTGGAGCCCTCCTTCCCATCAGGAAGGACAATAGCCTGAAGGGAGCCGTTCCCCTCTGCTTTCAGAGTATCCGATGAGATATACCTCATGGCCTGCCCGGGCTTCACCCACGGCCCTCCCGACTGGCTCCATCCGGGACTGTTGAATATTCCGATGTCAATGCCGAGGTCAGAAGCTGTCCTGAGGGCTGTATGTGTGATATCCCACCATTCGTCAGAGAAGAATTTCACCTTGCCGTACGGGACACCGTCCACACCCATGCTGCCCAGGAAAGCGGTGTTGATCCCTGCCTGCTTCATGGCATGCAGGTCCTTCACCACCCCGTCTCTGGAAATATTGTCCGAGATCCAGTACCAGTAGACAGCGGTGCGGATGCTGTCCGGTATCTGGTTGAAGCCTTTCTCAATATCCTCCACATCCTGCCCGGCAGCCGGGATGACCTGCACAAGAGCAGCGGCCACGGACATGGCTGCCGATATTTTCATAAGATTGAAGTGTACCATTGTATTTCTCCTATTTCATGACTTTTATCTTTATCTGCCGAGGTGCCTGCACACTGGTGCGGACCTTGCCTGAACTGTCTTTTTCATGCCTCACCATGACAGGGCCGTACGGTGTCGGGAAAGACCCTTCCGCCCACTGCAGACTGCCCAGGTGCGGTTCTATGCCGAGAGCCCGGCAGCCAGGCTCAAGTATCCTGATTCCCAGCACATGCCGGCTCAGCCATGCTGTCGGGCCTGAAGCCCATCCATGGCAGAGGCTGTGCCTGTAACCTTTATAGCAATATCCCCCATAGTCCCTGTGGACATCCTTTTTCCCTGCAGGGACCAGAGAATCTATCCTTGCAGCATCCTCTTTCCATGAAAGGTCGAAATCCTCCCAGAAAGTGGTCGCCCCCAGGTCAAGCATACCTCCCCAATAGTCCTTTATGACATCCATGGCTTCACTGTATCTTCCGGCGGCAGCCATAGCCTCAAGCATGTAATAGCCATAGAATGTGGAGAATCCGGCAGCACCTCCGGCACAGATGCACCTGTCGTATGCGGTCTCCGGGGAAAGTATCCCAGACAGGGCCATAAGAGAAGCGGCCTGTTTGCTTCCCGGGGCTGCCGGGTCGAACTCCTCCGAGTCCAGAAGCCCTGCGGCACTTCCCGAGGCAGACATCAGCAGGCCGCGCGCCGCGGCGCATTCCCCGGCAAGGGCACTGTCACCGAGTATACCGCACAGGTACACCCCTGCATCCATGGCCATGACCATGAGGGCATGCAGCCCTGCGTCCACAGCCGCCGTATTGGGAGATGACGGCCAGTCCAGAAAACGCATTCCGTCCAGATGCTCGCACCCCGAGGCGTCCACCCTGGAGACCAGCTGCCTCAACAGTCCGGAGATATACCCCCTCTGCTCCTCGAGATAATCCTTGTCCCCGTAATGCATATACCAGTCCTTCTGGATAAGCAGCCACCATATGGAATACGAACTTATCCCGTTCATCCATGCAGGGAGCGGATTCGTATCCCGGCTCAGGTCCAGGCTCCGCGGGACAGCCCCGTTCCAGCCGAACACAGAGCATACGGTCATCACCTCCGGATGCAGGTCGCCCACCCAGACCAGACGGTCCCGCTTGACCCCTTCTGTCAGGTATTCCTGCAGATTGAGATGCACGGTATAAGCCCCTGTCATCCATATTGAGTCCAGCCTGCTGTCGCTGGAGCGGAAAGACCCCGCATACGGGATGTCCCGGTAGACCATGGAAGCGCTCACCTCCTTGATCTGAAGCTCTGTGTCCCTGTCCAGAAGGTCTATCCTCACAAACCGGAAACCCGAAGAACCCGTCTCCAGGGTCCCGAGCCACGGGAGCAGTATCTCCATGTCGCGTATCGCATGGTCGTTGCAGGCGCCGTTCACGCCGTCCATCTCACACATCGCTTCAGAAGCAGACTCACCGAACCGGACCCTCACCTTTACAGGCTTTCCTGACGGATGCTGTCCTGTCACTATCCTGATACCGCCCTGCAGCTCCCGTCCGAAATCCAGGAGGATGGCCGCCCCGGAATCCCCGCGGGCAGTCATCCGGCATACATTTCCTCCGCCCAGTACGGCCTGTCCGTCACCAGGCTGCAGCAGGAAGTCCTCGCCGCTGATTACAGAAGGGTCGGAAGAGCTTTTCCACAGCACCCTTGAAGGTGCGATGTATGACCTTGTGCGCATA
Source organism: Candidatus Cryptobacteroides faecavium (assembly GCA_017694995.1). Classification (GTDB taxonomy): domain Bacteria; phylum Bacteroidota; class Bacteroidia; order Bacteroidales; family UBA932; genus Cryptobacteroides; species Cryptobacteroides faecavium. The sequence goes on along the minus strand of JADIMB010000082.1, from coordinate 1,190 downwards.
TCCCGGGTGACACGGGCCGAGTCGGCGGACCAGACAGGAGGCACACCGGCCCAAGACGCAGCCGCGGACATCAGGAAGAGGAAAGCTGAAAAGCCTATGGAGACAAGATTTTTCATCATGATTTACAGGTATTGTCCAGATGTACTATCATTTTGGCAGGTGGAATACTTCCGAGATCTCGGCCATCTGGCTGCGGGTCATCCCCTCCGGCTCGAAACCCATAGAGCGGGCGCTCATATAGATCTGGGCGGCCTTGTTGAGCACATCCACCTGGTCGAAAGCCTTGATTATATCCTCGTCCACAGCGAAGACCCCGTGCTTCTCCCACATGACCACATCGTAGTCCTCAAGCTCCTTCATGGTCTCCTGCGCCAGCCTCAACGAGCCGGGGAGCCGGTAAGGCACTATGCCCAGGCCTCTCGGGCAGAAAGCCTTTGTCTCAGGTATCATGCTCCAGAGCAGATATGTGAGCACATCCTTCCCGAGGAAGCCGCTGTGATGCGACATGGCCACAAGCTCTATCGGATGGGTGTGCAGAGAAGCCTTATAAGGAAGGCCCTTGGCCTTGAACCAGTTGTGCACGGACAGATGGGACGGCAGCTCGGAAGTGGGCTTTACCGCCGCGTCGGCCACAATCTCGTAGTGCTGCCCGTCCTCTGTCACCCTGATGACCGAACCGTTTGCCATCGGGTCCTCCGCAAGGTCACGCATCCTCCTGTTGTTGCCCTTGCAGTAAAAATAGTTCCCTTTCAGCAGAGGCACATCGGCACCTGTTTCCACCGGATCCCCGACAGCAGGCATTGATGCCAGCCCGTCATCCACATATTCCGTGATATTCACTGTAATATTGCCTCCGTTGCGTTCGGCCCAGCCTTTTTCCCAAAGGTATCCGGCCACTTCGGCGACCTTTCCGACCTCGGCGGCAAGCTCAGGACGGGAGGCCAATACAGAATTGTCTCTTATTTTCATCTTCAAGTCCGTTACTCAGTTAGACGAATTTATGTTTAATAATATTAAAAATCAATATTTAGAAGCTGTTTAAAATTTTATCGATATAAATTTTATGAGAGATTTCCGAGGGGAGATTTTCTGATTTTTTGAAAAGAATAGCAGAGCTATCTGACTGAAAAAAATCAGAAAATATACACCGGAAAGGTCCATAAAAGAATCTTTGAGAAAAATTTAAACAG